>NZ_VUNH01000001.1:300000-402228 GCF_009695745.1 Pyramidobacter porci
AGCCAACCCAACAACAACAGAAAGAACGAATAAGTCCAGTCTCCATGATACGTCGTGCTTATAAAAACGTGGGTCATGGTCTTGCGGATCCACAGAACGCTTATGCAGGCCACGATGACGGCGAAGACAAGGGACGTCATCGGGAAACGCCCCTCGGGATACCCTTGGAGTTTCAGGATCCTCGCAAGCTGCGGCGTCACGATTTCCCCTTTGTTGACGATCCGGTCGCCGGCATAAAATATGTGCTTGGTCTGTTCGATATCGGAGGCCGCCAGCGATTTTATACGCTCCGTCAGATCGGGATCGACTTTCTGATCACCTTCGGACAGTCCGACGAGAATCTGATAAATGATGTTTGCGGAAGAAGGGTTCGTCTCCACCAGACCGATGCGCTGCCATATGAACTCATCCTTTTCGTCCGCAGACAAATTCATGTTGCGCTGAAGATCGTCATGGATCGAGCGCACGGTAGCGACAATCTGCTCCCGTGTGTCCAGAGACGCAGCATCCAAGAGCTCACGGAGTTCTTTGGGCAAAATTCTGTCGTCGAGCGGCCGATTCAAGAGGATCTCGCATTCATCGTCGAAACCGACTTCGCTTTTCATATGCCCCTTGACGACGACCCCGATGATTCCGTCGGCGACTTCCGCGCGCAGCCTTTCCGTCGCTTCGTTGTCGTCGTAGTTCATGTCGCGAACGGCGTAATACGTTCGCTGAGCGGTCGCACCGGAAATAAAGTAAGAGTCGGAATCAACCGTGTACCATCGTACCTGTACGACGACCATCGCCACAAAAGCCGCAATCGCGTAAGGCAGGAGCTTCACGATGTACTTGCAGGAGCTTTGGAAGAGCTTCCTCCATTGAGTCCGGTCCAGCTGATCAATATTCATCGTCCGTTTCCTCGCCGTTATCTCTTCTGTGATGCCTCATATTGATCATAGGCAGCAACAATTTTTTGGACAATTTCGTGCCGCACCACGTCTTCATTTTGCAGGTGAATAAAAGAAATCCCTTCGATATCTTTGAGGATCCCCTGAACGAGCCTCAGTCCCGACTGCTTGCCGTTGGGCAGGTCAACCTGAGTGAGATCGCCGGTGATGACCGCCTTGGAACCGAAGCCGATGCGAGTCAGAAACATCTTCATCTGTTCAGGCGTTGTATTTTGAGCCTCGTCGAGGATGACAAAACTGTCGTTGAGGGTCCGCCCCCGCATGTAAGCAAGAGGGGCGATTTCAATGATTCCTTTGTCGGCGTAACGGGCGAATTTTTCGGGGGAAAGAAGTTCAAAAAAAGCGTCATATAACGGGCGGAGGTACGGTTCCACCTTTTCACGAAGATCGCCGGGCAAAAAGCCCAGACTTTCGCCCGCCTCGACTGCCGGCCGCACGAGAATGACGCGGTTGACGCTTCCGGTTTTAAGCTGATTTACGGCCTGACAGACCGCAAGGTAGGTTTTCCCCGTTCCTGCCGGTCCAATGCCGAAAATCACCGTGTTCTTCTCCATCGCCTTGACATATTCAAGCTGCCGGGCGGTACGCGGCCTGATAGGCTTGCCCCGGTAAGTGATGCAAAGCAGTTCCGAATAGAGCGAAGCGACATCGACGTGACCGTTCTTGTGCAGAGTTTCAAGCATATAGCGAAAATCTTGCAGGCGGAACTGATGGCCATTTTGTGCCGCATCGCGTATCTGCGACAAAAAGGCATGGGCCTGGCGTACGTTTTTTTCTTCGTCCCCGGCGACGGTGATCAATTCTCCCCGCCTGAAAATGCGGACCTTTCGCTTTGACTCGAGAAATTCGAGGTTTTCATCGTCCTGCCCGCAGATTCTCATCAACAGCGCGGGGTCAGAACATTCCAACTGCATTGTATAGACTCGGTCTATGGTAATACCTCCCCCGCTTCCCCGCGTGAAAGTTTCATACAACAAACACAGCATGGAGGGACGGAAAAGCCGCCCCTCCTTTTTTATAGAGTTTTTCCGATTTCCGAATGCAAATACCGCGAACTCCTCGGCTCTTACACGGGATACGCGGAACCATCCACGAACTCGTTCAGGCCGATATCGGTCATCGTTTCACGGGCGTACTTCTTCACCAGAAAATCCTTGGCAACCGCCGGGAAAAGCACATAGGTCAGCACGTCCTCGGGCTGGGTGATCCACGACGCAACTTCTTTTCGGGCCTTTTCCAGCTCCGGCTCGATAAGATCGGCAGGACGGCAGGTAATAGGCTTGTCTCCGCCAAGAACTTTTTTCTGGATTTCCGGGTCCATCGGCGCGGGCGTCTGACCATACATTCCCTTGAAGAGATTATACACTTCCTTGGGAATGATTTTCCACCGTTCCCCGGAAAGCACGTTAAGCGTCGCCTGCGTGCCGACAATCTGGCTGCTTGGCGTCACCAGAGGCGGATACCCCATGGCCGCGCGGACATAAGGGACTTCCTCCAGGACTTGCGGCAGTTTATCCTGCTGCCCGGCTTCTTTCAGCTGATTGACGAGATTCGAATACATGCCGCCGGGAATCTGCGCAAGCAGAATATCCGTATTCGCGCCCTGAACCTTTACGAAGATTTTGTCGTATTTCGCGCGTATCTTCTTGAAATGATTGGAAATCGGCGTCACTTGGCGAATATCGAGCCCCGTGTCCCACTGGCTGCCGGCAAGAGCGGCCACAAAGGTCTCGGTGCACGGCTGACTGGTCCCCATCGAGAAGGGAGACAGAGCGCAATCGATGACGTCGGCGCCGGCTTCGATCGCGGCGTAATAAGCCAATCCTGCGAGGCCACACGTATAATGCGAATGCACTTGGATCGGCAGCGCCGTCGCCCGTTTGATGCCATGGACCAGTTCCTTGGCAGCCGTCGGCGTCAACAATCCGGCCATGTCCTTGATGCAAATCGAATCGGCGCCAAGGTCTTTCATCTGCGAAGCCAGTTTCACAAAGGCCTCTACCGTATGCACCGGAGACGTAGTATAGGCGATGCAGAGCTGAAGGTGCGCTCCTTCCGCCTTAGTCTGGGCAGCCGTCACTTCGAGGTTGCGGAGGTCGTTCAGCGCGTCGAAAATCCTGATGATGTCAATGCCATTGCCGACCGCCCGCTTCACAAATTCTTTGGCGGTATCGTCAGCGTAATGGCGGTATCCCACGAGATTCTGCCCTCTCAAAAGCATTTGCAGCTTGGTCTTCTTGAAATGCTTCTTCAGCGTGCGCAGCCTTTCCCAGGGATCTTCGTTGAGGAAACGCATGCAGGCGTCGAAGGTCGCTCCCCCCCAAACTTCTAAAGAGTGATAGCCGATCTCGTCCATCTGATCCAGTACCGGCAGCATGTCATCAAGGGACATGCGCGTAGCCATCAGCGACTGATGAGCATCGCGGAGCACCGTTTCAGTGATCTCCACCCTGCGCGTTTCGGAAATCTCGCGGGTGATTTCCCGTGCGGCAGACTCTTCGGCCGGCGGCATTTTCTTTTGGATGTCCGCCTTTTCATCCCCGACGGCGGCTGAAGAATGCGCTTTCTTTGAAACCATGTAAATTCCCTCCTACGGATATATTTCAATTTTTGCTTTTGTTCGAGAATATTTGCCAATGCGACTACTATATCACAAGGAAGCTTTCTTCGCTTGATTCCATAAATATATTAAATCGTTCAATGAAAGATCGTACCATTTTTTGTCATGCTGCTCGATTTGCGTCTCGATATAACGGAACCGACGTTCGAATTTTGCATTCGTCCTTGACAAAGCCAAGTCCGGGTCAACGCCGCAGCGCCGTGAAAGGTTCACGACCGCGAACAGAAGATCGCCGATTTCCCCGGCGAGCTCCTGTTTTTTATCGGCGTCGAGGACTTCGCAGACTTCGGCAAGCTCTTCCCTGATCTTCTCCACGACCGGCGTCTGTTCTCCCTGAGGCCAATCGAATCCTACGCCGGCGGCTTTCTCTTGAATCCTGTAAGCCTTCGCCAGAGCGGGCAGACGGCGCGGCACTCCCGTCAGAACGGAAACGTCCCGTGTCTGTTCCGCCTGGCGCTCCTGACGTTTTATTTCCTCCCAGCCGGTCGGGGCGCTCTGGTGTGCCTCGGCCGACGCTCCGCCAAAAATGTGAGGATGACGGCGAATGAGCTTCTCGGTTATGATCCTCGGAATGTCGTCGATTGAAAAATCGCCTTTTTCCTCTGCTATGGTGCCGATAAAAATCACCTGAAGCAGCAAATCCCCGCATTCTTCAAGGACATGTTTCATGTTCCCCTCGGCCTCGCGGCGCTCAATGGCGTCTACCAACTCGTAGGCTTCTTCGATGATATGCGGACGGAGGGACTCGTAATCCTGTTTGCGATCCCAGGGACAGCCGCCCGGAGAGCGCAGTTTTTTCATGGTCTCTATGAGTTCGGAAAAACGACCGGGCTCCTTGTCCATTTTTTGCCTCCTCAAATTAAGAAATATCACGCCCGGGGAACGACTTTTTTCATCAACTCCCCGGCAACGGCATGCAGTCCGTTGACGCCGCCAATGCCGAGGCGCGCGCCGCTTTTTACGATCCAGCGCGGAGGCAGGAAGGCACCTTCCCTCAAGGGACCCTCAAGAGCGACGAGCGCCTTCGAGACCCGGAGCTTCTCGATCCCGAGAGCCCCGCCTTCGCCGCGGACCAGAGCCGCGTCAAGTAGCCCTTGAACCTGCTCGGGCAGAGGCCCATACCGATCAAGAAGTTCCGCCCGCATTTCCTCGTATTCCTGAGCGCTCAAGGGGGATAACAAACGCCTGTACAACCCGATGCGCAGATCCATCTGCGGGACATATTCCACAGGAATCACCAGCGGCATGCCCACATCGACCAGCGCGGGCTTTATTCCGATCCCTCGCAGCTGGTCGACGCGCTCCTTCAATTTTTTCAAGTAAAGGGTATAGCCGATGCGCTCCTTAAAGCCATGCTGTTCCGTTCCGAGGATCTCGCCCGCCCCGCGGATCTCGAGGTCACGCTGCGCCAGTTGATAGCCGCCATTCTGCGAGCCGACGGCGCCCAGGGCTTCAAGGCGTTCGCGGGTCTGGCCGCCGCTTTCTTCGGATTCATAAAAAAACAGGGCGTAAGCGTTCTCGCTGCGTCGCCCGATGCGGCCGCGTATCTGATGCATCTGCGCCAGGCCAAGGCGTCTGACGTCGTCGACGATCAGCGTGTTGGCCCGCGGCACGTCAAGCCCGCTTTCGATGATCGTCGTGCACACCAAGATTTCAATTCTGCCGTCATAGAACTCGTTCATCGTCTTCTCGAGCTCGCGCTCTCCCATTTGCCCGTGAGCAACGGCCGTGCGGTGTCCGGGGAAAAGGTTGGCAAGACGCGCCGCGATCTGTTCTATGTCGTCGATGCGATTATGCAGATAGTATACCTGTCCGCCTCGCATGAGCTCGCGGAGAACCGCGTCATGCGCCAGACTGGGATCCCATCGGGAGGTCACGGTAAAGACTTCGCCGCGCCCTCGCGGCGAAGTGGCGATCACGGAAATGTCCCGGATGCCGCGCAGAGCCATGGAAAGGCTTCTGGGAATCGGCGTCGCCGAAAGAGAAAGCACGTCCAGCCCGGGATGCGCCACTTTCAGCCGCTCTTTGTGTTTGACGCCAAAACGGTGTTCTTCGTCGATTATCAGCAGTCCCAAGTCTTTGAATTGAATGTCGTCCTGAAAAAGGCGATGGGTGCCGATCAGGATGTCGACGCGTCCTTTTGCCGTTTCGTCGAGAATTTCCTTCTGCTTTTTCTTGGGGATCATTCGCGAAAGCAGCTCGACGCGGATCGGAAGTTCGCCCACTCTGGCGACGCAGGTGCGATAATGCTGGAGGGCCAAAACCGTTGTCGGCGCAATAATCGCCGCCTGCGCGCCATTTTCGACGGCTTTGACCGCCGCGCGCAGCACAACCTCGGTTTTGCCGTAACCGACGTCTCCGACAATGAGGCGGTCCATAGGCCAGCGGCGTTCCATGTCGTGCTTGACGTCGCGGATCGCCCGGAGCTGATCGACGGTTTCTTTGTAGGGAAAGCTCTCTTCGAAGCGTTTCAGCAGGTCGCCGTCGCGTCCAAAAGCTCGCCCCTCGGCCAGTTCGCGCTGGGCGTAGAGATTCAGGAGCCCTTGCGCTTCCGCTTCGATCTGCGCTTCCGCTTTTTTCCACGCCGAACGCCAGCGCTTCGACTTGAGGCTGTCGAGCTCGGGGACGCCGTTACCATTCCATGGGGTGAGGCGGAAAAGCTCAGCGGTAGGGATAATCAGTCTTTCGTTGTCGGCGAACCGCAGAACGATGGTTTCGTAATTCTGGCCGCCAAAATTCTCGACCGATGTCCCCTCAAGCTGGCAGACGCCATATTTTTCGTGGATGACCCACTGGTCCTTCTTCAAGCTCGCCTCAAGGTCCAAAGGCATGCCGTGGTTGACCTCTTCTTCGGCAACTTCGTTGATGCCGAAAAGTTCCGCGTCGGAAATCCAGATCTCGTTCCGGTCTTTCACCACGACACCGCCGCTTAAACTGCTGCCCTGCTGGAAAGAGACCTGCTCGGGAAATGAACTTCCGGTCAAGTTGCGGCTGGTGATATGGATCTTGAATCCCGCCTGCAGATGGCTGTCGACGTACGCGCGGGCCGCTCTCAGATCGCCCCGGAAATAAGGAACGACGCCGAAATCAAGGGCGTCCTGGTGAACGCCCTCCCCGGGAGCCGATACTCTCAACCGCGGCAGACGCCCCGTGTCCAGCAAAAACCTTTCGAACGCGTCGGGCGCAAGCCGCTGCTTTTCGTCGACAAGCGCGTTGTAGAGCTCGCAAAAAGCCGCAAAGCCGTCCTCGAGCCTGCGGGGCTGGACCAGCAGCGTTCCGTAACTGCCCCAGGCTCTTTCGCGCTGTTCGTCTTCGCTGTGATTGACGCTGCGCACAATGAAATGCGGCAGATTTTGAAAGCTCCTCTGCGAGCGGGGTTGAAAAAAGCGGATCGATTCCACGTCCTCGTCAAAAAACTCGACGCGCAGCGGCGCCTTTTCGGAGGGATCGAAAAAATCGACGATACCGCCGCGAACCGCAAACTCGCCGGGCTGCCATACCAACTCCGCCCGCCGATAGCCGTTTTCGGCAAGCCAAGACGTGAGTGTATCCCGTCCCAAACGTTTGCCGGCCGCCAAAGTCAATCCCACTTTGCCGAAGCGAAACGGCGTGAGCAACGCTCCCGGAGTGGCCACCAACATCCCGCTCCTTGCATTGAGCCATCCCGAAAGCGTATGGCCGCGCCGCAGAAACGAATCCCCGTTCCGCAGCTTCTCGCGGTCCAAAGGGGGCTCTTCGAGCAGACGGCTTTCGACCCCCAGCACTTTCAAATCAGAGTCCAGAGTCAGCGCCTCCTGGCGCGTCGGCACAAGAACAAGAACCTTTTCACATCCGCGCAGGGAACACGCCAGCCCGGCGCCTTCCAGAGGAATGCCGACCGACGCTCCGCGCGCCCAAAGCCGAGAATCGACGTCACTTAAGCGAGAAGTCAGAGTTCGTCACCTCCCTTTCGCTTATAGCGATCATAAACAAAAAACGGCGAAAGCGTCATGCTTCGCCGTTTACAGAACGTACATCACAACTGTTCACGCGGTTCATAAGTTTTTCTGCGTCAGACGAACACCACTCCAGACAAAAAGCTGAAGCTTTTTCGATTGACCTGTCAATGACGCGGCGATCGTCAGCGGAAAAACGCCCCGTCACCCAAGCGGCCATATCGTAGCGCGGCGGGCAGGGATCGACGCCGAGGCGCAGACGCGGAAAATCCCCGCTGTTAAGATGGGCGATGACGGATTTCAACCCGTTATGCCCCCCGGCGGAGCCTTTCGAACGAATCCTCATACGTCCCAGCGGCAGGTTGATATCGTCCACGACCACGAGGATATTCCTCGGCTCGATCTTGTAGAAACGGGCGATCTCCCCCACGGCTACGCCGCTGTTGTTCATGTACGTATAGGGTTTGAGAAACACGACCCGTTCGCCGCCGACATTCAACGGCCCCCAACAGGCGCCGCCGAACTTTGTCGACGGCTCGCCGGCCCGCAGGCGATTTACGAGACAGTCGATCACATCCCAGCCGACATTATGCCGCGTCAAAGCGTAATCCGTGCCGGGATTGCCAAGCCCTGCAATGAGGCGCAAGTGCTTATTCGTTCGCGCAGTAAAAGTCGATGTGCAGCAGCCGGTCCGTGGCGTAATTCTTCGTGGCGGACTTGATCACGCAGTTTTTCACTTCCCCGTTGGGAAGTTTTGCGGCAAAGACGGTCTTCTTCACATCGTCGGACATAAGGTAGGGCAGCATCGTTTTGGTCTCCACCTTAACGGAGTAGGTCTGGTCAAGGGCCGGTCCGTAGACGACGGCGGGGAGAAAGCCTTCCTTGCGCAAACGGCCGCAATACGCCGAACCTGAATCCTCGCGATTCTCAAGAACAATCTGAACTGCTTCTGACATAATACAAAGAGCCTCCTCAAAAAAATTATTTACAATGGCGGGTCCGAAATCACTCAAAAAGATCGCTCACCGACCCATCAGTGTGAATCCTTCGAATAGCCTCGGCAAAAACCGGGGCCATGGACACTTGCACTATTTTATCCAATTTCCTTTCCGCTGGCAATGGGATCGTGTCGGTCACAACGACTTTTGTGACGGCGTCGTCGCTGAGACGGTCGATGGCGGGGCCGGAGAGCAGGCCATGAGTCGCCGAACAGTAGACTTCCTTGGCGCCCAGGCTTTCCAACGCTTTGGCCGCGTTGACGATGGTGCCGGCCGTATCGATCATATCGTCGATGATAATGCACGTTTTGTCGGCCACGTCGGTGCCGATGATTTCCATGACCTCGCAAATATTGGCCATGTCGTGACGGCGGCGTTTATCGACGATGGAAATCTCCGCTTTCAGAAGCGTCGCCAGTTTCCGGGCGCGGACGACCCCGCCGGCGTCGGGCGATACGACGACGAATTGACTGGTGTCTTGATCGCCGATAAGGTGCTCTTTGAACCAGCCGGCCAGAAGCGGCACGCCCAAAAGATGATCCACGGGAATGTCAAAGAAACCCTGGATCTGCCGCGCGTGCAGGTCCGCCGTAACGACGCGGTCGGTGCCGGCGTGCTCGATCATATTCGCGACCAGCTTTGCCGAGATCGGCTCCCGCCCTTTGGCCTGACGATCCTGACGGGCATAACCGAAATAGGGCATGACAAGGTTGATCCTTCCCGCGGAGGCTCTCTTCAGCGCGTCGACCATGATCAGCAGTTCCATCAGGTTGTCGTTGACGGGCTTGCACGTTGGCTGGATCACATACACGTCTGCGCCGCGGACGCTCTCTTCGATGCGGAAGCCCACCTCTCCGTCGGCGAAGTTGTAGTGGGTAACGTTCGCCAGCCTGATTCCCAGCTCCTGGCTCACTTTCTCCGCGAACTCGGGATGAGCGGTACCGGAAATAACCATGATCTGCCTCTCGCTCGACATCATCTTTCAAGCCTCCATATTTTTTTCGCGCTCAGCCTTTTTTCTTTGTGCCCATCCCTCGCGCACGACCTGACGATTTCTCGCCACGGCGAGCGCGCCCGCGGGGACGTCCCGAGTGATGACCGACCCGGCGCCGATCACGGCGCCGTCGCCGATGTTCACCGGGGCGACGAACATCGTGTCGCTGCCGATAAAACAGCGATCCCCGATCCGCGTTTTGTTTTTATTGACACCGTCGTAGTTGCATGTGACGGATGCCGCGCCGATATTGGTTTCCGCGCCGATCACGGCGTCCCCCATATAGCTCAGGTGAGGAACTTTCGTCCCTGCGCCGATCTCGCTGTTTTTGATCTCGACGAATTTTCCGGCAAAAGAATCCCGCAGAAGATGCGTGCCGTCCCGCAAGAAACAGAAAGGCCCCATCTTCACGTTTTCTTCCGCAACGATATCTTCGGCGACCACATAGCCGAGACACTGCACGTTGTCCTTCAGTATGCAGCGGCGGAGGATCGTTCCCGAGCCGAGGCGGCAGCCCGCGCCGATCTCGCTGCATCCCCAGATCTGAACGTTCGGGGAAAGGAACGCCTCGCCGTGAAACACGACCCGCGGCGAGACCCACGCCGTGCTCGGGTCAACGCATTTTACCCCTTTGAGCATCCACGCCGCGAGAAGGCGGTCCCGCATTTTCAGCGAAAGCGCGGCAAGCTCGAGCGGATTGTTCACGCCGGCGAGATTCTCGGCACCGAGTTTCACCGGAACGACGTTCAGGCCGCGACGGCAGGCCCAGGAAATGAGATCGACAATGTAATATTCTCGTTGACTGTTGTTCTGCGTCAAGCCGGAAAGCCCCTCAAGAAGCGTGGGAACAGCGAACACGTAGACGCCGGCGTTTATTTCGGATATGCGCAGCTGCTCAGGCGACGCGTCCTTTGCCTCCACGATGCGGACGCCGCTCCCGCTCCTGACGACGCGCCCGTAGGAAGCCGGCTCGTCCAGATCGCAGGTCATGAACGCCGCGTCCGCCGCGTCCGCATGATCAAGAAAAGATCCGATCTCTTGTTCGGTGATCATCGGCATATCGCCGTTCACGACCAAAATGCGGTCCCGCTCTCTAATCCAATCGACAGCAGTCATGACCGCATGCCCCGTGCCAAGCTGCTCTTTCTGCCAGATCACTTTGGCGTCGGGGGCATTCTGTGCGAGCCACGCCTCGACGTGTTGCCCTCCGTGTCCGGCCACAACGGCGATGTCGTCGATGCCGGCGGCTCGCAGCGCTCGTAAAACATAGTAAAGCATCGGCTCTTCGAGGAGAGGCTGCATCACCTTGGGAACCGCGCTCTGCATTCTCGTTCCCTTGCCGGCAGCCAATATCAACGCGCTGCATTTCTCCGGCCGCGTCATTTTATCATCCTTTCAGAAAGTCGTCGGATGATGAACCCGATAACTTCCTCGTTTCATATTTTCATGGTAAGATTTGGAAAAGAGCAAAAGAACGAGTCTATACTATCATGGTCTCGAAGCCTGTCAAGGCAAAGAATGTAGAAAATCCCGGAGGCATCTGCTCATGAATATTTCAGCGGCCAAACCCTATGCGATGATCGTTCTCTTCGTCATGCTGATCGTTTTCTCGATTCTCGGCTTCATGGCCATGAAACCGCAAAGTACGCAGAAGAATATCGATGCGTTCTGGATTTCAGTGATTGCGTTTCTGTTTTTGCTTGCCGCCTACATTTTCTTTTTTGTCTCCCCTCTGCTGTCGATCGCGCCTCTTTTCCCGGTTTGCATCTTCATAAAATTGTTTCTGGCGACACGAAAGCCCTCCAAGAAATAGCGAATCTCCCGTTTCGCGCGCATCTCGCGAAACGGGAGATTCGTTTTAATGCTGGTTCTTGATAGAAAATATTAACATACCACAATGTATAGTATTTATACTATTTCTTGATAAAAAGCACTAACAGAGTTTGCAGGGCGCTGCGAGCAATCCGGCGCGTCCTATTTTTTCAGGAAACGGTCCATCCAGTCGGTGATCTCGCGCAGACGGGCCAGACGGCTGCGCGGTTTGCCCGAGCGGCTCAGTTCGTGATTCTCGCCGAGGAAATAGCACAGCCGAACCTCCACGCCGAGGACCTGCAAGGCCGTGTAGAACTGGAACGCCTGCTCGTCCGGGCAGCGGCGATCCTCCGCGGAATGAATGAACAGCGTCGGCGTCTTCACGTTCCCCACGTACTTGAGCGGCGACGCCTTCCACGCGCCTTCGAGATCGGTCAGCGGACCGCTGCCGCCCTGCTGGTCGACGCCGAAATACCAGCCGATGTCGCTGACGCCGTCAAAGGAGATCCAGTTGCAGATGCCGCGCTGCGAGGCCGCGCATTTGAAGCGGTCGCTGTGCGAGATCATCCAGTTGGTCATGTAGCCGCCGTACGATCCGCCGGTCACGCCCAGGCGCTCCGCATCGATAAAGTCGAAATGCGTGACCGCCCAGTCGAGCATGGCGTTGAAGTCCTGATAGTCTTTGACGCCGTAGAAGCCGCGGATGTCCGCGAACTCGTTGCCGCGCCCGTCACTGCCGCGCGGATTGCAGAAGATCACCGTGTAGCCGAGCGCCGCCCAGCACTGAGCCTCGTGGAAATACAGCGCGCCGTACGTCGCCTTGGGGCCGCCGTGGATGTCGAAGATCGTCGGATATTTTTTGCCCGGTTCGGCGCCCACGGGCTTCATGTACCAGCAGTCGATCATCAGCCCCTCGCCGTTGTCCACCGTATAGTGTTCGGGCTGAGAAAGCTGGAACTGCGCCATGAAAGAGTCGTTATGATGCGTCAGCTGCGTTTCGCCGTCGTTTTCGGCGACGTACAGTTCCTGCAGCTGCAGACCCCGGAAGCCGACGGCGAGGACGCGCCCGCCGCGCACGTCGAAACAGTCGGCCGAAAGCAGACCGGGCGTCAGGCTGCGGTCGTGTCCGTTCAGATCGTTGAAGTGGATCTGGCTGCTCGCCCCCTGCGTGGAAATGTAATATAGACCGTCGTCGTCGATCAGGCCGTACTGCGTTTCTACGCCGTAACGGCAATCGCCGACCATGCTGTTGTGGAAGCTGGTGTCGAGATCCGGCGTCAGGCAGGTCAGTTTTTTGTCCTTCAGCTCGAAGACCTGGGCGTTCTCGTTCATGCCGTAACGCTTCATGTCGCTGGCGAGGACGATGACGCGCTCGCCGCTCCAGCCGGCCGTCTTGAAGCTGTACTCGAGCCCCTCGCTGAGACGGTCCATCGCGCCGCTTTCGAGATCAAGACGCCAAACGTGGTTGCACAGCGGCTTGACCTTTTCGTACTCTTCGGCCACCAGCAGCGCCGCGCCGACGCAGGGCGGCAGTGTGCAGTCGAGCACGTCCATGCGGTCGGGTGTGAGGCGCCTGAGCTCGCCGGAACGGGGATCCCACAGCGCCAGGGCGCTGCGGCGCTGACCGGTAAAGTTCTTGCCGTTCTGCCAAAACGGGATCTGCGTGTAAACTTTGTACTGGGCGTTCTCGGGATTCGACTCTTCCGGCGTGTACACCGCGTTGAGCAGAATTTTGCCGTCCGCCAGCGGCCACAGGTCGTTCACGGGCAGCGGCACGACGCCCAGCCGGCGGGCTTCGCCGCCGCCGAGTTCCAGCCGGTAGAGCGCCGTCGCGTCCTTCTCCAGCGTGGCGTCGCGTTTCGACGTGAAGACCAGCGCTTTGCCGTCCGGCGTCCAGCGCGCGGTTTTGTCCGCGTTAGAGAACGTGATTTGACGGCTGCGCCCCGCGCCGCAGTCGTACAGCCATAGGTTGGTGTCGTAGCCGTCCTTTTCGAGGTCGGCTTGGGCGACCTGATAGACCGCCAGCGCGCCGTCCGGCGAAAGCCGCGGGCACGAAAGGAACTTGAAATGAAGCAGATCGTCGAACTGTATCGTTTTCTTTTCCGTCATCGAAAGGCCTCCGCTCAAAAAAATCGTTTCAAAAAACAAAGCGCCGCCGAGCCTCTTTCGAGCCTTCGGCGGCGCTTTTCAAAGACGGAACTCAAAAGAGTTTTTCCATCGAATCATAGCACAGTTTTCCAGATTCGACAGGAAAAGCTCATTGTATTCTTTTATTTGCAGGGCGAATAGCCGCAGCTGAAGCAATAGGCACAGCCGGCTACCATTTCCATCGGCGCGCCGCATTCGGGGCAGATCAGTTCGCTGCGCGGCTCGCCCGCGCCCTTCGCCGCCGCGCCGCTCCGTTGTTCGATCAGTTTCTGCAGCAGCAGCGCCACGGCGTCGGGGATCGAACGCACCATTTCGTCGTCGTCGCAGTCGAACATCCAGTATTCCTTGCCGGAAATGCCGCGCAGCGTGCCGATGAAATCCTCCAGATGACAGCCCGAACGCAGGCCGATGGAGATCACGCGCGAGATCGCTTCGGTCATGGCTTTCAGCTCCGAACCGCTCTTGCCCAGCGAGGCGAACACTTCGAACGGCTCGTTGCCGTCGTAGTTCAGCGTCACCCACAGACTGCCCCAGGGCGTACGGTCCTTGATCGTCTTGCCGAAGACGATCGGCGTGGAGCGCTGCTTCACCTTGCTGCTGTAAGGAACGTGCTCGTGCTCCTCGGCGGCGCGCTCCAGCCCTGCCGGCTGAGACGCTTCCTCGGCGCTCGGTTTTTCCTCAGCTTCAGCTCGCGTCACCGTGGCCGGCGCTTCGCTCTTAGTTTCGCCCTCTTTCTTCGTCTCGATGGGCTGGTTGTCACGCGAGCCGTCGCGGTAGATCGTGATGCCCTTGCAGCCCATGTCGTAACAGGTCTCGTACACGTTGCGCACGTCGTCCACGGTGGCCGACGAAGGCAGGTTGACGGTCTTGCTGATGCCGCTGTCCACGTAGCGCGCGAAGATGCCCGTCACGTCCACGTGCTGCTCCGGCGAAATGTCGTAAGCCGTCACGTAGCGCGGATCGGAAATGACGCCCGAACCGCGCAGTTCGTCCGCTTCCTTCTGCGTGATCAACGGGTGGAAATACTCGCGCACTTCCCAGCCGTCGCCGTCGGACTTCATCACCTTGCGGCTCCAGCGCCAGGCAAAGTTCGGCTCGATGCCCGCCGAGCTGTCGAAGATCATCGAGATCGAACCGGTCGGCGCGATGGAAAGGCGCCGGCTGTTGCGCAGCTGCCCTTCCAGCAGCGCCGTCATCAGCCGTTTCAGCTCGGGCAGCGCGTCGGCGCCAAGCACCTCCGGCAGGACCTCCAACGTGTTCAGCAGAGTGTAGGGCACCTGGCCGTGCGACCGCATCTGGGCGACAAACTCGCGGTAGGAGTTCAGATCCATCTCCTTGATCCACTGGCGCGCGAAGAGCTCGCCGCCGTGGACGCGATGCTCTCCCTCGAACAGCTTCGCCACGGCGAAACTCTCGGAAAAAGGATCCTTGCCCATGTGCGCGACCGCATCGACCGTTGCCATCAGCGCCGCACCGGACATATGAGCGCCCAGAGAATCGCAGAAACTTTTGAACGAGTCGGAGCCGTAGACGTCGCCGCTCAAAATCGCCGCATCGGCCAGCCCCATCAGCCCCAGCCCCACGGGGCGGATGCGCTTGGTGCGCTCGCCGATGCGCGGCAGCGGGTAGCTGGTGGCGTCGATGACGAGATCGAGGTAGTAGATGGACCGGTACACCTGGTCCATGAAACCTTCCATGTCGAAACTTCGGCGTCCCGTCTCGTCGGGGCGGACGAATTTGACCAAATTGACAGAGCCGAGATTGCAGCTCGTGTACGTCGGCAGCGGCTGCTCGCCGCAGGGGTTGGTGGATTCGATGTCGAAGTCCCCCGAGAGCTTGAGCAGATTGTCGGCGTTGGCGCGGTCGATGAAGAACACGCCGGGATCGCCGCGGCGCCAGGCGTTCTGGCACAGTTTGTTCCACAGCTCGTCGCCCTGTACCGTGCGCGCTACCTTGCCGTTGGCGCGGGAGCGGAGCGCGAAGGAGCGTTTCTCGCGCGCGGCGCTGACCAGCTCGTCGGACACGCAGACAGAGATGTTGAAATACGACAGTTTGCCCTCTTCCGTCTTGGCGTCCATGAACTGCTCGATGTCGGGATGGTCGTCGGGCAGCATCCCCATCAGCGCCGCGCGGCGACGGCCGCCCTGCACCACGACGCAGCCCATGGTGTTCCATGTCTCCATGAACGAGACGGGGCCCGACGCCTTGCCGCCGGTGCCGCCCTTGATGTCGGCGCCGCGCTCGCGCAGATGGCCGAAGTTGCCGCCCACGCCGCCGCCGTACTTGCTGATGACGGCGGCGTCACGCACCGATTCGAAGATGCCCTCGATGCTGTCGGGGATGTCGATCACAAAGCAGGCGAAGAGCTGCTGATTGTCCGTCTTGTTGTCGTAAAGGCGTCGGTAGTCCGCCAGCTCCATCTCGTCGGGCGAGCGGTAGATCAGCTCCGCCAGCTCCGGCACGCGGGTCATGCCCGCGCCGGAAGCGAAAAGGCACGGCGAGTTGAAAATGAAGCGTCCCTCCACGAGATCGGCGAAAAGATTTTTTTCCAGCCGACGGATCCACTCGATGTCGTCGGCCCCGCGGTACAGACTCTCGGCCGTGCAGACGATGCGCGAGACGCGGCGCGCGAACTCCTCGAAACTGCGCTCCTTGCGCAGCCCGCCCGTTTCCGGGTCGTAGCGGTCGGCGTAATAACGCTGCTCCAAAAGCCAGCGCGCGTTCTCCGACTGGCGCGGCACCAGAGGGTTTTCAAGCAGCCCCATATCCAGCGAATCCCGAAAGCGCTCTTTCATCGATTTATACATGGGCAGGTCTCCCGTTCTGTGGAATTTTTAAAAGTGGATCCTCTGTGCGGATCTTTTACGAAACGGCACAATCATTCTACCTCGTCCCGATAAAAAACGCCACTAGAAATAGTATCGCCTCAAGCACAAAAAACACTAAATACGCAAAAACGAAAGAATCCCGGCCTCTGTCCGAAAGAGACGGAAACCGGGAACTCCTCTATTTTCATATGCGCACATAGCGTGCCGTTTCTGTTTTTGTCATCGGCGTATGGAGGGGCGACGCTGAGTATTCTACCACAGAAAAGATTTCTGCGCTTCCGCCGGCAGAAATTCGTTCGGCATGTCTCCAAGGGTGTGCCGAAAACATTGGGGAAAACGCTGCCGAACGCCATTTTTGAGGTGCCCTTCACGGCAAAGCGTTCATGAAACGGGGCTCTTATAGATCGCTTTCTCTCCGGTTCGGAGCAGATCCTTCAGTCTCAGAGCCCCCAGCGTGAGCGAGGCGCACGCCGCCGGATATTCGTTGAGCGCTCCGCCAAAAGCGTCGACAATGCTCTGCGCGCGCGTCAGCCATCGTTCGTCTGCGGTGGCGCGATAAAGTTCGAGCAGATTATTCACCATCATGCCGTTTCCCGAGGGCAGAAAATCGTCGCCGGCATCCCACACCGGCAGGATCTCGAGAGTTCCCTCCCGGACAAGGCGCATTGCCCCGCGAATCCCAAAAAGTTCATCGGCCCTTGCGCTCCACGTTTCGGCGGCCTCAAGCCATGACGCGGAGCCCGATGCCCGATACAGCTTCAGACTTGCCCATATGAACGACGCATAATCTTCCAGCCCGCCTTCGCCGTCGCCAAGGCCGCCGGAAAGCGTATGGCAAAGGTCGTTCCGTGAAACCGCCGCGGTCGACAGGGTCTTCATGATCTCCTCGGCCTGCACCTGATACTCTTTCCGTTCCAAGACGTCGGAGGCCTGCGCAAGCACGGCAGCAAAACAGGCGTTGGCCCTCACCGAAATGCGCGTGTCCTTTTCCGGGCTCTTGCGACGCGACCGGCGTTCCCGCAGGATCCTCCGCGCGCTCTCGTTTTTTTCCCAAATGCCAAAAGTATTTTCGTCGCTTCCAGGCATTGCCGCAAGACGCAAAACATTTCTACCGGTCTTTTTCTGCGTCAGCGGATCGCTGTAATTTCCTTCGAAAGTGACTCCATAGACGCGGCAAAAGGCGTCCGAATCTTCGCGAAGAAGCCCGTCGATTTCATCTTTGCTCCATAAATAGTAGCGATCGATGGTATCCATGTCGCGAACGTCGTCCCCGGAACACAGCAGCCCGTTTTCTTCGCTCAAGGTGCGCCTCAGCAAAGCGATGCTGTCCTCGACGACTTCACGGTAGACGGGATTGGGAGCTTCCTTCAATGCCTCGACAAACACGTCCAGAACGGCCGCGTTCTGGGCAAGGTGCTTGCCCAGATAAGGGATCTGCCATTGCCGATCGCAACAGTAGTCGTGAAAGCCGGCAGCAAGATGATCGTACAGGCCTTCCCCGAACAGCGCCGCCAAGGAACGGTCAAAATGGGCGCGGAGCGTTTCGTTTTTCCGCCCGAGGTAGGAACACAGAAGCAGTTTCGGGGCCTGGGGAAATTTGGGCGCCGTCCCCCAGCCGCCGTTTTGGAGGTCCATTTCCTCAAGCAGCTGCTCGACGGCCCGCGCCTCGAGCCCCTCTTGGAGCGGCGCCGTATACGGCGAAAGCGCTTCTTCGAGCTGAGCGCCGTAGCTTGCGGATGCTTCGTCGATCTGCGGCCGTTTCATCAGCCACAGCCATTTGATGCGCCGCAGGACCTCGAGCAGTCCGGGGTTTTCGGGGGTCTCGCTTTGTTTGGGCAGGTACGAACAGGCAAAGATCGGTTTTTTTCCCGGCGTCATGAAAATGAACAGCGGCCAGCCGGCGCGGCCGAGCATGATCTGCGCCATGGCGCGGGCGGCCAGCGCGAGATGAGGCACGTCGTCGCTGTCGGCCAGCACGGGAATGAAGTCGTTGTTGAGCATTCCGATGATCTCGGGCTCTTCGAAATTGGCCTTCATCATGTGGCTCCAGCGGCTGCCGTTGTTGATCAGACACAGACAGAGCGGACGGTCCAGAGACGCGGCGCGCCGAAGCGTTTCCGCGTTCCACGGCCTCCAGCCGACGGATTCTTCTCTCCTCCGTCCCACAAAAGGATTGGCGCTTCTCCGACTCATCTTATCTCCTCCCACAGATCCGGCAGCTCGCTGAGATTCTCGATGACATGCGCAGCGCCGCTTCCCTTCAGTGCCGCCGCGCCATGATTGCCGGTCGTCACGCCGACGCTGGCGACTCCGGCATTGACCGCCGTTTTCATGTCGATATCCGTATCGCCGACGTAAACCCCTTCATCGGCTTTCAGTCCCATTCGCCGCAGCGCCTCCAGAACGATTGCCGGATCGGGTTTGGGGCTGAATCCGTCGATCCCGACAATGATCGGACAGAGCGTCTCCAGACCCGCCGCCCGCACGATTCCCAACGGGGTCAGACGGTTGGTCGCAATCCCCAGCAACGCGCCGCGCGAGCGCAATTTCCTGAGAGCCGGAACGGTTTCCGGAAAAGGCACGACGCCGGCGTAATTTCGTTCCTCAAAAAACAAACGATAGCGCGGCAGCCATTCCTCTTCTACGGGGCCGTCTCCCCAGAAAGACCGCATCGCGTCGGCCAACGCCCAGCCGATCGTCCGGCGCACCTCGGCAGGCTGCAGGCGGCGCAGTTTTTTCTCTGCGGCCAGAGCGTTCAAGTTCGCGCAAATCCCTCCGGTGCTGTCGACCAGCGTCAGATCGAAATCAAATACAATGCCCCGCAGCAAAGGGCCTCGCCTCCTTTTCTCATCAGCGATAGAACGCCGAATTTATGCCGCCGTTTCAAACGCCCTTCATTGTATCATCCGTGGAGTTTTTTCGCTTGCCGGAATAATTGCCACTCCGAGCTTCCTGAACGAAAAACAAAAATACATATTGAAAAATTGCTTCTTGACACAAATCCCAGAGCGCTAGTATACTTCGGAAAGTACGGAGATCTGCGCATTGCGCAGGAGGGACGTTCGCGGATCCATCGCTTTCCACGCTGAGTAAATCAGAGGATCCCCGTATGAATAAAAATACAACGAGGAGGTCTGTGTGAATGAAAAAAATATTGGCGTTGTGTGTCGTTCTTTCCGCACTTTGGGGGAGCGCTGCCGGAGCTGACACGCCGTCGCAGCTCAAGTTTATGGCAGGGCCTCCGGGCGGCAACTGGTTCGCTCTCGGCGGAGAACTGGCCGATCTCTGGAGCAAGGAAGTCATGCCCACCACCAGCGTCACGGGCGGCGCGGTCGCCAACATCATCAACGCGCACATGAGAAAGGGCGATCTCGGCTTCTCCAACACTTCCATGATTGCCGTGGCTCAGAAGGGCACCGACCTCGGCACGTTCAAAACGAAAAGCGACAACGCCAAGCTCCTTGCCAACCTGTACACTCAATACACCTACTTCATCGCCCGCAAGGACTTTGCCGAGAAGAACGGCATCAAGACCGTCGACGATCTGGTCAACAAGAAGCTCGCCTTCCGTTTTGCCACGCTGAAGACGGGCACGGGATCCGAATTCGTCGTCAAGAACGTTTTCGAGTCCGGATTCGGCATCGACTACCGCAAAGCCTTCAAGGAATGGGGCGGCACGGTGGAGTACGCCTCCTATTCGGGCGGCGCGGATCTGATCGCGGACAACCACCTTGACGTGTTCGCCTTCTCCGTCGGCAAAGTCGCCGCGATCGTCATGCAGATCGAAAGCACCACCGACGTCATCCTGCTCGGCATGAGCCAGGAAGCTCTGGACAAAGTGGGCGAAGCGATCGGCACCGTCACCTTCCTGATCGACCCCGGCATTTACAAGTCCGTTCCCGCCGGCGCCGAGCCCGTCAAAGTCGTCGGCGACTACACAAGTATCGTGGTGCGCGGCGATCTCGACGATCAGGTCGTTTACGATCTCTGCAAATCCATGTACAACAACGTGGAAATGCTGGCCAAGGGCGTGAAGGATATCGCCGAGCTCGATCCCAAGACGGCCGTTCCCGCCAAGGGGCTCGAGTCTCATCCCGGCGCCGTGAAGTTCTGGAACGAGGCCAGCGGCAAAATCCAATAAGGATACGGGGCTCCGCTTGGGGGCGCGCCGCAAATCGTCTCAAAAAAATATCGAAGCGCGAACGGGGAAATCCCCAAGAAGGCAGGCTCCAGGCCTGCCTTCTTCTGTACTTCCTGAGATTCCTTGCTCGTAGCGTGACGAGATCGCGCAGCTGACAAAAAAGGATGATGGTCGATGACAAAAAGGAAACTCGATGGAATCGTTGCGAAAGGTCTGTGGCTTTATGTACTGGCCATGGGGATCTTTCACCTTTATACCGCAGTTTTCGGAGCCTTCGAAGCGTACCTTCAAAGAGCGATTCACCTCACATGGGTCCTGCCGATGGTCTTCGTCGTCTATCCCATGTTCGAAAACAAAAAATCGGCGCAGTCCCAGACGGCCGTGCCGTGGTACGACTGGTGTTTCGCTGTTGTTTCCGCCGTGCCCGGCATCTATATCATGCTCAACTACAACATGATCGTCGAGCGCATGATCGGCGTCGACGAGATTACGGCGATCCAGCTGATTCTCGGCACGATCGTCGTCCTCGCTTTGATTGAGGCGACCCGCCGCGCCGTGGGGCTTCCCATCATTCTCGTCTCGCTCGCTTTTATGGGCTACTGCATGTATTACATGATGACCGACATCGCCACGCAGAGCGGGACGCTGGGCAACTTCTCGCTCGCCAATTTCTGCGATTGGTTCTCGGGCGCTTTCAAACTTTTGATCGAGGAGATGTACCTGACCGACGAGGGCATTTACTCGTCTTCGCTGGGCGTTTCGGCGACGCTGGTCATGATCTTCCTGATCTTCGGCGGCTTTCTCGAGAACAGCGGCGTCGGCGAGTATTTCATGGAATTCGCTCAGGCCTTCACGGGAACTCAGGCCGGCGGTCCCGCCAAAATCGCGGTCGTCAGTTCCTGTCTTTTCGGTTCGATCTCCGGTTCCGCCGTCGCCAACGTGTACGGCACGGGGACGTTCACCATTCCTCTCATGAAGCGCATCGGCTACAAGCCTTACTTCTCGGGCGCAGTCGAGGCCGTGGCAAGTTCCGGCGGGCAGATCATGCCGCCGGTCATGGGAGCCGGAGCTTTCGTGATGGCTTCGTTCCTCAACGTTCCGTTCAGCCGGATCGTCGTCGCCGCGATTCTTCCGGCGCTGCTCTACTACGCCGCCGTCCTCGTCATGGTCCACCTGACCGCCAAGCGCGACGGGCTCAGGGGGCTGCCGCCCGAAGAGCTGCCTGAGAAAAAGAGCGTGCTGAAACGCGCCTACATGATGTCGCCCATAATTCTTCTCGTCTATCTGCTCCTCGACGGCTACACGCCCATGTATGCCGCCATCGCCGGCATCGTTTTGGCCTGGGGCGTTTCGCTGCCCAATCCCAAGCGCCGCATGGGGCCAAAGGGCATCCTGCGCGCCATTCACGACGGCGCCAAAGGAATCCCCGTGGTCTGCACCGCCTGCGCTTCGGCCGGCTTCGTTCTCGGAGCCGTGGCTCTTTCCGGCATTGGCCCGAAAATCGTCAGCGCGGTCCTTTCGGTGTCCCACGGCATTCCCGTGCTCACGCTGCTGCTGATCGCCGTGGTCTGTCTGATCCTCGGCATGGGGCTGCCGACGACGAGCGCCTACATTCTCGCGGCGTCATTGAGCGTTCCGGCGCTCGGTCAGCTTCACTTCAACAGCATCGCCGCCCACATGTTCGTGTTCTATTATGCGATCATCTCCAACATCACGCCTCCCGTCGCCCTTGCCGCGTACGCCGCGGCGTCCATCGCCGAGGATTCGCCCAACAAGACGGGATGGGCCGCCTGCCGGCTGGGATTTCTGGCCTTCGTCATTCCTTTTGCGTTCTGTTACGACGGCGGTCTGCTGCTCCAACTCGACTGGACGCACAACGTCATCTCCATCGTCAGCGGCGTCGCGCTGGTGTTCGGCATCGGTTTCAGTTTTACCGGCTATTGCGGCGGCAGAATCCCGATGTGGAGCCGCGTCCTTTTCGCGGCCTTCGGACTGGCATCCATGTGGAAGAGTTCTCTGGTTTCTCTCGGCGGAACGGCGGCGATTTTCGTGTTGTACATCTTTTGTCAGAAGGTTTTCGCCGATAAAAAAGCGTCTTCCGCGATTTAACGAAATCTTCTCTCAAAGCCCCGTTTGGCGCGGGGCTTATTTTTTTGTTCCCGAGGCATGGACATCGAAGCCGCCTTTAGGTAAGATATGCGGTGGCTTTGGCAGTTCCGCACAGCACATCGAAAGGAGTTCTTCATTTATGGCCGATTACACAGGGCGTATCGCCCAGGAATTGAAACTTCCCGTCAGCGGCGTCGGCGCCGTCGCCGAACTTCTCGCGGAAGGGTGCACAGTCCCTTTCATTGCCCGCTATCGCAAGGAGAAAACCGGTTCCCTCGACGAAGTCGCGATCACCGCGATCCGCGACGGGCTGGCCCGAATCGAAGAACTCGAAAAACGGCGCGAGGCGATTCTGGGGTCGCTGACCGAGCGCGGCATCCTTACGGAAGATCTGAAAAAGACGATCGATGCCGCTGCGACGGTGACCGCGCTGGAAGACGCCTATCTTCCTTTCCGTCCCAAGCGCCGGACGCGCGCGCTGGTCGCCCGTGAAGCAGGGCTCCAGCCGCTGGCCGACGCTCTGCTGGAACAAAAGGGACGCGACCCGCGGGAACTGGCCGCAAGCTACGTGAACGAGAAAAAAGGAATCGCCGACGCCGACGCCGCTCTGGCCGGCGCGCGCGACATCATCGCCGAAAACGTCAGCGAAAATCCGTCGGTCCGTCAGGACATGCGCGTGATCTTTGTCCGCTTCGGCGTCTGCACCTCCTCGGTCGTCGAAAAAAAGAAAGAGGAACCGGAAGCGGCGACGTACGCCGATTATTTCGACTGGAAAGAGCCGCTCCTGCGCGTTCCTTCCCATCGCCTGCTGGCGGTGATGCGCGGAGAGAAGGAAGGCTACCTCTCCTTTTCGATCCGCCCCGAGGAAAAGCTGGCGCTGGAAAAACTTTACGCGCGTTACGTCACGGGAAGCGGCGAAGATTCCCGGCAAGTCGAAGCGGCCGTCACCGACGGCTATCGCCGCCTGCTGGCGCCTTCCATGGAAACGGAAGCCCGCAGCACGCTGAAAAAACGCGCCGACGCCGACGCCATCGCCATTTTCGCCCGCAATCTCCGCGAGCTGCTGATGGCTTCGCCTTTCGGCGCCCGTCCCCTCGTGGCCATCGACCCGGGGGTCAGGACGGGCTGCAAGGTCGTCTGCCTCGACTCCAAAGGCGATCTGCTGCACCACACGGTCATTTTCATCCAGCGCTCCGACGCCCAGTACGTCCAGGCCGGCGCAACCATCCGCGCGCTGGTAGCGCGGTTCAAGCCCGACGCGGTCGCCGTCGGCAACGGCACGGCCAGCCGGGAAACGGAAGAGTTCCTGCGCGGTCTTGACCTGGACATCCCCATTATCGTCGTCAGCGAAAGCGGCGCCTCAGTCTATTCGGCTTCGGAACTGGCCCGCAAGGAATTTCCCGATCAGGACGTGACGGTTCGCGGCGCGGTTTCGATCGGACGGCGCCTCATGGATCCGCTGGCGGAACTCGTGAAGATCGATCCCAAATCGATCGGCGTCGGCCAGTATCAGCATGACGTCGATCAAAAGCAACTCAAAAACGCCCTGGACGACACCGTCATCTCATGCGTCAACGCCGTCGGCGTCGATCTGAACACCGCCAGCGCCAAACTGCTGTCCTACGTTTCCGGGCTGACGCCGTCGCTGGCCGACAACGTCGTGAAATTCCGCGAAAGCGAGGGGCCCTTCAGGCGGCGCCAGGACGTGCTGAAAGTTCCCCGTCTGGGGCCCAAAGCTTATCAGCAGGCCGCCGGCTTTTTGCGCATCCGCGGCGCCGAGAATCCTCTCGACGCCAGCGCGGTCCATCCCGAAAATTACGGCATCGTCGACGCTATCGCCGCGGATCAGAACTGCACCGTCGCCGACCTGATCGCCGCCAAAGACCTGCGCGGCAAAATCGACTTGAATCGCTACGTCACCGACGAGGTCGGCCTGCCCACGCTCGAGGACATCCTCTCCGAACTGGAAAAGCCCGGGCGCGACCCCCGCAGCGCGTTGGAGATCTTTTCCTTCGATCCCAACGTGCGCGAACTGACCGACCTCGAGCCGGGCATGAAACTGCCGGGCATCGTCTCCAACGTCACGGCCTTCGGCGCGTTCGTCAACATCGGCGTGCATCAGGACGGGCTCGTCCACGTCAGCCAGATGGGGCGTTACGTGAAGGACATTTCCAGCGTGCTTCATCCCGGCATGGCGGTGGAAGTCTACGTCCTCGACGTGGACGTCAAGCGGCGCAGGATCTCTCTGCGCATGGAACTCGGCAAAAAAAACGCCCGCGAAAAAAGCGCGGTCAAATAAATCCGGCAGTGAAGAGGCCGTCTCCCCGAACCGGCGAGACGGCCTCTTCGTTATTTGTCATTGAATTTATAAGCGGTGCCGACTGCAACGACTTCGGCGGCGCCGCCGGCGACCTGAGGCGCCATGAACTGGATCGCGTAAACCCCGTCGGCCCCTCTCTCGCAAGCTTTTTCACCGAGCCGCGCGATGGCTTTTTCGGTGCTCATCCGCAGCAGCTCGGTGTATTGTTTCAGCTCGCCGCCCACCGACATGTTCCTGAGGGTGGCCAGGGCATCGCCCAGGATCGAGGTGCTGATCACGCAGCTGCCGGTCACCAGCCCGAGCTCCGCGACGCCCGGCGGGGGGACGGCCCCCGTGGAAAGAGCGATCTCTTTTTTATCCATCGTCCGTCATCTCTCCCCGATAAGCCGGCGCGCCGTCAGCGCAGATATTTTTGCCAGAGCCGGGCAGCGCCCAGCAGCGCCAGCGCGATCCCCGCGTAAAGCAGATAGTTTTCCGCCCGGTGCAGCAGATAGGCCGCGCCGCTCTGCCATGGAACGCGCGCCGCCTTGGGCAGGGATTTCATCCGCTCGATCTCCCGAGCGATCTCGCCGGGCGTTTTTCCGTCGGCGAAAAAACGTTCCGCCTGCGCCGGCGGCACTTCGTTCATGACCCACTGCACGCTCTCGGCGGGAAGCTGCGCCGCCGCTTCCCGCACCGCTCTGGGGCGAAGCGCGAGCCATCCGAGCGTTTGCAGCGAAGCCGCATTGGGAAGGTATTTGTCCCAGACGAGCCGGGGCAGATTTCGGAAAAGAGAAAAATATTCTTTCCCGGCGACGGCAAACCACTGACGGGCCAGCAGCGTGTCCCCCTGCGCCAGAATCTCTCTGAAAGCGGCGATGTCTTCCGCTTCGCTCTCGACGAGAATTCGGCCGAAATTCTCCACGATCGAACTGTAGCTCAAGGAATCGTTGAGCGGCCTGACGCTGATCAGACGGTCGATAAAATTCTTCTGTTCGGCTTCGGACATGCGCTCGGTCATGCGGCGGAACGTCGAAGAGGCAAGAATGGCCTTCGTGTCTTCGTCGCGGCGGGCCATGCGCCCCTGAATTTCCTCGAGTTCGGAGCGGACGCCCTTTCTCAGCGTCCGCCAGTAAATTTGGGGAGCTTCCGTCCGGTAATAATCGTCGTAGCGGACGATCAGAGCCGCGCGAAGTTTGGCCGGCGATTCCCAGACTTCCACCGCAAAGGAACCGACGTCATAAAGAGCCCAGCCCAACGTGAACAGCGCGCCGACTCCGGCGGCGGCCATGAGAACTTTTCGGCCCAGCCCCTTGCCGAAAACGGACAGCGCTTTTCTCCCCAAGGTACGGCGCAGGAGCTTGCGCCCCAGCATTACGCCCAGAAAAGCGGTGGAACCGGCCAGGGAAAGCTCGGGGCGCCCTCGGATCTTCTTCGTCAGGGATTCGCCGAGGACGGCGCGGTTCTGAGCGGCGGCGCGGCGCACCTGTTCTTCGAAAAAAAGCCGCACCGACGGGGCGTTGACGAGCGCCCCCACCCGCGAGGCCAGCAGCGCCTGATCGTACGCCGAAAGGCGATCCAGATACGTGTCGGTGAAAGAGTCTTCCGTGATCGCAAGGAAACGGTCGTAATCGCCGCGGAACGCCTCGGGAATTTTGTCCTGAAGCCTCTGGGCAACGCCGTCCAGATCCATGGCGACCTGAAGAGCGCCCGTCAGCCTGCCGCCCGACAAGTTGTCCGCAAAGACACGGTCCGCCGCCGCCGTCAGCTTGTCGCTCATCCCCTCGCGCTGCCAGAGCGCGTCGTAATCCTTAAGGAACGACGATTCGATTTCGTCGAGGAAGCGCCGGCGAGTTTCGGCGTCCTGAAAGAGCACCGTTTCGTCGTACGCGATCGCGTCTTTTTCGTATTTCTGAACGGCCGCCGGAAGCCGTCCGCGCATGCCCAGAAAAACGGCGGCCGCCACGACGAGACCGAGAAGTTTTTTGCACATTTCACGCTTCCTCAGGCGCTCGGCCGGCTCGGAAACATCAGAATTCGACCTTGGCGAGAGGCAGAACCGCCGCTCCGGCCGCTTCCATCTCGGCGAAAGCCTTTTCGCCGTCGTCCGGGTTCACGTTGACGGCGCGGCAGCCGTCGCTGACCACCAGCACGTCGAATCCCGCCTGCAGCGCGTCGAGGACGCTCGCCTTGACGCAATAATCCGTCGCCAGCCCGCAGATGATCAGACGCTCGATGCCCGCGTCATGAAGCACGCCGGCCGCCTGCGTGCCGTCAAAAGCCGAATAGGCTTCGGCGTTCGCGTCCGTCCCCTTGTTAAAGACCATCACGTCCACCGGCAGCTGCAGATCGGGGTGAAATTCCGCCCCGTTTTGTCCGGCCACGCAGTGCATCGGCCAGGGACCGCCGAAGTCCTTGAAACTGCAGTGATTGGCAGGATGCCAGTCGCGGCTGGCCAACACCGGGCAGCCGCGTTCGGCGGCCATCTGGATCAACCGGTTGCAGACCGGGACGACCGCAGTGCCGTCCGGAACCGCCAAAGCGCCGTTTTCACAGAAGTCATTCTGAACGTCGATAATAAAAAGCGCCGTTTTTTTCATGCAGAAAACCTCCTCAAGTACATTCCGAAAAGTCTTCGTCCAAAAAAGCAGCTTCGCGGAATTGGATTGAATCATTCATATTATACCGCACACAAAAGAGGATTGTCGTGATAGTATAAGACATTCAGGTATCTAGGCGCAAAAAGCCGAAGGAGATTTGTCGATGAGCACATTTGACGTTGTCGTTGTCGGCGGCGGTCCGGCTGGAATGATGGCGGCGGCCCGCGCCGCTCAATACGGCGCCCGCACGGTTCTGCTCGAAAAGAACCGCGAGCTGGGGCGCAAATTGATGATCACCGGCCGGGGACGCTGCAATTTTGCCCACGATCAGGAAGATCCGGAACTTTTATCGAAAGATTATCGCCGCGGCGGGGAATTTTTATTGCCGGCGCTTCGCACGTTCGGCGCCAAAGAAACCGCCGCGTTTTTTCTGCGCCGCGGCGTGGTGTCGACGCACGAACGCGGGCGTCGTCTCTATCCTCGCGAGGGGCAGGACGCCTCGTCGGTCGTCAACGCGCTGTGGACGGCGCTGAAGGACGGCGGCGTCCAGGTGCTGCGCGGAATAGAAGTTCGCTCTCTCGACATCCTCGGCGGCAAAGTCCGCCGCGTCACAACGGGACGCGAGGAGATCGAAGGGCGCGCCTTCATCCTCGCGACCGGAGGGCTTTCTTTTCCCCACACCGGCTCCACCGGCGACGGTTACCGCTGGGCCCGCAAGGCCGGGCACGAGATCGTCGAAACGACGCCGGCGCTGTGCCCGATCAAGATCGCGGAACGCTTCGACGAGCAGCTGTCCGGCTTGAAGCTCAAAAACGTGCGCGTCACGGTTCGCCACAACGGTGAAACCGCGGACGAACGCTTCGGGGAAATGGACTTCACGCCGTTCGGCATTTCCGGCGCCATCGTCATGGACCTGGCCGCCAGCGTGGGAAACTGCCTGTGCAAGACGGGCCGCACAACCGTTCATATCGACCTCAAACCGGCGCTCGAACCGGAACGTCTCGACGCCCGCATCGAACGCGATTTCCAGGAATTCGGCGGCGACGCGCTGCGTTTTGCGCTCAGAAAAATGCTGCCCGCCCAGATCATCCCCGAAACGCTCAAAACGGCCGCGCTCGACATGGGGAAACCCTGCGGCGAGACCACGGCCGAAGAGCGGCTCGCGCTCAGAAACACAATCAAGGATTTCGTCGTCACGCCCGTGGAGCTTCTGGGATTCAGACACGCCATCATCACCAGCGGCGGCGTGAGCACCGACGAGATCGAGCCGGAAACCATGGCCTCGAAGATCGTTCCCAACCTTTACTTCGCCGGCGAAATGATCGACGTCGACGGGCCGACCGGCGGCTACAACCTTCAGGAATGCTGGAGCACCGGCTTCGCCGCCGGGAGCGCGGCTGCCGAAGCGCTGGGATTCAAAAAGCCCACCGACGAGGACATCGTCAGGCAGATGGAAGCGGCGCGCAGCCGCAGATACGAGATCTCCCAAGCGGAGCGGCAGAAATTCAAGGAGGAGAAAACTGAAGACATGACGATCAAAACCGGCCCCACCGATGACAAAGAGTTCTGCGGCTGGAGAGATCCCCGCAGACGACAAACAGCCCAACAGGCGGAAGAAGGCGCAGGCAGAGGCGACAGTTCCGGTTTCAAAAAAGATCGTCGCCCCTCCTTCGAAGACCGGCACCGCGAGAGACGCCCTTTCCAGCGTCCGGACCGTCCCCGGGAGACGCGTCGGGAAGAGAGAGATTTTGGAGAGCGCCGGGATTCCGCCGGCCGGCCGCATTTTTCGGAAGAGCGCCGCTCCTTCCGCCGGGACGAAGACCGGCCGTTCGAAAACGATCGCGACGGTCAGCGGGCATTCCGCCGCAGCGACGGCCCTCGCGAAGAATACCGTCAGAGCTTCTACGGCAGAGGGCCCCGCGAGGAATTTTCGGAATCGCGCCGCTTTCGCGAAACGGCGCCCGAAGAAAGATCCCGCCGTTCGGAATGGCGTCCCTTCGACCGCCCCGGCTCCAGGGAACGCGACGAACTCCGCGCCTTCGAACAGCCGCGCGATCCGCGTCCGTTCCGAGAAAATTTCCGCGACAAAGATCCCGAATATCAGAGACGCTCCGACTCGCCTTCGCGGAATTGGCGTCCGGACGATCAGGAGCGGCGTCCCCGTTTCTCCGACGCTTCCAGACGCCCCTATGCGCCTGACGACAGGGAACGTCGCAGCTCTTACGAGCGAGGTTTCGGCGATGAACGAGTTCCGCACGCTGAGCGTTCGGAGCGCCCCGGCGACAACCGCCGGGGCCATACCGGCCGTGACTTTCACGCCGGACGGGACGCTCAGGAACGGCGGTTCCCCGGCAAACGGCGGTTCGACGAAGACCGGCCCCGGGAAAGGGATTTTCACCACGAGAACAGGCCGCCCCGCAACGAGCCGCCCGTTTCCAAACCGCGTCCGCGAAAATTCGCCAGTTTTTCCCGCTTCAAAAAAGACCGCGAACGATAAAGCGAAAAACACAATACCATCCATCTCTCAACAGGAAGGCCAGTCGTATGCAGGAACAAATTGACAAAAGTGCCGTTGATCCCATCCCTGACGAAGAAACGTTTCGCCGGGCCCTCGCTCAGCTTGAAGCGTTCGGCAAGCAGATATTTCAGATCGCCGTACGCCAGAAAGATCTCCTGATCAACGAACAAGAACAGAGCGGGCGCGAGAGGTTTTTGCTCCGCAAGCGGCTTGACGAAAGGGAGAACGAACTGGAAGCGCTCCGAAAAAATCTTATGAACGCCCAGATGGAGCTTTCCGAAGCTCGCCGCAGCGAAGCCTCGCTGAAGCTCGAAATAAAACAGATCAGGGAACAGCTCTCCGTTTACCGCGTCGACGCCCGCCGCATTGAAGAAGCCGAAAGCCAGTTGCGCACCGCGAAAGAAGAAAACGCCCACCTTCGGACCCATATCGAAGAACTGAATATCGAAGCGGCCAAAGCCGCCCGCGCGCACAAAACGGAAATCGACGCTCTGACCTTGAAATACGAGCAGGAGAAAGTGACCCTGCGCGAAAACATTCAAATCGCGGAAGACCGTGCCCGCAGCGCCGCCGAGACCATCGCCCGGACTCAGTCCCTGGGCAGCATCGCCGAGCGCGAAAAAAACGCGGCGCTGGAAGATCTGGCGCGCTGCAAGCGCGAACAGAAGCAGCAGCTGGAAAAACTGCAGAACGATCTGGCCCGCCACGAAGCGGCCGCTTCCGAACAGGAGCGCCGCTTCGCCGACCAGCAGCGCGAGTACGAGCGCAAGCTGTCGCTGATCCAGCTGCAAACGGGGCAGCAATACCAGTCGCAGATGGAAGCCCTGAAAAGCGTCCTCGAGGACAAAACGCACGAACTCAACCGCGCCCACTATCAGATCGAACAGCTCAACGACGATCACCGGCGCGCTCTCGAGGCGCTGAATCAGGATATGGAAAAGCAGCTTGAGATCCGTGCCGACGAAATCCGCCGCCGGTTTATTCTGAAATCCGCGGAAAAAAGCGGATCCCCGTCGCCATGATACAGATCAGGGATCTCAATCTGACCTTTGCCGGCGGGCGGAAAATTTTCGATAACCTGAACTGGCAGATCGACACCGGAAGCCGGACGGGGCTCGTCGGCCCCAACGGCATCGGCAAAACCACGCTGCTGCGCGCCATGGTCGGGCAAGTGAGCGCCGACAGCGGCGACATCAATCTCTCCCCTCTTTCCGCAACCGTCGGATACCTGCCCCAGGATCTGGCGGAGCTGCCCGACGTCACGCTGATGCAGTACCTCAAAGACCGTACCGGCATCACGGCGGCGGAAAAGAAACTCAAACGATGTTCCGAAGAACTCGCCGCCGCGCCCGCGAGCGAACATATCCGTCTGATGAAGCTGCACGATGAAGCGGCCGCCGCCTATGAGAACCTCGGCGGCTATTCTTTTGAGGCGCTGTCGCGCAAGGCACTGCGCGGACTGGGATTTCACGACGGCGACGACGCCAGACCCTGCGGAGAGTTCTCCGGCGGCTGGAAAATGCGCGTCACGCTGGCCGCGCTGCTGCTTTCGCGCCCCGACATCCTGCTCCTCGACGAACCGACCAACCACCTCGATACGGAAAGCATGGAATGGCTGGAAAACTGGCTTTCCGACTATCGCGGCACGCTCGTAGCCATTTCCCATGACCGCGTCTTCATGGACAAGATCATGAAATGCATCGCCGAGCTCCATTCCGGGAGGATCCGCATTTATAAGGGCAACTTCTCCGATTATCTGCGCGCCTCGGAAGAACAGAAAGCTCAGCTCGAGCAGGCCGCCGCCCGCCAAAAAGAGGAGATCGCCAGGACGAAAGAATTCATCGAACGCTTCCGCTACAAAGCCACAAAGGCCGCGCAGGTGCAAAGCCGCGTCAAGGCGCTTGAAAAGGTCCAGATCATCCGGACGGAGACGGCGGCCCGCCGCATAACGCTGAAATTCCCGCCCTGCCCGCCCAGCGGACATATCGTTCTGACGCTGACCGATCTCGGCATGGCCTACGGAACGCACCGCGTCTTTGAGCGCCTCAACGCGACCGTCGAACGCGGGCAGAAGATCGCCCTCGTCGGCGTGAACGGCGCCGGCAAATCCACGCTCTCGCGCCTCATTTCAGGCAAAGAGCGCCCCACCTCCGGAAGCTGCGAAACGGGCTACCACGTGCTGCCCGCGTTCTTCTCGCAGGAGAGCGCCGAAAACCTGAACTACGACCGCACCGTCTGGCAGGAGATCTGCCCGCTCAACATGGAGATGTCCGAGGCGGACAAACGCGCCCTGCTGGGCTCGTTCCTGTTCAGCGGCGACGACATTTACAAGTCCGTCAAGGTGCTTTCCGGCGGCGAGAAGTCGCGCCTTTCCCTCGTCAAGATCCTCATGAACCCGTCGAACTTCCTGATCCTCGACGAACCGACCAACCACCTCGACATGACCACGCGCGAGCTCTTTCAGCAGGCGCTGCTCGCCTACGACGGCACGCTGCTGATCGTCTCGCACGACCGCTATTTCCTGAACCAGCTCGCGCAGCGCGTTTGGGAACTGCGCGACGGGACCCTGCACGACTACGCCGGCAATTACAGCCGCTTTATCGAACAGCGCCAGGCGTCGCTCGCGCTCAACGTCCCGGCGGTTGATCCCGATCCGAAACGCCGCGGCGGCGAACGCGAAAAAAAACGCGAAGAAGCGCAGCGGCGCAACGAAATCTACCGCCGCAAAAAAGTTTACGCGGACGAACTCGCCGCGTTGGAAGGACGCATCGACGACCTGGAAAATCGCAAGGCGAAAGACGAACGAGAGCTTTGCCGGCCGGAAGTGCTGTCGGATTCCGTCGAAGTCCAGGCTCTCATGAAAGATCTCGCGGACGCCGGCACGGAGATCGAGGCCGCAACAAACCGCTGGGAAGAATTGATGAAAATCATCGAAAAAATCGAAAAGGGAGAATGAACCATGCCTCAGACCGTGAGAAAAGGCGACAAGATCCGCGTACATTACACAGGAACGTTGAACGACGGTTCCGTTTTCGATTCTTCCGTGCTCAACAAACGACCGCCGCTGGAGTTTACCGTCGGCGCCGGACAGATGATCGCCGGCTTCGACAAGGGGGTCGAGGGCATGACCGTCGGCGAAACGAAAACGCTGAAACTCGCCCCCGAAGAAGCGTACGGCCGGCGCCGCGACGACATGCTCGTCACCGTCGAAGCGAACCGCATGCCCAAAGGCTACACGCCGCGCGTCGGCGATCAGCTTCAGATGGGACGCCGCCCCGTCACCGTCGCCGCGGTCAAAGACGACGGTTCCGTCACGCTCGACGCCAACCATTCCCTGGCCGGCAAGGAACTGAACTTCGAAGTCACCGTCGTGGAGATTCTCTGATACCGGTTTTCAATGAAAAGGCATCGTCGAAAATCAGGATGAATCGAAAAATCCGGCATGAACGCAGATAAAAAAATGACCTTTGCCGTCGCTTCGGCACAGGTCATTTTTTTTCGTACACAACTCATACTCTTTCTTGATAAAACGCATTAACATAGTTTACTGGGCGCGGCAAGGGAGTTCAGTCGCTCGCCGCGCCCTTATGCTCGGCCTTTTAATTGAGAAATAGTATCAGGCAAAGAGCCGCGCGATCAGAGGCACGCAGACGACGATGGAGATCATGCGCACGGCGTGAAAGACGCCGACGATCAACGGATCGGCGCGCAGATCCTCCGCAAAGAACATCACTTGACTGAGGCCGCCGGGACAGGTGGCAAGCACGGCGGTCATCACGTCCCAGCGGGTAAGGCGGTGCATGATCCAGGCGAGCAGGAAGGAAAGGGCCTGAATCAGCGTCACCGAAAACGCCAGAGGGAAGAAGAGTTCCCTCGCCAGGTGAATCGTGCGCGGCGACAGGGCTACGCTGATGGTCATGCTCAGACAGATCTGGGCGGCACCGCGCAGCCACGGCGGGAGGGTCATCACCTTCCCCGAACGAAGATTCATGGCGCCGGCTCCGCACATAGCCCCGATCATGTAGGCCGACGGAAAATGCGCCGCCTCGAAAAGCAGCGCCAGCGCGCCCGTGACGGCCGCGAAGCGGGCAATCTCGCCGGGCGTAAAGGAGACTCTTGTTTGCGCGCCCGACGCCGGCGCTTTCGGCAGGACGGCGCCGGGCGCGCGGCGCGCCAGCCAGGCCGTGGAAAACGGCAGCGTCGCGTAAAGCACGATGATCCGCACGGACTGAAAGAAAGCCACGATGCCCACGTCGGCGCCGGCGGACATGGCGAAGATCGACATTTCCGCGATGCCGCCGGCCGACGACGAGGCCAAGCAGGTCATCAGCGAAAGTCTGCCGCCGGCGAGGACGAACAACAGCAGACCGGTCGCAATGGAAGCCATGACCATCCAAAACGACGCCAGCGAGACGGGAAAAAGCATCTTTCTGACCGCGCTCGTCATATGGCGGTCGATTCGCTGCCCAAGAATGACGCCGCTCAGCACCTTGGAAACGAAGGATACCGGCGCCTGATAAAAGGGCAGTCTAAGGCCCGTCAGGTTGAGAAGCCCCAGCAGGAACAGCGAACCGAGCATGGCCGCGGCAGGCCAGCCCATCTTTTTTGCGCCGCGGAATCCCGCGTAGCCGACGGCGAAAAGCGCGGCGGTCCCTGCAGAGCGAGCGAGAATTTCCATCACCAGCCTCCGATCCTTCCGCAGCACGCCGCCCTGTGTCTAACCCAGGATCAGACGCAGCCCCCAGCGGACGGCCGGAGACATCAGGCGCCCGACGACGCCGAGGTAGATCAGGGCCAGCAGCACCGGCAGGCTGTAACGATCGAGCCACTCGAATGCGGGACGGGCCGTCCGCGGCAGGACGAGGGCCAGCAGTTTGGAACCGTCGAGCGGCGGCACCGGGATCAGATTGAAGACGGCGAAGTTCAGGTTGATCGTCACGAAGGCGATCAGCACCTGCTGCAGGCCGTAATTGCCGAAAAGAACCGCGGGGAAAAAACGGACCAGCCCGCGGATCGCCAGTCCGGCGGCGACGGCGGTGAGGGTGTTGCCCGCGACGCCCGCGACGGAGACGAGGAACAGGTCGCGGCGCGGGCGTCTGAAATTGTAGGGGTCGATCGGCACGGGACGCGCCCAGCCAAAGTGGAACAGAAACATGCACAGGGCTCCCCACAGGTCGAAATGAGCCATGGGGTTCAGGGTCAGGCGCCCGGCGTCCTTCGCCGTCGGATCGCCGCAGCGCAGCGCAGCCCACCCATGGCAAAACTCATGGAACGAAATGGCCCACAGGATCGCGGGCACGGCCGGCAGCAGGGAAATAAATTCCCGTCCGGCTTCGGCAAAGAATCGATTCATGATGCGGATTCACCTTTTCAACAGTCAGTTTGTGCTTCGCGGCGGGATCGCAGAGCCTGGATTTCCCGCCAGATTTTTTCCAATTGCGCTTCCAGATTCTCCACGGAACCGTCGTTGCAGACCACCCAGTCGGACAGCGCCATGCGCCGCCCGCGGTCCATAAAGAACCGTTCCCGCCGCGCTAGCTCGGTCTCGTCGAGCCCGCGGAAGCGGTTGCGCTCCGCGCGGAGACGCGGGGGCGCGGCCATGAACAGCACTTTGTCCACCCAGTCGGGGCGTCCCGCCTCGAACAGCATGGGGATCTCGGCCACGACGATGCCTTCTTCCGGCAGAGCCGCCTTCATCCTGGCCAAAACGACGGGATGGGTGGCGCGGCAGAGCCAGCGGTATTCCTTTTCGTCGGCGAAGACCCGCGCCGAGACGGCTTTTCTGTCGATCTTCCCGTCGGCGCCGAACACCGATTCTCCCCAGCGGGCGCGCGCCTTCTGGGGAAGCTCGCCGCCGTCCCAGAGCCCGCGGACGATCCCGTCCGCGTCCAGCAGCGCCGCGCCGTGAACGCGAAACCACTGCGCTGCCGTGGATTTACCAGCGCCCGGCTCGCCGGTAAGGGCGATTACGACCGTAGCCATAGCGTTCGGGCTCCTCCTTCTGCTCGAAAACTTCCGTACATTCGTCGGGAAGTTCCGCCAAAAAGCGCGAGAAGCCTTCCCGCAGCACGGCCCCGAACAGACGGCGCTGACGCGCGCCGCTCATGTAGAGCCTTTCCTCGGCGCGCGTCATACCGACGTAGCAGAGACGGCGCTCCTCTTCCAGCTCTTCCGGGCTGTCGGAGCTGCGGCTGTGGGGAAAGATCCCCTCCTCCATGCCGGTCATGAAGACCACGGGGAATTCGAGCCCCTTGGCGGCGTGAAGCGACGACAGGTTGACGGCGTCGCGCGCTTCGTTCTGCGTGTCCATGTCGGTGTAGAGCGAGATCTGATCCAACACCTCGGCGAGATTTTCTCCTTCCGGCGCGATGGAGAGCAGCTCGCGCACGTTTTCCACGCGTTCTTCCCAATCGGCAGGCTCGGCTTTCATCAGCAGATTCTCGTAGCCAACGCCGTTCAGGATCCACTCGAGCGCCAGCGGCAGGCTGTGCTGACGTTCCAGCAGCGTCAGCATGTGGCCGGCCAGCTGCGCGGCGCCCTCGGCGGCCTTGCCGGCCAGGCCGCCTTTTTTCACTTTCACGGTCCCCCACACGTCTTCCGCAGCGCCTTTGGCGTTTTCCCGCATCCAGGCGCTCAGCTTCTCGAGGCTCTTCGGCCCGAGGGCGCGGGCCGGCAGGTTGCCGACGCGGTTCAGGGCCACGAGATCCCACGGGTTGACGGCCAGGCGCATGAAGGCGACGACGTCGCGGACTTCCTTGCGGTCGTAGAAACTGGTGCCGCGCACGATGCGGTACGGGATGCCGGCCTCGATCAGGGCCTGTTCGAGCGCGCGGCTGAGGGCGTTCATGCGGTAAAGGACGGCGATGTCGCCGTAATGATACGCCGCGGTGAGGTTGACGATCTCGCGCGCCAGCGCTTCGGCCTCCGCTTTTTCGTCGCGCAGATACCAGACGCTGACTTTCTGCCCTTCTTCCCGGTCCGTGCGCAGGTTTTTCTCGCGGCGGTTCTTGTTGTGCCGGATCAGCTGGTTCGAGGCGTCGAGGATCATGGCGGTGGAGCGGTAGTTCCGCTCCAGCAGCGTCACCTTGGCGTTAGGAAAATCGCGCTCGAAGTTCATGATCGTGGCGTAATTCGCGCCGCGCCAGCCGTAGATGGACTGGTCGGGGTCGCCCACGACCATCAGGTTGTTCGAACCGCCGACGAGCAGCCTCATCATCTGATACTGCGAGCCGTTGACGTCCTGATACTCATCGACGAGCAGCCACTGCAGGCGCTCCCGCTCGCGCGCAAGCAGTTCAGCATCGCTTTTCAGCAGGGCCAGAGGCACCGCGATCAGGTCGTCGAAATCGAACGCGCCCTGCTCCCTGAGCGCCTGCGAGTATTTTTCGTATACGTCGCCCATGAAGTTGTCGTAAGCGGTGAACTGCACCGAAGCGGGGTCGGCGGAAGATTTGATCTCCGAGATCTTGTTCAGCGCCCACGAGGGCGCGAATTTCTCCGTGTCGACGTTCAGTTCCTGCATGACGTGCTTGACGGCCGTCAGGGAATCGGAACGGTCGTAGATCACGAAGCTGGGATTGTATCCGCGGTCGCGCAGCAGTTCGCGGTTGCGGAAAAGCAGGTTCAACCCGTACGAGTGAAACGTGCAGATCTGCGCGCCGCCCAGCGAACCGCCCAGCAGTCTCTCGACGCGTTCGCTCATTTCCCGCGCTGCCTTGTTGGTAAAGGTCACCGCCAGCACGCGCCACGGTTTGACGTCCTGCGCGGCGATCAGCCAGGCGATCTTGCTCGTCAGCACGCGGGTCTTGCCGCTTCCCGCCCCGGCCAGCACGAGCTGCGGCGCTCCCGTGAAGGTCACGGCTTCGCGCTGAGCCTCGTTCAGGCCCTTCAGCAGTTTTTCGGGATCAGTCATCTGTCTTCCTCATGCGTTCTCCGCCGTCCGGTCACGGTCTTCGGGAAGCCTTCTTCGCCTCGCGCCAGTCGTACAGCATCTTCATCCAGAACTCCAGGCCTTCGCCGCTGAGGCTGGACAGGCGCAGGCGGCGCGCCTTGGGGTTGAGCCGCGTGACGTCGTCCCAGTAAAGCGTTTCGTCGAAATCGACGTACGGTTTCAGATCGATTTTCGTCAGCACCACGGCAGCCGCTTCGGAGAAAAGCAGCGGGTACTTGAGCGGCTTGTCGGAACCTTCGGGCAGGCTGGAGACGGCTACCTTGCAGTCTTCGCCGATATCGAACTCGGCGGGACAGACCAGGTTGCCAACGTTCTCCACGAAGATCAGGTCGAGTTCGTCAAGCGGCAGCTGTTCCAGCGTGCCGGCCACCCAGTTCGCTTCCAGATGGCAGCCGCCGTTCGTGTTGATCTGCACGCTGGGCGTGCCGGTCGCTCGGATCCGCTGCGCGTCGCGGTCGGTGGCCACGTCGCCTTCGATCACCGCGCACTTCAGATCGAGACCGGTCAGCGTCCGCTCCAGCAGCATCGTTTTGCCGGAGCCGGGAGAACCGATCAGATTGACCATCAGGATCCCCTTTTCCGCGAGAAGGTCCCTGATTTTCTGCGCATAGCCAAGATCCGCCGCCATGACGGCCTGCTGTACGTCAACTTTTTTTCGCGTCATCGTCTTCCACCTCGATCGAATCAATATTCAGTTCCATGCCCTGCTCCATCTGCGCGTCGGGCGAACCGCAGAAGGGGCACAGCACGCTCATGCGCTCTTCGCCCCACTTGCGGCCGCAGCGCGGACAGCAGACGCGGATCGGAACCGGCTCGATATCCAATTCCGCGCCCTGCAGCCGCGAATCCCGGGACGCCGCCGCAAAGGCAAATTTCATGATTTCCGGCACGACCTGACGCATGGCGCCGATGCGCAGCGTCACTTTTTCTATCCTCTTCCAGCCGTTTTCCTCCGCCAGAGACTCGACGGATTCGATGACCGCCTTCACCAGCGAGAACTCATGCATCAGTCCACCTCCCAACTTACCTATTCTACTACACGGCGGCAAAAAAATGGCGGCGTCGGCACGTTTTGTCGCAAATTATTGTTCTCCGAAACGCGGAGGCTGATATAATAGCGGTGCTTCGCTTTCATTCCAGAACTGTCAGAGGTCATTCACGTGCTCAAACGTCATTTCACCGCCTGCCGACTTTTTTCTCCGCAAGGCAACGCCGCAGCCGCTCCGCGGAATGCGCCCCGCCGATGAACGCCGAAAAGTTTCACATCGAAGCCGCCGAAGCGCTGACTGTATGGTATAATTCCCACAAGCGCGACCTGCCCTGGCGCCTCGACCGCGATCCCTACCGCATCCTCGTCTCCGAAGCCATGCTCCAGCAGACTCAGGTGGAACGGGTGAAAAGCTTTTACGCGCGCTGGATGGAGCGCTTCCCCACGCTGACGTCGCTCGCTTCGGCGAGTGAAGACGACGTTCTGGCCTGCTGGCAGGGACTGGGTTATTACAGCCGCGCCCGCAGCCTCCGCAAAGCCGCGCGGCTCGTCCGCGACGCCGGCCTGACGACGCTGCCCCCCGACTGGGAGTTCCTGCGCTCGCTCCCCGGACTGGGACCGTACACCGTCGGCGCCGTCTGCTCGATCGCCTTCGACCTGCCGGTTCCGGCTATCGACGGCAACGTCAGGCGCGTTTTTTCGAGACTGCTGGACATGCCGGACGACCCCGCCAAGGCCAAAGGCACGGCGCTGATCGCCGCCCACGCCGCGGCGATTTTGAAGCTGGGCTCGCCGCATATTTTGACGCAGGCGTTCATGGAACTGGGCGCGACCGTCTGCACGCCCGGGGCGACCTGCCGATGCCCCCAATGCCCTGTCAGCCGCCTGTGCGCCGCCAAAGCGGCCGGCACACAGGGGCAGCGCCCCGCGGGTCCGCGCAAAAACGTCGTCGAGCGCCGGAACGGCGCCGCTCTGCTGATCTCCCTTCCCCAAGGCTGCGCCGTGCGCAAGCGCCCCATCGGCGGACTGTGGTCCGGTTTTTGCGAGATCCCGTGGCTGCGCGGCGAAGAAAAAGAAAGCGCGTTCAGCTGCCTTTCCCGGCTGGCCGCCGAACTGCGGCTTTCCTGCCCGTGTACAGATCTCAAGTTGGAAGAGACTTTGAAGTTCACGCGCTGGCAGGTTCGCCTTCATTTGTGGAGCTGCCGCATGCCGCAGCCGCCGGCCGGGTGCGACGAGCTTTCCACGGACAAACTGATCGGTTTGCCCATGCCGGCCGGACTGAAACGCCTCGTTCAGAAAGCACTCGAAAAATCCGGCGAGAAGCAGCTCGAACTCTTCTCGCCGGTCCGCTAGAGCGCCGTTTTCGTTGAAGCGCATCCATTCATTTCAAGGAGGAGATTTTCATGAAAGTCACCGTCTATGGCACCATGAACTGTCCCGACACCGTCGACGCGCTGCGCGAGTACAAAGCGCGCGGCATCGCCGTCGAATTCCGCAACATCGACGCCGACATCAAAACGCTGAAAGAGTTTCTCAAGCTGCGCGACACGGAAAAGGTCTTCGCCGACGCGCGCCAAGAGCACTTCGTCGGCGTTCCCTGCGTGGTCAAAGAAGACGGCTCGCTCACCCTCGACTGGGAATCGCTGCTGTAAAAGATTTTTCGCGCCGAAAGATCCGCATACGAAAAGGCCCTGACGCATAAAACGCCAGGGCCTTCGATTTTTTTGGCTCCTCGAGCAGGACTTGAACCTGCGACCTAGTGATTAACAGTCACCCGCTCTGCCAACTGAGCTATCGAGGAATTTATCAAGAATGTGGAAATTATACTCTTCACGCTTCCCGCGTCAAGGGGCAAACACGAAAAAAAAAGCAGCTCGGCGCGAATGTGCCGAACTGCCTTTCTGTCGAAAAAGGATTAACGCTTGCTGAACTGGAACTTCGCGCGGGCGCCTTTCTGGCCGAACTTTTTGCGTTCGACCATGCGGGGATCGCGAGTCAGAAGCCCCGCCTTTTTCAGCACGGGACGAAGATCGGGGTTCATCTTCAGAAGCGCGCGGGCCAAGCCGAGGCTGATCGCGCCCGACTGGCCGGTGAGGCCGCCGCCCTGGGCGTTGACGAACACGTCCACTTTGCCCTCGAGCCCCGTCACGACCAAAGGAGACAGAGCGCCGCTCAGCCAGTTGTGGCGAGGGAAGTACTCGGCGGTCTCGCGGCCGTTGACCAGGAACTTGCCTTCGCCGGCAGCGATATGGACGCGGGCGACCGCGTTCTTGCGGCGTCCCGTACCCCAGTAATAAGAAGTAGCCATCGAATCTCCTCCTTACTTTACAGAGTGATCGTCACGGGCTTCTGGGCCGCGTGAGGATGATTGGCGCCGGCATAGACTTTCAGCTTGCGCCCGAAGTTCAGGTGATTGTGTTTGGGAAGCATGCCCTTGATGATGCGCTCAAGCAAGCGCACGGAGCTGCGCTTCATCGCCTCGCCGTAAGTCATTTCCTTGAATCCGCCGGGATAGCCGCTGTAAGAATGGATCTTCGAAGTCTCCAATTTGTTGCCGGTCAGGCCGACCTTGTCGGCGTTGATGACGACGACAAAGTCCCCCGTATCGACGTGAGGCGTATAAATGGGCTTGTTCTTGCCCGTGAGGATCAGAGCGACGCGCGAAGCCAGACGCCCCGCGGGAACGTCGGTGGCGTCGATCAGGAACCAGTTCCGCTGAACGGTCTCTTTACGAGCCATGAATGTCCGGTTGCCGGTCATTCGAAACACTCTCCTTTTACGTTCTTGTTTTGAAGTACTGCATGAGATCGGACCGCCGGGCTCTGGGGAACCCAAGGGATCCAGTGTTTGGAGCGCAACCGTCACTTCATCGATCAGAGGCCGTAGGGAAGTGTGTGACAACTCTACCAGAGCTCGAACGAGGAGGCGCGTTTCTCACAATTGAATATTATACTCTCACCAGCAGCGGATTGTCCAGTGGTCCGGGCAATCTGCCTCGTTTTGCCACCGGTTTTCCGTCAACTTCTTTGAGATCGAGCGTCATGTCGATCTGAGCGCCGTGGCAGATGTAGCTGCCCACGCCGAAAGTGTCGGCTCCGGCCTCGGAAAGGACGCGGATCCGCTCGGGCGTCAAGCCGCCGGTCGCGACGATCTTGACGTGTTTAAACCCGGCCATGTCGAGGCGATAGCGAACTTCGCGAATCAATTCGGGCCCGACGCCGCCGCGCTCGCTGGGCGTGTCCAGACGAATGGCGCCCAGATGCGCCCCGAGCGCCTGGGCAACGCGGAGCGCTTCTTCGCTCTCGTCCTTGAACGTATCGACGAGTACGACGCGCGTTTCGCCGGCCGGCGTGATCTCGTCGTACACTTTGGCCAGCTTGAGCGTGTCGCCGGCCATCAGGATCGCGGCATGGGGAATGGTTCCGGAAGGGTTCTGTCCCAGCAGTTTGGCGCCGAGGATACAGCTCGCCCCGGCGCAGCCGCCGACTTTCACGGCGATACGCTCCATCACGGGGGCGACTGCGGGATGGACGTGCCGGGCACCGAAACAGAGCACGGGCTTGCCGGCCGCGGCTTCGACGCACTCGCGGGCCGCCGTCGCCCAGCCGGTCGAGGACGCCAGCATGCCCAGCAGCGTGGTCTCGTACATGCCAAAGGCGCCGTACGGCCCGGTCAGGCGCATCAGCGTGTCTTTCGGCTTGAAGGGAGTGCCCTCGGGAACAGCGTCGATGCGGACGTTTTTCCCGCGAAGAAGGCGGGCCGTCTCCTCCACGCCGGCGAAAATGCCGCTGCGGCGGGCGAAGACCTCCGCCACGACGGGAGCGTTCAGAAGGCCCATATGGTCAAGCAGATCGCGGGTCCTGATGAAATAGATGTCCGTGGTCAGACCGTTGAGGATTTCCTCGTGCGTCGCGCTGGGCAGACGGTCAGGGGAAACTTCTACCGACGCGACGTCTTTCAGAGTTTCGATGCTTGCAGTTGACATTGATCGCGGGCCTCTTTCGCATTAGAGAATGATCAGAGCAAGAGAGTTGAGCATGAACAGAGCGCAGACAATCACGGTGATCTTGGACAGGCCGGAGAAGCGCGCCCACTGATTGGCCGTCGGATCGGCCAGCGTGGCGCCGCCGAAGATACCGCCGCGGCCCTGTTTGCGCGGCTGAAGCAGGACCACGGCCATCAGCACCACGCAAAGAAGAATCTGGACAATGGAAAGAAAAGTTTTCACTGGAGTGCACCTCCGAAAATTTGTACTGAGTCGTTCGTATCCATCTTACCCGATGAATTCCGGATGATTGTACCACAAAGTCCCGCTAGAGGGAAATCGGCCAGCGGGGCAACCTCAGGAGGAATGTCCGTGCGCCTGATTTTCAGTTTTTCAGGCCGTGCAGCATTTCGATAAAAGCCTGCGACGCCTTGGCTCGGTGCGACAATTTCGCCTTCGTTTCCGCCGGCAGCTGGCCGAACGTCAGGTCATATCCTTCGGGAATGAAAAGTGGGTCGTAGCCGAAGCCGTTCCCGCCGCGTTTTTCCTGAACCACGCGGCCGTTGCAGTAGACCAGCGTCTGCCAGGGAACGCGTCCGTCGGGAAAGGCCAGCACGAGCGCCGCGGCGTAGCGGGCGAAACGGTCCGACTTGTCGGCCATGTTGGCGATCAGCCATTGCCGGCAGGCTTCGTCGTCTTCGCCGCCGACGCGCGAAGAATATATGCCCGGCCGCCAATTCAGCGCGCGCACTTCGATGCCGCTGTCGTCGCTGACGGCGGGCAGCCCCGTATGCTTTGCCCAAGCGCAGGCTTTCAGCGCCGCGTTTTCCAAGAAAGTGGCGCCGGTTTCCTCCACATTCAGCGGACGCTCGTAATCGCCGCCGAAAATCAGCTCGATCCCGAGCGGCGCCAGAAGAGCGCGAAACTCTTCGTACTTGTGGCGATTGCCGCTGGCGATCACCAGTTTTTGAAGCGAAACGCCGTCCATCACGATCATTTACCGGGCCTCCGCGTCGTCCCACCGCAGCGTGCGCCGCTGCAGCGCCATCAGTTCGTGAATTCCCGACGAAGCCAGGTCGAGCATTGCCGCCATTTCCTCGCGGGAAAACACGCCGCCTTCTCCCGTTCCCTGTACTTCGATAAAATCGCCCTGTCCGTTCATGACGACGTTGAAATCGACCTCGGCCGTGCTGTCTTCCTCGTAGCAGAGATCCAGCAGCAGCTGCCCCCGCACCTTTCCGACGCTGACGGCCGCCAGCGATGACTTGAGCGGCAGTTTCTCGAAAGCGCCCTGTCCGCGCAGCCAGCGCAGCGCGTCGACCAGCGCCACATAGGCGCCGGTGATCGAAGCCGTACGCGTGCCGCCGTCCGCCTGGATCACGTCGCAGTCGAGCGTGATGCAGCGTTCGCCCAGCGCGTCGAGGTCTACGGCGGCGCGCAGCGAACGGCCGATGAGGCGCTGGATTTCCTGGCTGCGTCCGTTGACTCGCCCTTTTGCGGAATCCCGCGGCACGCGCACCGCCGTCGAACGCGGCAGCAGCGAATATTCGGCCGTCACCCAGCCCTTACCCTGCCCGCGCAAAAAGGGCGGCACTTTGTCCTCCACCGTGGCCGTGCAGAGCACTTTGGTGCGCCCGCAGGAAATCACGCAGGAGCCTTCGGCATAAACGTTCCAGTTTCGTTCCATGGTCACGGGGCGAAGCGCGTCGGCCCGTTCTCTCGTCAAAGTATGAATCTCTTTTCGCCTCCATACGCGATGGACAGTGTTCCCCCGTCCTCGACAATTTTGAAAAATACAAGATCAGCGCGCACGAGTGTTTTCTGCGCGCCGATCCTTCGTTCAGCCGTTCGCGTTCTCCAATCCCCAGGGGTCGGAAAGGCGAATCGAGCCGACGTTCTGCACCCAGCGGCCTTCCTGAAGGAAATAAACCTGTTTGACCGGCAGGAAATTCTCCACAACCGTGCGCACGATTCCCGTCAGCATCAGCAAGGCGCGCTCTTCGGACATCTTTCCCAGGCCGGCGGCGAATCCCTGCGGCAGATCGAGATAAACAGCGATGCCGTCGCGATAGACGTGTTTCGCTTCGATCACGTTGGCCCAGCTTTCCGAAGATTCCCGGAAGACCGCATTCACAGCCTGGATGATCTCGTCCTCCTGCACCTCGGACAGGACTTTCATGCCCGCTTTCACCATACCGTCGCGCCCGAGCGGATATACCACAAGCTCTTTGCGCGGCCCCACGACGTTGTCGCTCGAATCCTCGGCCGCCAAGAGACGCTGGAGGTCCTCCGTGTTGGAAACGATATTTTCCTGTTTGAGCACGTTCCTGCGGTCAAGCATCTTCAAAAACAAATCGGCCCCATAATAACCTGCCGCCAGAAAGATCACCATCACGCTCAGCTGCGCCAGCACGCGCAGGAAAAGCGGCGCGCGCCGCCGCGGCTGGTAATATTCCTCTCGGTCGGGCATTCGCGGTCGGCGCGAGATTTCATCGTTCACTGTCGATCACTCCTCGGATAGGATCTCTTTCCCAAGAACTTTCGGGAATTAACGGTTGATGAAATTTATTATACCTGATGCAATCGATTCCGCCATCCGCTGCTGATACGCCGGCTGAGCCAGGCGCTTTGCCTCCGACAGCTCGGTGATGAATCCCGTCTCGATCAGCACCGACGGCATGACCGCGCCGCGCAACACCCAGAAAGGCGCCTGAGCGACCCTCTTCATGTCCAGCCGGCTCTCCTGGCCTGCTTTGAAAAGCTCCTCGGCCAGATCGGTACTTTCGTCGATCTTGGCATTTTGCTGCATGTTGCCCAAAATCGACAGCAGCATTTCAGTTCTCTTGTCCGACGATCCCTTCTTGCCGGAGCTGTCTTCGGCTATTTCGGCGTTTTCGATTTTCGCCAGCGTCATGGCGTCCTTGTCGGTCGGCAGAGCCATGATATAGATTTCCACGCCTCTGGAATGGCGCCCTTTGGGCAGGGCGTTGAGGTGGATGCTGATAAAAACGTCAGCCTTCCAGTCGTTCGCCATTTGCGTGCGCTCCCGCAGTGTGGGGTACGTGTCCCCTTCCCGGGTCATGCGCACGGTCACCGCTCGCGAACGCAGTTCTTTCGCCACCCGCTTGGCAATCTGCAAGGCCAGATCCTTCTCCCGATACCCGTGCGCCATGGCGCCGGGATCCTTGCCGCCGTGCCCCGCGTCGATAACGACGAGTTTCTTCCTCTTGCGGGAGCGCAGCGCAGGAGAAGGCGGCTTTTTTTCACGAGATTTGTCCTCTCCGTCTTTTGCGCTCAGCTTCTTGTCGTCCTTCTGACTTCTGTCCCCCGCGGAAAACTTCTCGGCTTCGTTTCGACGCGAGGTTTTGTCACCCAGCTTGAAATCCATGACAAGGCGATAAGGATCGCTCAACGTGAAGACTTTGACCGTTCTGCCGGGAAAAGAAAAATCCAGCCGCGCCGTGGCATCGCTTTTAACCGACAGGGCGATGTCGGAACGCGCGGATTTGAGGGCGCGCCTTTGCGAGGCATTCATCGGCGCAAGTACCACGGTCAGCGTTTCGTCCCGAATGGTATATGAAGGTTCCGCAGAGCCTTCAAGATCGATGACAGCCCGCACGTCGGCATGATCGCCGCCCCATCTCAACGCCTTCAGCCGGGGAAGATCCTGCGCTTTTTGCTGTTCCTGTCGGAGCGGCCCCCGCTGTGGCGCGTCGGTGGCGGGCGTTTTCTTCCGATCGACCGATTCCCGCTCCGCTGGAGGCGTTTGCCGCTTTCCTGACCCTGACCATTGCAAGGCCACGTTTCGCCCATTTCTCTTCAGAAATCGCGAGAACACGCTCAGTACCGTGTCAGCATCAACCCACCAGTGCCCATCCTCCATGCGCGCCCGGGCCGGCAGGGCGACGACGCTGTAACCGATCCACACGACCGCCGCGCCGCGCACGAAGCGCAGCCCGACGGGAGCCTGTACGACCAGTTCCTCTTTTTCCTGCCGGATCTGATATCCAAGCCCTGCCGCTATCTGATCCGCCGCCGCCATGCGAAGCGAATGGAACTCCTTCACTTCCGCGCTTCCGGATACTCCGGCGCCGGTCCACTGCCACGTGCTTGCGCCGGCACTCGGAGCGACCAGAAGGCAAAGGAAAATGACAAGCGCGAAGTTCAAACATTTATTTTCCAGCCACCGCAATATCGTCCACCACCATTGTGCAGCCGCCGAAACGGTCATAGAACCGTAAATCGCCGCCGACTTCAATAATTTTATTCAGAAAATCGCACAGATTCCCGGCGATCGTCACCGCGGAGACGGGGCGGGAAACGCCGTTCTTATGATACAGCCCGCGCGCCGCCAACGAAAAATCTCCGCTGACCGAGTCAACCGTATGCAGCCCCATCAGCTCGGTGACACGGAAGCAGCCGTCGTAAGCCGCCGCAAGCTCTTCCGCCGAACGCGCTCCGGGCACGACGAACAGATTGCTCACATCGACGTCAGGCAAGGAAGAGAGCCCGCGGCTGCCGTTCCCCGTCGAAATCGTTCCGAGACGTTTTCCGTATTGCAAATTGCTCAGCCAGGAAACAAGGCGGCCGTGGTCAAGCAAAACCGTCCTCTGCGTGGCAACGCACTCGGCGTCGCAGGCGGCCGTTCCCATGCCGCCGTACATCCGTCCGTCGTCCACAAGCGTCACGACGGGGGAAGCCACCCGTTCCCCCATTTTGTCAGCCAGAAGAGTGAGCCCCTTGCAGACATTCGAGGCGAAGAACAGCTCTGCCAGCCCCTCAAGAAAGGAAGCGACAACCTCAGGCTCGAGAATGAGCGTATAGCGCCCCGTCGGCAAAGGCTCGCCGTGCAGCAGGCGTACCGTGCGCGCGACGGCCTCGTCGACCGGCAGCCGGGAAGAGAGCGCCGCCCGAGAACGTCCGTCCAGACTCGCTCCGCCAATCTCGACGGTCCCGCCGTCCTCCGCCAGCAGTGTGACGCCGATCCCGCCGGCGGTGGAACGACTTTGACAGGAAACGCCGTAACTGTTGATCGTCAATGATTCTTCCCAGCCGATAAAAATACTGGCATCGCGCACCGTGCGCACACGCCGGTCGAAAGCTCGGGCCTGACGACTCATTTCCATACAGAGTTCAATCTGTTCCCGCGGATCCCACGCGACCAAATCGGGATCATAAATGCCCAGATCAACCGCCGGAACTGCCGGCTGTGTCCTCGCAAAGACGACGTCGTCCTCCGCGGCTCCATGCCGCGCATTGCGAAAAGCGTTTTCACACAGCACGGCAGCGGCACGGTCGTCGATATCATAAAGGCTCGCTACGCCCTGGCGATGCTCCCGGTCCAGTATGCGCAGCCCAAGACAATCGGAAATCGAAGCATGACTTTTTTCCAGCGCCTCATCGCGGACCGAAAACGAGCGGCTGCCGTAACCGCACCATACACATTCCGCCGCCAATGCTCCGCCGGCTTGGGCACACGAAAGCATGCGCTCGAGCAAACGCCGCGCCGTGTCGATGTCCATGCGGGCGACCTCTACATCCTGAGTCCCAATCGAGCCCACGGCAAAAGATTTTCAGGAACCGGGATGCCGAAATGGTATCCGGGACGCCCTCTGCCATGATAATCGGAGCCTGCCGTGACCTCGAGACCGTTCGCTGCCGCCAGCGCTTTGTAGGCCTCGCTCTGCTCCCTGCTATGGTGGCCTGAATAACATTCAAGCCCCCAAAGTCCAAACGATTTCAGCCAGCGCAGAACATCCGGCAGTTCCTTGATATCCGGGCACGTCTGCACCGGATGCGCCAGCACGGAAAGGCCGCCCGCACGATGGATCGCGCGGATCGTTTCTTCCGGCGACAAACTGACCTTGTGAACGTACGCCTTTCCTTCCCGTCCCAAATACTCCGAGAAGGCCGTCGGCACATCGTGGACGATTCCCTTGCGAATCAGCGCATAGGCAAAATGCGGACGGCCGATAACGCCCTTTCCCGCTTCATCCTGAACGTCCTTCAGCGTTATGGAGATCCCCAGTTCGTTCAACCTGGCAAGAACCCGACGGTTGCGCTCCTCACGATAATATTGGATCTTTGCCAGCGCCGCGCGAAACTCTTCGTCCTGAGGATCGTAATTATAGCCCAGGATATGCAGCGTCCGCGGATATTCTGCGGAGATCTCCACTCCCGAAACAGCTCTGATGCCCAACTTGCGGCACATCGACATGAAGGCGGGAACGCCCTTCATCGTATCGTGATCGGTCAGGGACATCACCGCCAGCCCGCGTTTTTTGCCAAGGCGCGCCAGCGTTTCGGGAGAATCGCTCCCATCAGAGCAGAGACTGTGAAAATGCATATCAATGCGAATCATTTACGTTCGTCCGCCTTTCGCGAACAAACGCCATACTGCAAGATGCCCATGAACGACGGCAGCCGCGCCGTAAACATGGTATCAACTCCTTTCGCCGTCCTGCCGAAAAACCGACAAAACGACCGACTGCGTTAACTATAACAGAAATTAAGCCATTTTGCGAAAAGAAACCGGACGCTCCGCCACAAATTGGTGTTTTCTCCTATTTTAACTCAGCGTGAAAATCTCTCCCCCGCGGATTCCGCCGATACCGCCAAAATGGCAGTAAAAAGTCCTGCTTCGGCCGAAAAAAAGCAAAAAAAAACCACGACTTTCGTCGTGGTGAGCGGACTATGGTGGGCCGCAGAAGATTTGAACTTCTGACCTCTCGGTTATCAGCCGAGTGCTCTGACCAACTGAGCTAGCGGCCCTTACTTGAACATACGAGGAATTGTACCACAAAATTCTCATTTGTGAAGCCCTGAAATCTATTTTCCTCCCCAATCGGCAGTTGAAAGAGAAACATCAAAAGAGCGACAGAAACACAACAGCAACGGGATCAGCAATTTCACTCCCGATATCTTGAACTTATGATTCGACCTGAGATGATTTATCCACTTTATTGAAACATATCACCAATTTTCACGGTATGACGCTGACCGTAAATTCCCGAACGGTTGAAGGCGCTTTTCAATGATTTACCGTACGTCGTTTTCCGGATGAACTCAACTGATTCACGTAGAGCAAAGAATGAAGTTAAGTTTACCTGTTTTGTATAAAACATCAATGCGCAAACAGTCGTTTTCGTGTAATATGTGCATCGTTGAGACGGGACCGTCATGTCCTGCCTGATTCTTTGCGGAGGTGAACTTTTATGGAATTGAGAAAACTGAAAAGATCTTTTATAGGCATCATGTTGGGTGTCATGGTCGCGGGCGGTGTGCCCGCTTTTTCCGGGACGTTGCCGCCTGAAGCGCTGACTGCCGGCAGTCCCGTTGCCGATCTGGTCGAGAAGGTCGGTCACGCGGTCGTCAATATCGACGTCGAAGGCACGGTCACGCGCACGGTGAACCAGGGGCTGCCCAACGACCCCTTCTTCAGGGAGTTCTTCGGCGACATGTTCCGCGAGTACACGCGCCGCGTTCCCATGAAGGGAGCCGGAAGCGGCTTCGTCGTCTCCAAGGACGGGCGCATCCTCACCAACAACCACGTCATTGACGGCGCCGACAAGATCACGGTCACTTTCTTCGACGGCAAGACCATGGAAGCCTCGGTGATCGGACGCGATCCGACGTTCGACATCGCCGTGATCAAGGTGGACGGCAAAGACCTTCCCACGCTCGAGCTGGGCGACAGCGACAAGATCCGCGTCGGCGAAACCATGGTCGCCATCGGCAACACGCTGGGGCTGGGGCTGGAGCCCACCGTCACCGTGGGCGTCCTTTCGGCGCGCAACCGCAGCATTCACTTGCAGAATTTTAACTTCGACGGCTTCCTGCAGACCGACGCCTCGATCAACCCCGGCAACAGCGGCGGCCCTCTGCTTGACATGCAGGGGCGGGTGATCGGCATCAACACGGCCATTATCCCCTCGGCCCAGGGGATCGGCTTCGCGATTCCCATCAACATGGCCAAGCAGGTGATGAACGACATCGTCTCCTACGGCAAAGTCCGCCGCGGCCAGATGGGCGTCTACCTGCAGCCTATCACCGAAGACATCGCTTCGGCTTTCGAGCTGAAGAACACCAAGGGCGCTCTGATCGCCGACGTGATCCCCGACTCTCCCGCCGAAAAGGCCGGCCTGAAGCGCGGCGACGTCATCGTCAAGCTCGACGGCAAAGAGGTAGAAGACAGCGTCAAACTGAGCACTTCGGTGCGCCAGCACATGGCGGGCGACAAAATCAATCTCGAAGTGCTCCGCAACGGCAAAACCATGAACTTCTCGCTGACGCTTGCGGAAGTGGACACCACGGTCGCCGACGCCAGCACGGCGGAGAAAATCGGATTCACCGTGGCAACGATCACTCCGGAACTGCGCAAAGAGCTGAAGCTCTCGGAGCGCGACAGCGGCCTGGTCGTCACCGAAGTGGAAGAAAAATCCCTGGCGGCTCGTTCCGGCCTGCGCCGCGGCGACATTATCCTCCAGGCCGGCGGCCGTGAAGTGAACAACTCCGGCGACCTGTTCAAGGTCATCGGTTCCACCAAGAGAAACCGCGTTCCCTTGCTGATCCGCAGATACGGCCGTACGCAGTATTTGCCTCTGAACGTCAAATAAGCTTTCCGGCTCCACAAACGAACGCCGGGATGCAGCGGACATTTCCGTCTTCTGCATCCCGGCTCTTCTTTTTGTCGAAACAATAAGCGCGGCAAACAAGACGATCCCCGCCATTGGACTCGTTTTTCCCGAGTCCAATGGCGGGGATCGCGTCGTACTTTCAATGCGCGCTCTTCAAGATAGCGCTGCAAAAGATCGTTTTTACTTTTGGGCGGGCTGAGCCGGAGCCGGTTTGTTCACCGTCACCGTGGGCAAATCAGCGAACTTCGGAGTGCGCTTGTTCATTTCCTTCATTACCGCGTTTGTCACGTCAAGCTTGGAGTCTGCGCCGAGAAGCAGTTGACGACTTACGACCGCCTGAATTCTGGGGTTTTTCTTCCGCCACGCCTCCGTTGCCGCCGCCAGTTCCGACTGCAGAACCGCCAGCGCGGCATTGCGCTCGACCGCCATCTGCTGCTCCAGCGCGGCCTGCCCCTGCCTGATGATGTCCTGCGCCTCGGGCAAGTTTTCCCGGCCGCGGTACAGAGCCACCAGGTCGTTGTATCCCTTCTGAAGCACCTTCTGTACCTCGCTCAGGTGCTCTTGTCCTTTCTTGCCGGGGATCGACTGAGTCAGGAGCCTCTCCGTATCCACCACCGCGATCTCCGTGGCCGGGGCCGTTCCCGCTGCCACCCCCAACAGCAGTACCGCCAGAAAAACCGTCATCGCTCGTCTCATCGCAAAACCTCCACACAAAAAAGATTTAAATTTCCACGTCACATTGTACCATAAAGAAGAGGGCGGATCTCAACCGCCAACCCGCCCTCTTCGCTTCGAACGTCAGTTCGCTTTTCTGCCGCTCTGCAACAGACGTTCCAGCTTCTCCACACGCGCGTTCATCTCGGCCATCTGCTCGGCCTGGCGCATGTTGGTCTGCCGCAGCGAGGCCACTTCGGCCTGCAGTTCGGCGTTCTCCTTCTGCATCACGTAGACGCTGCTGATCGGGCCCTTGCGGTAGCGTTCGGGGATCTGATCCTTGTCTTCTTTCCTGCCGATCTTCCAGGTCAGTCCGGCGTTGGCCATCGAGTCGCCGTGGTGGGTGACGGACACTCCGGCGTGGACCATGAAGTCTTCTTTCAGGTAGTGCGCGAAGCCGAGGGCCAGCGCGTACTCGCCTTTGTACGCTCCGAAGCCGGCCATGATCTGGCTGGGTTCGACGGGGTCGTACTGCATCGGTTTCAAGCCGGCGAGGGCGGAGCCGAGCGCTCCGGTGGTCTTGATTTCGCCTCTCAGTTCGCCCATCTGGTTATAGACGTCGCCGAATCTGTTGTAGATGTTGTTGAACTGTGTGTCTACGGCGCTGAGGGCGTCGCCGACGTTGTGGTAGGTGCCGCCGCGGATGATGTAGGTGGGTGCGGAGACCGTGCCGTCGACGTTGACCGTGGAGCCGCCGCCGAAGTGGTTGGATACGCTCGACGAGGCGCCCCAGAGCTGGGAGCCGTTGACGGCGTCGGCGCTGGTCTGGCTGACTTCGCCCTTGGCGACGTTGACGACTTTGCTGCCGGTGGCGTCGAAGCCTTTGGCGGTGACTTTGCCGGCGAAGGTGGGCGCGTCGACGACGCTTACTTTGATGGCGCCGGAGTCGTTGCTCAGCGTGATGTTGCTGCCTGCCTTGAAGTTGAGGACGTTATCGGTCTTGCTGACGGTCTTCACTTTCACGCCGTCGATCTGGGCGTCCCAGCTCTGCAGGGCGCTGGCAGACGTCGACGCGACCTGCTTGAGCTGTCCTTCGGTGGCGGCCTGTCCGGCTCTGTCGCCTTCGCCCCAGCCGGAATCGAGGGCGGTGTTGGTCAGGCCGTTGATCGTGCCTTTGCCGTCCTTGTTGATCGTGAGCTTGTTTGTCGTCCCCGCAACGTCGAATTTCAGCTCGTTCTTGAGGGCGACGACGACCTTGCCGCCGTCGACTTTGGTCTCGGTGTTCGTGCCGTCGCCGGCTACGTGGAGGGTCTCGCCGAGTTTCTTGTTGACGGTGTTGCTGTCGTCGGCCTTGAAGGTGAGTCCCTTGTTCACCGTGGCGCCGGTTTCGGCGATCTTGGCGTCCAACGTCTTGAGCTGGGCCACGTTCACCGCGTCGGTGTCGGCGCTGCCGGCGGCCACGTTGGCGATCTGCCGGGTGGCGTTGGCGTTCCCCACGGAAACGGCCCCGTAGGACCCCTTCACCGTGCCGTTTACGAGCGCCTCCATTGCCGCTCCGGCTCCGGCAGGCACGTAGACGTTCGACAGCATCTGACGGTCGGCCATGCTGAAAGCGCCCAGCGCCACGCCGCCGTCGACGGAAGCGTTGGCGCCATGTCCCAGAATGACGGCGTTCGACGCGCCCGTCGCCGCGGCGCTGTCCAGCGAACCGATGACGACGTTGCGGCTCTTGCCGTCCATGCTGCGTTTGTCGCCCAGAACGATATTGAAGTCGCCGTTTTTGACGGTGTTCTCCGAGCCGATCACGGTGACGTGGCTGACGTTTTCGCCGACGTTCTTGTAGCCGTCGAGCAGGTTGAAATCGCTGGTCTTAGTGCTTGTTCCGGTCAGTTTGTTGCCGACGCCGATCAGCTGGGAGCGTTTCGCATAATTCGCCGTATTGGCTCCGCCAATCGCCAAAACCGCGCCGCCGCTTTGGGCAACGGCACCGGAAAGGATCGTCCCCATTTTGAGATAATCCTTATTTTGGTATGCTTGCGCTAACTCAAACATCTCGCTGAGAGAAAGATTTACGTCGTTATAAGAATTGGATATGCTGTTCCCTGCGCCAAAAATAAGTGCGCCATTGGCCTTGTCAGTTCCATTAGCCGTACCGACAATGCTGTTTGTTACGCCGTTATACTTGGCCCCTTCTTGTTTTATGGTGTTAAATGAACCGTAGATTGTTGCCGTAGCGCCCTTTGCGGCGTCTAAGACACTATATGGATTAGCAGTGCTCCAGTTGGAACCGTTCCCTTCAATCGTTGAATACGAACCCGTAACGGTGGAGAACAATCCCTGCGCAGAGACTTCTACGCCTGCCGCTAAGGCATTAAACGCCTTGGCGCCATCGTTGTTGTAATTACCTTTGCCCGAATCCGTGGAGTTGACGCTGTAGAAATGCGTCTTGGCTTTGTCTACTTTTATGTTCAACGTTTTCAGCTGCGCCACGTTCACCGCGTCGGTATCCTGCGAGCCGGCCGCCACGCTGGTGATCTGGCGGGTCGTACCAGAGCCGTTACCCACAGACAATGCGCCCTTTGTCGCTTTCCATGTTCCATTGGTAGCAGTAGAAGCCGCGCCTGTGGCGAAATCCCAACCGGCGGTTCCCAAAGCGCGGTTGGCGACAGATGAAGCACCCAACGCCACGCCACCTTCCACCTGCGCGCTGGCGCCGTTGCCTAAAGCCACGCCGGAAATGCCGGCGGCGCTCGCATTCGCGCTTGCTCCGATAACGATGGCGTTAGCAGCCGCCGCATTCGTGTTGGCGTCTCTGCCTATGACGACGGCATCGGTCGATTGCGCGTTGGTACCGCGGCCTATCGCAATGGCATTGTCGGCTGCAGCCTGCACCTTGGCGCTGTTGCCGATAGCTACGGATTGTTTTCCCGCGGCGCCGGCCGTGGCGCTGGCCGCGCCATAATTGCTTGTTACCAATGTCCCTGCTGTATTCGTACCATTCACATGCACATACGTGTTCGTGGCGTTTTTCAGCTGCGCCACGTTGACGGCGTCGGTATCCTGCGAGCCGGCGGCTACGCTGGTGATCTGGCGGGTCGTACCAGAGCCGTTCCCCACAGACAATGCGCCCTTCGTCGCTTTCCATGTTCCATTGGTAGCAGTAGAAGCCGCGCCTGTGGCGAAATCCCAGCCGGCGGTTCCCAAAGCGCGGTTGGCGACAGATGAAGCGCCCAACGCCACGCCGCCGTCTACGGAAACCGAGGCGCCCTGCCCCAACGCCACGCCGGCGACGCCCGCTGTCGTTGTGTTCGCGCCATTGCCGATCGCGACGCCGTTTACGGATTGCACGTTCGTCGAGGCGCCCAGCGCCACGCCCTGGTCGGCAGCAATTTGGACCTTCGCGTCGATGCCGGCGGCCACGGAGCGCTTGCCGGCCGCACCGGCCGTGGCGCTGACCGCGCCGTAGTTGCTGTTTACAATCGCAGCGGCGGCGGTGTTGCCGTTGGCATGCACATACGTGTTCGTAGCGTTTTTCAGCTGCGCCACGTTGACGGCGTCGGTATCCTGCATACCGGCGGCAACGCTGGTGACCTGACGGGTCGTACCAGAGCCGTTACCCACAGACAATGCTCCCTTCGTCGCTTTCCATGTTCCACTGGTAGCAGTAGAAGCCGCGCCTGTGGCGAAATCCCAGCCGGCGGTTCCCAAAGCGCGGTTGGCGACAGATGAAGCGCCCAGCGCTACGCCGCCGTCTACGGAAACCGAGGCGCCCTGCCCCAACGCCACGCCGGCGACGCCCGTCACCGTCGTATTCGCGCCGCTGCCGATCACAATGGCGTTAACGGCCTGGGCATTCGTATTGAGACCGACGGCGATGCCATTGTCGGCCGCCGCCTGCACCTTAGCGCTGTTGCCGATAGCTACGGATTGTTTTCCCGCGGCGCCGGCCGTGGCGCTGGCCGCGCCATAATTATTTGTTACCAATGTCCCTGCTGTATTCGTACCATTCACATGCACGTATGTGTTCGTGGCGTTTTTCAGCTGCGCCACGTTGACGGCGTCGGTATCCTGCGAGCCGGCCGCCACGCTGGTGATCTGGCGGGTCGTGCCAGAGCCGTTACCCACAGACAATGCACCCTTTGTTGCTTTCCATGTTCCACTGGTAGCAGTAGAAGCCGCGCCTGTGGCGAAATCATAGCCGGCCGTGCCGGAAGCGCGATTAGCGACAGAAGAAGCGCCCAGCGCTACGCCGTCTTCCGCCTGCGCGCTGGCGCCGCTGCCCAGCGCCACGCCGTTCTTGCCGGCGGCCGTGACGCTGGCCGTGCGGCCGAGGGCAAGGCCGTTCAGAGCCATCACATTGGCGTTATTGCCGATCGCCACGCTGTCGGTGGCGTCGACTTCGCCGTTGTATTCGGCCGTGACCGCCCCGGTTGCAGGATCAACTGTGACCTTTTTAAAACCGCTCGTTCCCACGCGCGCGCCCTGACCGATGACGACGGCGTTTTTGGAGGTGGAGCCGGCGGCGCTGTTGTACCCGCCGACGAAGGCGTCCTGCCCGCCGGCCTTGCTGCTGTTGCCGACGACCGTCGCGCGAAGGCCCGTGTTGACGTTGCCTTCACCGATCGTATAGGCGTTATTGGAACCGACCTTGTTGTTTTTGCCGAGAGCGTAAGAAGCTGCTCCTGAAATGACGTTGCTCTCGCCGTAGGCGTGGGAATTGTTCCCCCACACCGCGTTCTTGAGCCCGAAAGCGTAAGTCGTCGAGCCGTTCGTGGCGTTCTCGCGGCCGACGGCGACGCTGGAAGCGCCTTTTGACGTATTCAGGCGGCCAAAGGCGACGCTGTCGTTTCCTATCGCGTTGTTGCCCACTCCGATTGCCACGGAATTGCCGGTATTGGCAACGTTGTTGACGCCGAGCGCGACGGCGTTACCTGCGTTGGCCGCGTTATTAGCGCCTACGGCCAGCGCCCCCGCGCCTTTGGCCGTGGCGTTATAGCCGATCGCCGCGTTCTGCGCGTGGTTCGCCGAAGAACCGGTACCGATGGCGATGCCCGGCCCTTCGCCGGGCGGGTTCGTGGCCGGCGCCGCCGCGCCCGGCACGGGGCGCATCAGCATCAGCCCCAGCGCCACGGCGGCCAGCGTGCCGCTTTTCAGGACAGTCGACGAGCGTTTTTCACCGAGGGGGCTCCCTCCCCCCATAATTCGCTTATGTTTCAATCTTTTTTTCATTCGTACCAACCTCCACTTTCAAGTTCAAATTGACGCAATCACGCCGCGCCACAACCTCAACCCAACTTCAACCAACTTTAATCTTGATCATTTTAACAGGCAATACCTTCACAAGCAAGTAGCTTCTGAATATATTGCCCATAGATTTCTCACATTCAATCTGCCATTCGTCGGCCATCGTCCGGTCGATCATCACGAAAATGTTCCACGTGGAACATTTTCCGTAAAAAACGTCGTTCGGCTTGTCGAAAGAGCTTTGCCATTTTTCATCGGCCAGTCGGAAAGTCCTTTCAAAAAATAAGGAACCGTACGCCGGAAGATGGCGCGCGGTTCCTTATTTTTTGACCGTCAGTTTAGCATTTTCTTCCTTCAGGCGTCGCTTCGGTCTGTCCGCTCGATGCTTCGGCATGTCACAACGACACTTTCGGGGCCTGGGCTTCGCCGGCGTCGCTCAGTTCGAAGAAATCGGCGCGGCGGAACCCGGTCAGCGCCGCCACCAGCGACGAGGGGAAGGAGCGCACGGCCACGTTGTACTCGCGCACGGCGCCGTTGTAATAGCGGCGCGCCAGCTGCAGGTCGTCTTCAAGACGGCTCAGCTCGCTCATGAGATCGCCGAAGGCGCGGTCGGCCTTGACTTCGGGATACGCTTCGGCGACGGCGACAAAGCGCCCCAAAGCGGCGGTGAGGGCGCTTTCGGCGGCGGCGATCTCGCGGGGCGAACCGCTTCCCTGCGCCGCGCGAGCCTGCGCAACGCTGAGCATGAGTTCTTTTTCGTGCCCGGCCAATCCTTTTGCGGCCGCGACGAGATTGGGGACCAGATCGTGGCGGCGCTTCAGCTGCACGGAAATGCCGCTCCAGCCCTCGTCCCGGCGCGAACCGAGGCGCACCAGCCGGTTATAGGCGGTCACGCCCCACAGGCCGACCAGGACGGCCACGATCATGTAAAAAACGCTCGGGTTCATCGAGAAACCTCCTTCGCAGAGATGATGAAAGTATACCAAAAAAGGGCGCCGGCCGCAGCGTTTCTTCTCCGCTCATCCACGAAAGAAACGGAGCGAGACAACGATCACCGTTTCTCTCGCTCCGTTTTTTGTACAATCACGCGGTCTCTTTCAGGATGCCGAAGACGGCGTCTCTTTTGCGAACTTGCGTCCGGCTTCGAATCAGGCTTTCAGTTTGCCGTCGTTGTCGAAGTCGTCCAGCGCTTTGGAAACGACCTTGGCGAGGCCGATCAAAGCGATCAAGTTGGGGAACACCATGATGCCGTTGAAGAAATCGGAAAGTTCCCAGACGAGGTCGAGCTTGAGGACAGAACCGACGACGACGAAGGCGACGACGACGAGGCGGTAAGGAGTCAGCCCCTTGTTGCCGAACAGGTACTTGATATTCTGCTCGCCGAAGAAATACCAGCCGATGATCGTCGAGAACGCGAAGAAGAGCATGCAGACGGCCACGAAGGGAAGTCCCCAGCTGCCGAGGCCGACCTTGAACGCGTTCTGCGTCAGGGTGATGCCGCTGGTCTTGCCGTCGAGGACGCCGGTGACGAAGATGACGAAGGCCGTCATGTTGAGGACGATGAAGGTGTCGATGAAAACGCCCATGATCGCGGCAAGGCCCTGCTCCGCCGGGTGCTTGACCTTGGCGACGGCGTGGGCGTGAGGCGTGGAGCCCATGCCGGCCTCATTGGAGAACAGGCCGCGGGCGACGCCGTAACGCACGGCTTCCTTGATCGTCGCGCCGATCAGACCGCCGGTCGCGGCCTTGGGATCGAAAGCTCCGTCGATAATCATCCAGAACATGTGAGGGATCCGGGTGCCGAAACGCACAAGAATGTACAGTCCGCCGAGGATATACAGTCCCGCCATGATCGGCACGATCTTTTCGGTCAGAGAGGCGATGCGGCCGACGCCGCCGAAGAACACGTAGGCGGAGATGGCGCCGACGACGCAGCCGACGATCAGGCGGTTCGTGCCGAAGGCGTTGCTGAACGCGTCGGCGATTGAGTTGGACTGCACCATGTTGCCGATGCAGCCGAGGGCGATGATGATCGCGACGGAGAAGAAGATCGCCAGCGGCCGGCAGTGAAGACCCTCGGTGATGTAGTACGCGGGGCCGCCGACCACGTTGCCGAGTTCATCCTTGCCCTTGTACGTCTGGGCCAGAACGGCTTCGGCGAAGATCGTGCCCATGCCGAAGAAAGCCGCGATCCACATCCAAAAGATGGCGCCGGGGCCGCCCATGGCGATGGCCGTGGCCGCGCCGGCCAGATTGCCGGTGCCGACCTGAGCGGCGATGGCCGTCGCCAAAGCCTGGAACGAGCTCATGCCTTCCTTGCCGGCGCGCTCGCCGAAGAGCGTCAGTCCGCCGAACACATGCTTGAACGCCTGGCCAAATTTGCGAACCTGAACGAACTTGAGGCGAAGCGTAAAATACAATCCTGTACCGCAGAGAAGAGGAATCAGACAGTAAAGTCCCCAGATAAAACCGTTCGCTTTTGAAACCAGTGCCGTTAGTTGGTCCATATACGAAAGCCTCCCTAGAATTAATAAAAATAACATTTCGCTGCAACGAAATTGCACCTGACTGAAAGCCTTGCACAAACTTTGGGCAGAAAGTTGTGAAAAGCTCACAAATCATACTGGTATTATGCGTTTCCTTTCACGAATTTACAACAGATACTTTACGGCAAAAAAATCTTTAGAATTAAAAATATATCCATATTTTTAATGCATCAACAATTAGAATTGGCCATCTTTCTCCCCGAAAAAGGCATCGTCAGGTTTCGCAAGTTTCGAGAGAAAAGGACTTGTCGTCGAAGTCCGCGCCGCCGCGAAAAACTTCACGCAGCTTTTTGCCGTCCGTTTTTTCCCGCGCTCATCCTCTAGAGGTTGAGGCAGGATTCGCTCTCTCGAAAAATTCGGAAGCACGGAAGATGCAGATGAGGTAAAATGAAGCTTGTACGAGTCGCTGTTTTCGTTATGCAGCATCACACGCAAATTTTCAAATTCATATTTTTGGAGAAGGAACCTCAAGGAGATCCCATGGAAAAGACAAAGTTCGCCGCCGCGTTGCTGGTGAGCGTCGTTTTCGTCCTGCCGGCGCGCGGCGCCCCGACGGAAAAAGCGGAAACGCCGGCGGCGTTTTCGAAATCGGACAAGCGCACGGGGCAGGGACTGCGGGCCTGGTTTGACGGGCGGGAGCGGGAAGCGGAAGAAATTTTTTCCCGCATCACGCGGGAGAACTCTCCCGACCCCGTTCCCTATCACGCCCTGGCCATTCTTCTCTCCGACCGGCAGCGGGATTACTCTCGAATCACCGAGCTTTACAACCGTCACAAAGCGCTCTCCCCCGAGAGCGGCGACGCCTACGGCGCCATTCTGCCGATCCTCGACGAATACGCCCGCAAGGGCTGCGTCCAGGCGCAGCTGCTTCTCGCCCGCGCGCAGGACTGGGGACTGGCGGCCGCGCCGGACGGAATTCATCCCATGCTCTGGCTGCGCCGCGCGGCTGACGGGGGCTACGCGCAGGCGCAGCGGGAGCTCGGGCTCCTCTATGAAACGGGCGAAAAACTCGAGAAGGACACCGCGCGGGCCATCGCGCTTTACAGCAAAGCCGCGGCGCAGAACGACGCTTTTGCGATGAAATTTCTCGCCGTACTGTATCTGAACGGGAACAACCCCGCTTACAGGAGGACAGCTTTCGAGCTTCTCAAGCGGGCGGACCGGGCGAATCTGCCCGAAGCGCAGCTGCTCCTCGCCCAGCTTTATCAAAAAGGGATTTTCGTGAAAAAAGACGCGAAGCAGGCTGTGCGGTGGTACGAAAAAGCCGCCCGAAACGGCAGCTCGGAGGCCATGAATATCCTGGCTTGGCGCTACGAGAACGGCGAAGGCGTCACAAGGTCGCCGGCGAAAGCGCTGCAATGGTACAAGGCCGCCGCCGAACGCGGGGAGCACAACGCGCTCTTTCGTCTGGGCGTTCTGTATTACACGGGCAAACACGTCGCGGCGGATCACGCGCTGGCCTTCGAATATTTCAAGAAGGCGGCGGAGCTCGGCGACGTCACGGCCTGGTACAACGTGGCCTGGCTGAACAAAACGGGCGACGGCACGGCGCAGAACTTTCGGGAGGCGAAAACCTGGTTTGAACGCGCGGCGCTGTCGGGCAACAGCCGCGCGCAGGTCAATCTCGGCGTGATGTACGCCAACGGCGAGGGGTTCCCCGTCGATTTCGAGGAGGCCTGCTTCTGGTTCGAGCTGTCGAAACTCTGCGGCAACGAGGACGCGCAGCAAGGGCTGGATTTCGTCGCGCCGCAATTGGACGAGGCGGCCAAAGACCGCGCCCGGCGCCGCGCGCAGCGGACTTTCAAACGGATGCGACGGCAGCGTGACGAGCAGCCGTAAAGCTCGGCTTCTCCCCCGTCGCGCCGATCGACGGGCGGGACGAAAGAGTTTTTTTCCGGCAGAAAACCTTTCGAGCCGCGGAAAGACGAAGAGCGGCCGGAAACCGATGATCTGGATTTCATCGGCTTCCGGCCGCTCTGATTGTTCCACGTGGAACATCACGGCACGGGGGTATTCCGCGCTCTATTCAAGGCTGACGGAGCGGTTTTCGCGGTCGGCGACGACGATGCGGCACGTTCCGCCAAGACGGCGCCGCGCTTTTTCCGCAAGCATTTCCAGCGCGCGGCGCAGATCCTCGCGGCGTTCCGGCGCGACGGATTCGATGACCAGAAAAGCGTTGACCGTGTCCTCGGTCAGCATGGTGCGCTGGCCGTCGCGCCAGTTCCAGCAGCGGCATACGGCGCCGGCGTCGTCGCGGTAGCAGACTTCGCCGGGCAGCGTCGGCTCTTCCGCCTCGTCGCCAAGCGCCAAGAAAGGATCGCCGCCGGCGCTGACGTCGAGGCGCAGGTCTCCCCGAAAGGCGTCGAGATCTTCGCCGCCGACGGGGAACCCCCAGGTGAGCGACACGGCGTTGTAGATGTCCACCAGCGGGTTGACGCTGCCGAGCCCCTTGCCTTTTTCCACCCGCTTCAGCAGCGCTTCGATCGAGCTGCGCGCGCCCTTTTTCGTTTTGAAGAGCTTGAAGGCGTCGCGCCAGACCGCCACGACGGGACACTGGCTGAGCGTTTCGCCGCTGAGGAATTTCCTCGACTCGTTCAGCGCGCTCTCGAGGTCCGCGGCGATGGCGGAGCGGTCTTTCACCTTGTCGGCATGGTTTTCCAGGCCGCGGGCGACGACAATGCCGATCTCGGCTTGGGGAAACAGGTTCCAGAATGGTTCCGAAGCGATAAAGCGGGCCATATGCGCGTCTTCTCCTTACGTTCGCACGTTTCGTGCCGCTCTGCGCGTTCAACTTTCGCGGTAGATTTATTGGCGTTCGCAGAGCTCGAGCAGCACGCCGCCGGTCGATTTGGGATGCAGAAAGGCGATCATCGCGCCGCCCGCGCCGCGGCGGGGCTTCTCGTCGATCAGACGGACGCCCTTTTCTTTCAGCTCGGCCAAAGCCGCTTCGAGGTTCTCGACGCGGATCGCCACGTGATGCAGGCCGCCGCGGCCGCCGTTTTTCTCCATGAACTTGGCGACCGGGCTGTCGTCGCTGGTCGGTTCGAGAAGCTCGACCTCGGTGTCCCTGATGGGCAGAAACGCCGTCTTCACTTTCTGGTCGGCGACTTCCTCCACGCCGTGGCACGCGACGCCCAGCGTATCCTGCCAGAACGCCAGCGCTTCGTCGATGCTGGGCACGGCGACGCCGAGATGATCGACCACTGTAAGATTCATTTTCATATCCCCCTTTGAATGATCGTGGAACTTCGTTTCGCCTATGATAGCAGAAAAACGCCAAAGCTCAAAGCGGATTCTTTTCTCCGCCAGGTCATGCGGGCCGCCGGCTATCCTTCGAAAAAGCCGATCGCCGTCCCCAGCCGCGGGCCGATCCGCGGCGCCGCCCAGAGCGCGAAAAGGAGGCCGATCAGCAAAAACGGCGCCAGCGGCAGCGCGTCCTTTCGCCCGACGCGCTTCGCAAGCAGCAGGAACAGGGCGGCCACGCCGCCCGAGACGATGCCGCCGTACAGAGTCAGCGCCGTCAGTTTCCAGCCCAGCAGCGCCCCCAGTCCCGCCATCAGGGACACGTCACCCCAGCCCATGCCGCCGCGCGTAAGCAGGACGAGCAGCGCCAGCGGCACGGCCCCGGCCGCCGTGCCCAGAAGAATTTCCTTCGCTCCGGGCAGAACGCCGTAAGGCAGCCGCAGCGCCAGCGCCGCCGCCAGAGAAGCGGCGACGGCCCGGTCGTAAATATAGCCGTCGCTCAGGTCGGTCAGCGCGTGGAACTCGGCGAAGCACAGCGTCGCCGCGGCCAGCGCCCAGTCACGGCGCAGCGGCCAGCTCGAAACGAGCAGAGCCCAGAAAATGGCCGTCAGAACGGCGCAGCCGGCGAAGACGCGCCGGCCGGCAAGGATCTTTTTTTCATCGTCCGCCGTCCGGCGCGCGAACGTGCACACAAAGGCTCCGGCGGCAGCTCCGCACAGGGCGGCCGCCCAGCAGGGCATCATCGACTTTATTTGAACAGCGGCAGCAGCGCCTTGAACTCCGGCGTTCCCGACCGGTCCAGGAGCTGATAGACGACCGTCTCCGCCGGCAGCACGGCGACGCCCGCCGCCAGCAGGTTGCGCATCGCCAGCTCGTGATGCCGGCGGTTGCGGCTCGCGCACGCCTCTTCGACGACGGCGACATCGTAGCCGCGCTCTTTCAGCTCCATGGCCGTGGAAAAAACGCAGATATGGCTCTCGATGCCGAAGACGACGGCCGACCTCCGCCCGCAGCGCGCCAGCGCTGCCGCAAAACCGTCCGCGCCGAAGCACGAGAAGCTGGTTTTGTCCATCACCGCCGCGGAGCCGAGCAGCCCGCGCAGCGGCGGCACCGTCGCGCCCAGTCCCTTGGGATACTGCTCCGTAGCCAGCACGGGGATTTTCAACACCGCCGCCGACTTCAGCAGCCGCTCCGCCTCGTACAAGACCGGCTCGATCCCGCTCATCGCCGGCACCAATTTTTCCTGCAGGTCGATCATCACAAAAACGCATTTTTCCGCGCGCAGACGCACAGGCTCCATGTTATTCCTCCTCGGGACATAAATTTCACGCGACTTATTATCCCATACATTTCACGTCATGAGAACAAAGTCGATTTTTTGTGATATGCTTATTCAGTCGAAAAGTTCACGCTCTGTGGAGGTATAAAATGGACAAAGATTTTTCCGACGCGCCGACGCCGCTGACTGTCAGCTCGTTGATGCGCAGCATGCTCAATCCCGACTATCCGTCGCACATCGTCAGGCTGCTCAACCAGGTCAAAGGCTGGCTGACCAAATCGTTCCGCCTGGACGGCCTGGATCTGCCCTACTGGGAAGCGATCCGCGAGGATCCCGACATGTTCTTTGGCGAACTCTCGTGGCTCGAATCGCAGGCCGCCCTGCTGCCCGCCATAACGCCGCCGGCGCCGCGCCCCGAAGCCGTGGTGCTCTATCTCGGCGAAGTCGATCTCACCGACGCCATGCGCCTCGCCGTCGATTACAGCCTGATCTTTTCGCGCGAGGAGTGCCGCCGCATGTGGGTCGTCTCCGACTGCTGGATCCCCTTCGACGTGCTCGAATACAGCGACCACATCAAGGCCATGGCGGAACACGGCATATCGCTGCGCTTTCTCGTCGTCACGCCCTGGGGGTGGGTCGAACTGCCCGTCGCCGCGCTGGGCAAGGTGCAGCTGCCCGGCATTTCGTCCTCCGACGGCGGCGCGGGAAGAAACCGGCGGCGTCACGGAGACGACGACTGATCCGCAATTGCCTCATTGACGAAACAGGGACAATGATGTACAATTCCCGTCGTGTCCGGGGTGTAGCGCAGTCTGGTTAGCGCGCCTCGTTCGGGACGAGGAGGTCGGAGGTTCGAATCCTCTCACCCCGACCATTTTCGGATGCGCAAGCCCCGGCCTTGGCCGGGACTTTTTTTTGTCCGCAAAGATTTGATTGACTAAAATTGACCTTCCGATTAAAATAAACGCGCAGAGGAGTGACGGCGATGGAGCAGAAGAAGAAAGACTACGTGGTCGCGCTGAACCGCAAGGCGCGCCACGACTACTTCGTCGTCGACACCTTCGAATGCGGCGTCGTGCTGACCGGCACGGAGATCAAGTCGGTGCGCGCCGGCAAAGTCAACTTGAAAGACGGCTACGCCAAGTTCGAACGCGGCGAGCTGTGGCTGATGAACGTCCACATCTCCCCGTACGAAAAAGCGAGCTGGTACCAGCACGATCCGCGCCAAAACCGCAAGCTGCTGCTCCACAAGTCGGAACTGCGGCGGCTCAGCGCCAAGGTCAAAGAGAAAGGCTTCACGCTCGTTCCCCTTTCCATGTACCTGAAAGAGGGACGGCTGGCGAAAGTCGCGCTGGCTCTCGCGCAGGGAAAAAACGCGCACGACCGCCGCGACGCGATCATCGAACGCGACGCCAAGCGCGCCATCGCACGGGAGCTGCGCAACCGCGGCAAAGATTATTAGCCGATTGTGTGTCGTTCGTTGTCCACATTCATTGGGGGCGATCAGGTTCGACTGGTATGGTGGAAGTCTGAGAGCAGGCCGAGCGACAGGCGTTACCTGTCACAAAAAAGAAACGACAACAACTACGCACTGGCTGCTTAACCAAGCAACCGCCCGAGCAACTGAGAGCGCCCGCAAGGTTGTGAGGGTCAATCACTGCGAGCGGCGTATGGTCCCGGAACGTAGAGAGGCGGCGGCTGTTTTGTCGGTCACAGTCCCGCTTCTGCGCAGTAAAGAAATCGACTAAGCCTGTAGCCGCTCATTCATACACACCATGTCAGGACCGGGGTGCAATTCCCCGCGCCTCCACCAGAACGAAATCTCACGAAGAGTCACATAGAGACAAGGCCGGACATTGTCCGGCCTTGTCGTTGTAAAACGAAAACCGCCGGCATTGCCGGCGGTTATGATTTGAGCAAAATGACGAGACCGATTAACGTTGAGATACATCTTCAAAGAAGTTGAAACTGAATAGTGCGTTGTATTGACAACGCACATTTATCACACTACAATTTAAGACAGAAAGGAGCTGATGATCATGGCGACAACCAACGTCACCGTAAGAATGGACGAAAACCTGAAAGCCGATTTCGAAGAAATGCTCGCCGACTTCGGGCTGAATACGTCGGTGGCCATTAACATCTTTGCGCGCCAGGTTGTGTACGAGCGGCGGATCCCGTTCGCCATCGCGCGCGACCGCCCCAACGCTGCGACGCGCGCGGCCATGGAAGACACCCGCGCGCGCCGCGGCCTGAGCAAGACTTTCTCGTCCGTAAAAGACTTGATGGCCGATCTCGATGCTTAACCTCAGATATCAGTCGGCCTTCAAGAGCGACTACAAGCGTATCCGCAAGCGTGGGTACGATATTCGGCGGCTGGAAGACGTCATCGAAACGCTCGCAAAAGAGCTGCCTCTCCCCAAAGAGTGCCGCGCCCACGATTTGGGCGGCAATTGGTCAGGGTTTCGCGAGTGCCATATCGAGCCGGACTGGTTGCTCGTCTACGCTATTGACCATAACGATTTGGTCTTGATCCTCAGCCGTACCGGTTCGCACAGCGATCTGTTCGGATAAAAGCAAAGGACGTTCTCTCGCGAGAGCGCCCGTTTTGTAAAACAAGTGCAGGACGGGCGGGAGGAAAAAACTCCCGCTCGTCCTGCGCTTTGCGCCGAGGGATCGCAGATTTTCCGGCCAAGGGGCCGATCTTTCACGATGCCAGTTCCGAAGTGACCTGCGCCGCAATTTCCCGCAAACGGGCCACGCCGCGTTCGACGACGTCGTCCGTCAGGCGGTTGGTTGGTCCGGAGAGATTCAGCGCCGCAAGGACCTGTCCGTTTTTGTCGAAAATGGGGACGCCGATCCCCACGCTTCCCTGCCCCATTTCATCGTAGGAGACGGCGTACCCTTTTTTGCGGATTTCCTGCAGCTTCTCCGGCGAAACGCCGGGGTCGGACTTCATCACCGCCGCCTGCACCTTGGGCGGCAAAAACGCCAGCAGCGCCGTCCCGCCGCCGCCCAGCGTCAGCGGCAGTTCCTCTCCGACCAGCACGGTCTGGCGCAGCGGATGCGTGCTCTCGATGCGGTCGATGCAGAGACGCTTGAAGTTATGGTAAATATACACGGAAACGTTCTCGTTGAATTCCCTGTGCACTTTGACCAGATACGGATGCGCCGCGAGGCGCAGTTCCTCTTTATCGTCCACAAGTTCGCCGAGCATTTTCACGGCCATGCCGGGAAAATACTTGCGGTTCTCGGGATTCCTCGACAAAAAACCTTTTTCCGCCAGCGTTTGGATCAGCCGATAGGTGCTTGTCGTGTTGCGGCCGACCGTCCTGGCGATCTCCGTCAGCGAAAGTTCACGATGATTTTTCAAAAAGCACAGAAGCACGTCGAGCCCATGTTCCAGAGTTCTCGACGTCGACTCGCTTTTCGTTGAATCCGACATTTTCCCCACTCCTTCGAGAAGAGCATCGCGTCGCGATCATTTCAATAAATACCGCTGCTTTTTTCATTATATGAATTTAGGTCGTGAAAAGCAACAATAACTGGGCCCCAAAGACTTTGTCGAATTCATGCTCCATTCCCCGACAATTTCGCAATACCATCGCAAGCGAATACAAATCCATCCTTGATTCTTCACCAAAAGGGCAATACAATTCTATGCTGTATGGCCTCGTTTTCAAGCCAGGCCCATGAAGTCAAGGAGGATATGACAGTGAACGAAGCGACGCGGACGGAACGGAAAAAAGTGATTCTCAGCGGCATCCAGCCGACGGGGATTTTTACGCTGGGCAACTACATCGGCGCGGTGCGCAACTGGGGCAAAATGCAGGAGGATTACGACTGCGCCTATTTCATCGCCGACCTGCACTCGCTGACGGTGCGCCAGGAGCCGGCCAAACTGCGCAAGCAGACGTTGGACGCTTTTGCGCTGCTGCTGGCCTGCGGCATCGATCCCGAAAAGAGCCTGGTTTTCATTCAGAGCCACGTCCACGCTCACGCCGAACTGAGCTGGATCCTGTCCTGCTATTCCATGTTCGGCGAGTTGTCGCGCATGACCCAGTTCAAGGACAAGTCGGCCAAGCACGTCGACAACGTCAACGCCGGGCTGTTTACCTATCCCGCGCTGATGGCGGCCGACATTCTGCTTTACCAGGCCGATTTCGTCCCCGTCGGGGAAGACCAGCGCCAGCATCTGGAGTTCACCCGCGACGTGGCGGCCCGCTTCAACAACATCTACGGCGAGGTGTTCCGCATGCCCGACGCCTACATTCCCGAGGCCGGCGCGCGCATCATGTCGCTGCAGGAGCCGACGAAGAAGATGTCCAAGTCGGACACGAACGTCAACGCGTTCATCTCCATCCTCGACGAGCCGAACGCCATCGTCAACAAGTTCAAGCGCGCCGTCACCGACAGCGAGACCGTCGTCTGTTACCGCGAAGGCAAGGACGGCATCAACAACCTGATGAGCATTTATTCGGTCGTCACCGGCGAAAGCTACGACCGGATCGAGCGCGACTTCGCCGGCAAGGGCTACGGCGATTTCAAGCTCGCCGTCGGCGAAGCCGTCGCGGAAGAGCTGCGCCCGATCCGCGAAAAATTCGCGGCGCTGACGGCCGACAAGGCGGCGCTGGAAGCGCTTTACCGCAAGGGCGCGGAAACGGCCGCCCATATCGCCGAGCGGACGCTGGGCAAGGTCAAGAAAAAACTCGGCCTGCTGCCCCGCTGACCCGCATCCCGCATAACAAAAAAATCCGCTCTTCCCGCGACACGCGCCGGGAGAGCGGATTTTTTTGTATTCCGTTTTTTACCACCACAGGCGCGAAAAGATCAGCGCCGTGCCGACGACCGTGACGAGCAGCGAATGGATCTCGCTTTTCAACAGGACCGAAGCGTCGTACCCGCCGGAGCCGACATGGGCAAGGGCTTCGCGGGAAAAGTTCTTCGGCACGAAGCGCCCGACGCGCTTTTTGTAATCCTCGTACTCCCGGCCGAACTTCCGCGCCAAAAACGCCTCTTCATGAGGCACGATCAGCGCGCCGTAGAGCACGCAAAACGCCGCCAGGAACACAACCGTGGGCACGTTGCCCGACATCCAGGCCCAGCCCAGTCCCAGCAGACCGTTGGCCACGTACAGCGGATTGCGGACCAATGCGTAGGGGCCCCACGTCGCCAGGCGCTGGGCCTTGACTTCCTCGCCGCGGTAAAGCGTGATGCAGCCCACGCCCCAGAAGCGCAGCAGCTGCCCGAGCGCCACCAGGATCAGACCGGGGACGATGCGGGCGGGCAGCGGGCGCGCCAGGGCGAGAATCACGACGAACAGCACCGTCCAAATGCCGCCGCGCTGTTTGAACGCCCAGGCGCGAAGTTTCTGCAAAGCGTTATTCCCCATTGTTCCGCTCCTCTTCGATCAGTTCGTCCCGGGAACCGCTGATGATCTTCTCCGCCGTGCCCCAGCCGATCATGCGGATGGCGACGATGCAGCCCATGAAGATAGCCAGATATTCCGTGAAAAAACGGCAGATGACGGCCATGATTCCCGCCATGTTCTCCGGCATCAGCAGGCCGAAAATCGCGGCGCCGCCGCCCTCGGCCACGCCGCTGGCGCCGGGCGTGGGGATGAAGTAGAGAATGAACATGAACATGGCCTGCGCCAGCACGGCGTGCAGATAATGGACCGGCAGCCTCACCGCGTGCATCAGCAGCGGCAGCACGGAGAACAGCGCCACCAGATGGCAGACGGAAAGCAGGAACGCGCCGATAAAATACGGCAGCCCGGGGCCGACCATGCGCTTCACGTTTTCGGAATAGCTGTCGATTTCGGAACAGGTGACGCGGTAGGCGCGCAGCACGCGCAGCCGGCTGAACCATTTGAACTTCTTCAGCCAGAGGAACATGGCGCAGCAAAAGCGCTTGATCATGTCGGCCTTGAGGATGCTGAGGATAAAAACGACCCACATGACCACCGACAGGATCCCCACGTAAAAGAACACGCCCTTGACCAGCACGCCGCCGGCCGCCAGCTGCGGCACCGTCAGAAAAGCCACCGGCGCCGCGATGCTCAGCAGAAAGGTGCTGAACAGCGTGCGGATCAGCGTGATGGCGATGCCCGAGCCGACCGGCACGCCCGACTTGTACAGTACGTAGACCTGGAACGGGCCGCCGCCGACCTGCATGGGCGTCAGCGCGCAGCCGAAATAGTGCAGCCAGGTCAGCACCAGACCGCGGACAAAACGGATCCTGTAGCCCATGGCCCGCGCCGTCAGGCAAAAACGCGAAGCGTCGCAGCTCCAGGCCAGAAAGACCATCATCAGCACGTACAAAATGTTGATCTTCCTCATGTGCATAAACGCGTGAAGCGCGTGCTTGTCCACGCTTACACAGATGATCAGCGCGCCGACGCCCAGCGTCAGGAACAGAAAGATCGCCAGTCCTTTTCGCAAGCTCATTCTGTGTCCTCCCCCGGCGTCTCGGAATCTTTGGCATCCTCCGACTCGAACCAGCCGCGAAGCTGCTTTACACCGTCCAGGAAGGGCGGCAGGACCTCGCGCTTCCACTCGTTCTCGTGCCAAGCCTGGGCTTCCGCAAAACGGCCGGCGGCCATAAGCTCCTGGAACGTTTCCACGCTCCGGCGCAGCGGCGCCGCGTCGGGAAGCGCGCCGCCGTATTCGGGATACGCGTCGCGAAAACCGTCCGCCACCTCGCCGATCCAGTCCAGAGAAGCGTAAATCCCGTCCAGCATGGAGGCTGCGAAGACCTCGGCGCCGTCAAGGATCCCCTGCAATCTTTTGAAGACTTCAAGCAGGGAATCTTTGATCTCTTCAAGGAGCTCCATCCCCAGTCCCCAGGGAGTGTTGGTCAGAACGTCCACGTCGATGCCGTCCGGGACTGTCAGCAAATCCCCGTCATCCAGCGATTCGCCGTCCGAAAGCATGTCGACGATCACGCGCCCTTCGGCGGAAACCTTTTCCCGCAGCGTCTCGAGCTGTTCCTCCCGCGACAGCGATTCCATATGCGGAAAGGTCCACTCAGTTCCATCGATCAAAAATCTCATAATATCCCCCTACAGGAATGGACTCTACATCGTAGCAATTTTAACACACATATCAACTCCGACGGGAAAAATCAAAAAATATATGCTAGAATTTTCTGGCCTGCACAAGGGAGGAAGGTTTCCATGGACGAAATCAAAGGAAAAGAGCGCCCCGGACCGCTGCGGATCAGCGCGAAAATCCGCCGCCTGACGGGAAGGGCCATTTACCGCTACGACATGATCACGCCCGGCGACCGCATCGCCGTCGGCGTTTCCGGAGGCAAGGACAGTCTGCTGCTGCTCCACATCCTCAAGTTCATCAGGACCTACAGCCCGGTCAAATACGACTTGCAGGCTTTCAGCGTCGACATGACCAACGGTCAGTGGAACCCCGCGCCGCTCCAGACTCTCTGCGATTCGCTGCAGGTGCCCCTGCATGTGATCCCTTACGCCATCGAGCACATCATCGACGTCAAGCGGGAAGAATCCCCATGCAGCCTCTGCGCCAACCTGCGCCGCGGCATCCTCAACGCCGCCGCCCAAAAGGCAGGCTGCAACAAGCTGGCGCTCGGGCACAATCTCGACGACGTCGTCGAAACGGGGCTGATGAACCTGCTGCGCAACGGGCGCTTCCGCAGCTTCCAGCCCAAACTCTGGCACGACCGCGCCGAGATGTGGCTGATCCGCCCCATGATCTATCTCAGCGAGTTTCAGATCCGAAACGAGCTGCACCGTCTCGGCGTCGCCACCTTCCAGCACTGCTGCAAGTACGGCGCCGACACCGAACGCTCGCGCACCAAGTCGCTGATCGCCGAGCTCAAGCCGCGTTTCCCGGACCTCAAGCAGAGCGTCCTCCACGCGCTGGAGCACCACGCCCCCGCCGACCACTGGACGGCGACGCCGCGGCTCTACGCGGGCGTGTACGAGTCGGACCGTCCCGTTTCGGATTCGGAGCGGCAGTCCGATCTCTGAGATTTTTTCATAAAAGACGGGCCGTTGCGAAAAAATTTCGCGACGGCCCGTCTTTCTTGAAAATACAATGATATCATTCTATCGAAAAGACCGCGCTCTTCGCGTCGGCTTCGATGTCTTCGAGCGTTTTCAGGTACGTGGCGTAATCTGCGCTGCCGCACAGCGCCAGAGCGTAATTCTTTCCTTCTTCCACACCCGGCTGGTCGAAGGGATCGACGCCGAGCGCCAGGCCGACCAGTGCCGTCACCGTTTCGAGCAGGAAGATCAGGCCGCCCAGGCAGAACTCGTCCGCCCGCTCCAGCTCGATCTCGCACAGCGGCAGGCCGCGGCGCTTCAAAGAAGCGACGACGCCGCGGCGTTCGCAGTCCAAGACGCGCTCCTGCGGCGTGCCGTCGAGATAGCGAGCCTCGTCGAAAAGCTTCTCCGCCGGGATCGCCAGGCGCAATTTCGCGCCGGGCTTCTCGCTGAGGAAGAAAAAGAACTTGTCGTCGGGGCCCGAGGTGTAAAGCTGCAACTGCGAGTGCTGGTCGACGGAGCCCAGCGCCGCCTGCGGCGTCAGGCCAAGGCCGTTCTTGCCGAGGCTTTCGCCCCAGAGCTGCGCGAACCACTCGCTCACCGACTTGAGCCGGTCGCCGTAGGACCAGAACACCGTCACGTTGCGGCCGGCCGCTTCGCCGCGCAGCACTTCCCGGGCGATCGCCGTCGCCGCGCTGCCGGCCGTGTCTCCCAACAGCGCTTTCTTCATCGCCGCCGCGCCGGCCAGCAGCCGTTCCGCGTCGATGCCCAGCGCGCCGGCGGCCGCCAGCCCGCAGGCGGAAAGCACCGAATAGCGCCCGCCCGTGTCCGCGGGGAAGTCGAGACGGCGCGTTTTTTTCTCGGCCGCATAGGCGTGAAGGAATCCTTTCGCCGGGTCCGTCACGGCAAAAATATGCTTCTCGACGTCCGCGCCAAGTGCCGCCGACAGCTTCTCCCTGAAAAACAGGAAGTTGCTCAGCGTCTCCAGCGTACGGCCGGACTTGCTGACGACCAGCAGCGCCGCGCGCCGCGGCTCGAGCTGCGCCCAGATCGCCTCGTTGCTGCGGGCGTCGGCGTTGTCGGCGACAAAAAGCTGCGGCTGACCGCTTTTTCCGGAAAACGGATAGAGCGGATCGCAAAAAGCGTTCATCAGCATCTGCGTGCCCAGCGCCGAGCCGCCGATGCCGATCAGCACGATCTGCTCGAATCGCGCCAGCTCGCGCGCCATTGCCTTCAGCGCGGCAATATCCCGCTCGGGCAGGTTCATCCAGCCGTAACCGTTTTTCTCCTGGCGGGCACCGTCAAGGAGCGTTTTCCATGCGGTCTCGAGCGCGATCCCGACGTCCGGCAGATCGTTTCCGACCTTCCGTGCCTCGGTAAGACGAATTTTCAGCATGACTCTGTCCTTCCTCCCTCTTGAATGTATGGTACCGCTTCGCCGCCATCGAGACGTTAAAAAGATGTCTCTTTTTTCTCACAAAACGCGACACTTCTGATCTTTTGCTGTGTTTTTTAGCATAATGAGGAATTGTATTTCGCTTTCGCCCCGCTTGTAAAACGTAACTGCCGTTGTATAATCTTTCACAAGGGAATAACTGTTTCAGGTCTGACACGGAGGACGTACATTTATTTTACACATTCCGGCCTGTTTCAGCTATAGGGAAATTCCTGAAGCCATCTTGAATATTTATATCGATAGGGGGACATTACATGTTCAAGATTCTTTCCAAGAGCGCTTTTGCGGCCAACGAATTCGACATCTGGATCGACGCGCCGCAGATCGCTCGCAACGGACACGCCGGACAGTTCTGCGTCCTGCGTGTGGACGAGACGGGGGAACGCATTCCTCTGACCGTCGCCGAGTATGACCGCGAAGGCGGCCGCATCCGCATGATCTTCCAGACCGTCGGCAAAACCACCACGGCGCTTGGCAAGCTCAACGAAGGCGACTGCATCCACGACATTCTCGGGCCTCTGGGGACTCCCAGCGAGGTCAAGAAGTACGGCACGGTTCTCATGATCGGCGGCGGCGTCGGCATCGCGGCGCTGTTCCCCATCATCAAGGCTCTCAAGGAAGCCGGCAACAAAGTCATCACCATCCTCGGCGGACGCACCAAGGACCTCGTCATCATGATGGACGAGTGCGCCAAATACTCCGACGAACTGATCGTCACCACCGACGACGGCTCGTACGGCGTCAAGGGCGTCGTCACCACGGCCATGGACATGCTCGCTCAGCGCGGCGAAAAGATCGACTACTGCTGGGCCATCGGGCCTTCCATCATGATGAAGTTCGCCTCGCTGAAGGCGAAGGAACTGCAGATCCCCTGCTGGGTCTCGCTCAATCCCATCATGATCGACGGCACGGGCATGTGCGGCTGCTGCCGCGTCACCGTCAACGACAAGATCCGTTTCGCCTGCGTCGACGGTCCCGAGTTCGACGGCTGGGGCGTAAACTGGAACGAGTTCATGACCCGTCTGCGCCAGTACAAGGATGAAGAGAAGATCTCTCTCGACAAGTACAAAAGCGAGGTTGGTGAATAACATGGCCATTTCTCCGAAAAAGACCCCTATTTCCGAGCAGGATCCCAAAGTCCGCGCCCATAACTTCAAAGAAGTCTGCCTCGGCTACACCCCCGAAGAAGCGATGCAGGAAGCCGCCCGTTGCCTGCACTGCAAAAACGCCCCCTGTATCAAGGGCTGCCCCGTCGCCATCCATATTCCCGATTTCATCGCCGCGATCAAGGACGGCGATTTCGAGAAATCGTTCGACATCCTCAGCCAGTCCACCGCCCTGCCCGCCGTCTGCGGCCGCGTCTGCCCCCAGGAAAAACAGTGCGAGGGCGTCTGCACCGTGGGGCGCATGAAGGACCGCGCCACGGGCATGAACAACGAGCCCGTCGCCATCGGCAAGCTGGAGCGCTTCGCCGCCGACTGGAAAGCGGCGCAGCCGGCCGTCAAGCCCGCCCCCGTTCCCTATAACGGCAAGGGCAAAGTGGCCGTCATCGGTTCCGGTCCCTCCAGCCTCACCGTGGCCGGCGATCTGGCCAAGCTGGGCTACAAGGTCACCATTTTCGAGGCCCTGCACCTGCCCGGCGGCGTTCTGATGTACGGCATCCCCGAGTTCCGTCTGCCCAAGGCGATCGTGCAGCACGAGATCGACAACATCCGGGCGCTCGGCGTCGACGTCGAAGTCAACGTCGTCGCCAGCCGCACCGTCACCGTCGCAGAAATCCAGAAGAACTTCGACGCCGTCTACATCGCCACCGGCGCCGGTACGCCCAAGTTCGCCGGCACGCCCGGCACCAACCTGAACGGCGTCTTCTCCGCCAGCGAATACCTGACCCGCATCAACCTGATGCACGGCTACGAGTTCCCCGCCTACGACACGCCCGCCAAGAGCTCCAAACACGTGGCCGTCATCGGCGGCGGCAACGTCGCCATGGACGCCGCCCGCTCGGCCCTGCGCCTTGGCGCCGAAAGCGTCACCGTGCTCTACCGCCGTTCCGTGGACGAGCTGCCCGCCCGTATCGAAGAGTATCACCACGCCGTCGAAGAGGGCGTCAAGTTCGAGTTCCTGACCGCGCCGACGGAGTATATCGCCTACAGCGGCGACGACAAGAACGAGATGGGCAAGCTGGTCGGCGTCAAGTGCCAGCGCATGGAGCTGGGCGAACCCGACGCTTCCGGCCGCAGAAGCCCCAGGCCGATCGAAGGCAGCGAGTTCACGCTCGCGATCGACACCGTCATCGAGGCCATCGGACAGAGCTCCAACAAGGTCCTGCTGAACGCCTGGCCCGAGCTGAAGACGAACAAGCGCGGCTACATCGAGGCCAACGAAGAAACCGGCGGCGCCACCTCCATCGAAGGCGTCTACGCCGGCGGCGACATCGTCACCGGCGCGGCCACCGTCATCCTCGCCATGGGCGCCGGCAAAACGGCCGCCAAGGCGATCGACGAGTACCTGACCGCCAGGGCCGCCAAGTAGTCCTTTCCCGTCCCTCGCAGCGAGAGCGCTTTCCGCGCCCTCGCTGTTTTTCTTCGCAAAGGAGGCGACTCGATGAGCTGCTGCGGCAAAACCGGCTACAACGCCAACGGCGATCTGAAAGACTGGAAGATTTTCAGAACGGAAACGCTGAAACTCGCGCAGACAAAAAACGATCCCGATTTTACGGAATACGTCGACGGCGTCAGCGACAAAGCCTGGGCGCATATCCTCGAAGAGAACTTCTTCACCCCCAAAAAGGCGATGGAACGCCTGTGGGGATTTTACCGCACCGACATTCTGCCCTACCGGGATCAAAAATAAGCGCCGCGGCGAATAGCCAGATTCGCGGCGTTCATTGAAAATCCGCGTCAAACAAAAAGGGATTTCCGAAAATTCGGCCCCGTGAGGGTCATTGTTTCGGAAATCCCTTTTTTCACAAACAGGAGCGCAGGAGGCACGCCACGCATAAAGGGCGGTCACGCCCGCGCCGGCAAAAAAACTTCATGACGTCGTTCCGCTTCCCCGCCAAACGCTCTCCCTCCGCAGACGGGCGATTATTTTTTCAGTCCCAAATGCTTCAGCGCCCGGCGCAGGGTGTACGCAAATCCGTGCTCGCGCCAGCAACGAACGCCGCCGCGCGCTTTGCGGGGCGCCCAGGTGAGGACGCGCCAAAGGCGGAAGGACACGCTGCGCTGGAGATCATGCATCACTTTTTCTTTCGTCCGCAACTGGTTTCGAACCGCCTTCAACTCACGATCGGCTGCCTGACGCCGCGACGCTTCCTGCACAGCGAGACTCCGGTCTTTTTCAAGCTTCGCGCAGCGCGCGTTCACGTTCCGAAGCTGGAGTTCAAGCTCGTCCAAACGGCGGCAGAGCGCGAACAGATACTCGCTTTCATTTTCGTACTGCAGCAGGCGCGTCACGTAACCCAGATTCGAAGGATTGTAAAAATAGCCGCGATCGCGCCGGTCAAGCTCCATCATTTCATCGGCCTGCGGTTTTACCTCGCGCAGGATCCTGAACACGCTGGCAAGCGTGCCGACCATGCGCAGATTGTAAGCGCAGCGATCCAGCGTGCTGTTGACGAAGCTCTGTTTCACCTGCGGCCAGCATCCCGCCGCGACCAGATTTCGCTTCCACAGTTTCGTCGCCTCCCAAAAGGCCAGCGGCGATTCGTCCTTGGTGTGTTCGAGGCTGCGCGGATTGTTGACGCGGCGCCGGTACCCGGGCGCGTCGCACACGGCAATCCGCGAGGCTTCGCACAGCGCCGTATTGATAAAGACGACATCCTCGGCTCTCGGCAGCGCCGGAAAGCGCAGCTGCCGCGCGTCGAGAAAATCGCGGCGGAACATTTTGCCGCCCGGACCTCCGCCGCAAAAATTGAAAATATACTGCGGCACGTCGCGCCGGCAAAACACGGACAGGTCGCGCGGCAACAGTTCCAAGCGCAGCGAATGCGGCTCGCCCGTGGCGGCCGCGCCGCCCTGCCAGCGAAGCGTTCGGCCGACGACGACGTCCGCCTGCGCGGCGCGGGCCTGGTCGGTCATCTTCAGCAGATAATCGGCGTTGAGCGCGTCGTCGGCGTCAAGGAACGTCACATATTCGCCCCGCGCCGCGTCCAGCGCCAGGTTGCGCGCCACGCCGGCGCCGGCGCGTTCCTGCGTCATCACGGCGATCCGTCCGTCGCGCGCAGCGTATTCGCGCAGGATATCGGGCGTGTCGTCCGTCGAACCGTCGTCGACGCACAGCAGCTCGAACGAAGTCAGCGACTGTCTCAGCACGCTTTCCACCGCTTCGCACAGATACCTCTGCGCGTTGTAAACGGGCATGACGACCGTGACAGCGGGGCGCTCCTCCGCAGCGCTGCCGCGCCGTTCCTCAAAGCGCGGCGGCAGGCACAGATTTTTCAGCGTCCAAAAATAATCCTTGTACGCAAACGCCGCGATGAAATCCTCGCCGACGTCGTCTGCGTCGAAGCTCCAGACAAACTCTTTGATGCGTTCGTGAAGGGCGTAAACGTTTTTTCCCCGTTCCAGCCGACGGAAATATTCTTCAAAAAAGCAATTGAGTTCCCGCCGGCAAACCAGTCGCGCCGTTGCCTGCGGCAGCGTGGCCGCCGCCTCGCGGACCGAAGCATACGAAACAATCCGCTGTTCGAAGGACGGCGATTCCGCTTCGGCGGCACAGCGCTCGGCAACGGGAATGTCGGTGATCATCAGGCGCTGCGCCGCAGTCAGACAACTCACGGAGAAGCTGCGTTCGCCGCCGTCCGGCAGCGGCGAAAACGCGAGGCCGCTTTGGCGCATGAACTCGGTTCGGTACAGCCCGTAAACGGAGGCGCCCATCTCGAGCAGCTCGCGCGGCGCTTCGGCGAAGGCAGTGACCGTCCACAGTTTCGGGCAGTCGCGGTGGTTCCACAACGCCGGCAGCTCTGTTTCGCCGCTGCGCGCGTCCTTCAGACGCACGGCCCCTTTGACAAAATCCAACTTGTTTTTCACAGCCGTATCGTACAGCCGCCGCAGACTGTCGGGAAGCAGTCTGTCGCCGGCGTCGAGAAAGATCGCGTACTCGCCCGCGGCCGCATCGACGCCCGCGTCACGAGCGGCTCCCGCCGACAGATTCTTCGGCGTCACGATCCTGAGACGCTCGCAGTGTTCGACACATTCTCGCAGGGCCGACGACGAAGCGCCGCCCTCGGCGCAGATAATCTCACATTCAACCAGCGATTGGCTGAGTACGCTGTCGAGAGTCCGGCGCAGCCCGTTTTCTTCGCCGCGGACAGAAATGATCACGGAGACCTTCACCGCCCCCGGAGGCAGCGCCTTGTTGGCGAGAAAAAGCCTGAAACGCAAGCGTTCCTCTATCAGCAATTGCTCAACCGGTGCCCGTTCCTGCGGCGACAGCGTCGAGAATCGTTTGGCGCCGGTACGCTGAATCGACGCGACGATATTGCGCGCGGCTTTGGCGGCGCTTTCCGCAAGAGCCCGTTGCGAAAGCAGCTTGAGCATTTCTTCCCAGACGACAAAGCAAGACCAGACGTCGGCAAATTTCACCGGGCTGGTCATGATGGAATTTTTGCGGATACGGTGCAGATAAAGGATCTGCGGCAGGTGAGCGGCGCGCTTCGCTTCCAACATCGCCATAAAGGAAAAGAGCTCGTCCTCGTGGACGATACCCTCGTAAAAGCGAATGCCGCCGCTCCGCAGGAAATCCCGCCTGATCATCTGCATCCACACGACGGGCACGTAGTCGCCGTTGGCGCGCATCGCGCCAAGCAGCTCTTCGCCGACGACGACGGCCGGGTACTCGCGGACGCGGCGGTAGTATCCGCGCGTGCGCTCGACCTCGGCTTCATAGGCAGGTTCGTCGGCAAAACACTCCGCGTTGAAATAAAGGATGTCGAGCCGGCCGTCCTCCATGCGCTCATACAGCGCCCGCAGCGCCTCGGGCTTGAGAACGTCGTCGCCGTCCATGAAGAAGACGTACGGAGCGCGGGCGGCGTCGAGCCCGCGGTTGCGCGCCGCCGACAGGCCGGCGTTTCCCTGCGACAGCACCGAAATGCGCGGATCCTCGGCGGCCCAGCGCATCAGCACGTCCAGCGAAGCGTCGGTGGAGCCGTCGTTGACGCAGATCACTTCCAGCGGCGTCAACGACTGACGCAGAACGCTTCGCAGCATGTCTTCGAGGTATCCTTCCACATTGTACACGGGGACAATGACGCTGACGAGCGGCTGTTCGGCCTGATTCTGTTTCATGACGACGCAGGAAGATTTTTGCTTATCCATAAGCTGTTTCATCGCCACGACCTCTCCGTCAAAGAATGAAAAGACGCCGCCGAAAGAGCGAGTACGGCTGCATCAAGCGCCGTACTCGCTCTTTCGGCGGCACGGCAACCTTGGAAGCAAAAATACATTATAAAAGTAATAATAACACAGTTCTCAACATTACGTCAACGCTACGCTGTTTTTTATCGTTGTTTAGCGATAAAGTCACCCATAACAGTTCAAAGAAAATGCCGCTCTCTATCACGGGCGAATTCCTCAGAAGTTCTACCAGTACACCGTCATCGACGAGGCTTCCCGAGAGCGCTTCATTTACCCTTACATGGAACAGAGCAGCTACTCTAGCTGCGATTTCCTCAAGCGTGCCATTGCTTACTTCAAGTACGGGCCTCAGGTTCTCCAGACGGACAATGGCGCCGAGTTCTGCCACTTTAACCACTTTAAGAAGACGGACCGTATTCATCCGCTGGATGTCCTCTGTCATAAGCCGGGCGTCGAGCACAAGCGGATCCGTCCCCGTACACCCAGGCATAACGGAAAGGTCGAGAGGAGTCACTGTAACGACCAGGAGCGTTTCTATAACTTCATGAGCTTTTACTCTTATCTTGACCTGCAGACCCAGACGAAGCGCTACCTTCGCAGGTCCAACAACATCCCGATGGCAGCGTTGGGGTGGCGGTCTCCTCTCCAGATGCGGCAGCATTTCAGCGAGTCCACACAGCCGTGAACGATTTATACTATTTCTTGATAAAAAAACTGACATAGTTTACAGGGCGCTGCGAGAGAGTTCAGTCGTTCAGAACTATATCGACTGCTACGCAGTCTGCGCAGCTCGCTTTGTGAATCTCCCTCGCAGCCCCCTTTCGTTCGGCCTTTTAATTAAGAAATACTATAAGAGCGGGACTTTCGCCGGATCGGCTGAAAGTCCCGCTCTTGCTATCGATCCCCGTATACATTGATTTGTTTCATCGTTCATTTCCAACCATTTTTAGGCTCTTGGCGTTCATTTCCGGTCTCGTTCTTACGCATGACCAACGCAGCAAAATCCTTCATAAAGTACCCCGGTCCCCTGTATTCCGGGGCAATTTTCTTAAAGAAGCAGGTCGGGATCTCGCTCAGCGCAAGATTCTTGGCGATACACGGCTCGCCCCCTCTATTGTGGTTGTTAGGATGGTTCGGACATTTCACGTCCGTACACGTGCAGAACAGAACCCGATTTTGCGTTTTCTCGTTCCCGTCAATCATATGCTCGTCCCCATTGCGTTCAGGACGTGCGGCCAGTCAAAACCACTTCGCCTCTTCCTCGGTAAAAACTGGCCTTTCTCCGTTTCGATAAGGATCGTACCGGTTCTTGTTGCAGCCGAACTCCTTCAAAAAAGCGATTTTGTTCCCCGGCGACCACTCGATGAGAGACATTCCCTCAAATTCTTCGACCTTGCCGCCGCTCATTTCATCCTTGAAGTCCCATTCGACGACCGTTGTGGCGCCGCTGTGAAAATATCGCTTGATATCCCAGCGCAGGACGCGCCCGCGCGTGTTCCACTCGCGGAACCATTTTCCAATCTTTTCGAGGCCTTCATACCGAGGCCCCCAGCTCTCGATGTAGAGGGCGTCTTCCTCGAATACCGCGTCGATCCCGGAGTCGTCCTTTCGGAGCCACATAGCAAACCAGCGTTCGACTGTTTTTTCCCTTTGGTCGTTCGTCATGCTTATACCGCACCTCCGGCAATACTTTTATCTAGCCCATTGAACAACGAAGTTCCATCATTGCCAGTCCAACGGAGCCCGACAGCTCTAATTGCTGCCCAAAGAGGCAATTTAGGAGAGCGCGTTACAGACAAGCGGTCTCCCACGATAGCAACGCCACGGTCTCCATGTGGCATGTCTGCGGGAACATGTCGAAGACTTTGAGGCTGTCCGTGTCGAGGGCGTAGCCGGCGTCGCGCAGGAGGGCGGCGTCGCGGGCGAGGGTGGCGGGGTTGCAGGAGATGTAGAGGACGTGCGGCACGCGGCTGGCGGCGATGGTCTCGATCAGGCCTTTGTCGCAGCCGGCGCGGGGCGGATCGACGACGACGCAGTCGATGCCTTCGAGATCGGCGGGAACGACGACGTTTTCCGCCGCTCCTTGAAGCACGGTCAGCCCTTCGATCCGGTTGAACTCGCCGTTTTCCCGCGCCAGCGCGGCGGCAGAGGGCCATACTTCGACCGCCCTGACGGTCTTCGCTTTCCGAGACAGAAACGCCGTCAGCGCGCCGACGCCGCAGTAGAGTTCGAGCAGGTTCTGCCCTTCCACCAGGCTGGCGGCATACGCAAAGAGCTGTTCCGCCTGCTCCGAGTTCGCCTGGAAGAACGACGTGCCGTCGTAATCCAGTCTGAAGTTTCCCAGCCGCTCCGTCAGGCGGTCTTCGCCTTTGACGAGCACGGACTCCGCGCCGATGATGACGTTGCCCTCGTCGGGATTGACGTTGACGACAAGCCCGCGCAGTTCCGGAAAGCGCTCTTTGAGATGGTCGTAGAGCCGTTCGAGCGACTCGAGCGCGCCGCCTTCGGGACGGGCGGCGCCGACGAGGATCAGCAGGAGTTCTTCGCCGTCGCGGGCGCTGCGGATGACGACGTGCCGCAGCCAGCCGCTGTTGCTTTTTTCGTCGTAGCAGCAGAAGCGGCCGTAGTTGATCATGTTCTTGATAACAGCGTACAGTTTGTTGGCGCGGTCGCAGACAACGGGGCAGCGGTCGACGGGAACGATCTCGTGCGAGCCGCGTTTGAAAAAGCCGACGTCGCCGGCGCGGCCGCGGGCGCGCACGGGAAAGGACGCTTTGTTGCGGTAGCGCCATTCGCTGCGGGACGGCACGCAGGGGATCCCGCCGTCGATATCGAAGCCGCCGATGCGGCGCAGCGCGTCGGCGGCCAGCATCGCTTTGATCTGGCACTGCAGCGTATATTCGGCGTGCTGGAGCTGGCAGCCGCCGCAGCTGCGGTACCATCGGCAGGGCGGCTCGCGGCGCTCTGGGCTTGCTTCCACGACGCGGTCGACGCGCGCCTGAATGTAGCTTTTCTTTTCCTGCCGCACGGCGATGACCGCCGTCTCCCCCGGCAGCGCCCCATCCACGAACACGGTCCGTCCGTCGGCGGCCCGGCCGATCCCCTGCCCGGCGGAATTCATTCTGTCGATATAAAGTTGTTCCATTGTGGAACCTCCCTCGTCTCTTTTCTTTCGCCCATTACACCCGCGACCGCCGGCTCAAGCCCAAATTTATCATTCATACACTAAAGTTGCTTCCCGCTCCATCACAGGCATCTAAAGGTGGTAACAAAATGCAGCGTCAAAGTGAAGCGGAACTCGTGCAGGAATTTGAGTATTACAATCGGCATCCAGGTCAGCGTGAAAAATTTAAGCATGAAATGCGAGCGCAATACGAACAATGTTTTGACAAAAACTATCCGCGAGATAATGTTGACAACCAGATGCGCCCTTCCCCAGCGTAAACATTTTCCTGCTGCCAGAGGTACTCAAGCTGTTTTAAGCGATTTGTGACAACAGACTGATTTCTTTTCGATACCGCGAGAATAATGCAGTTCATCACACTGATCACGCACGCGCATGAATCCACAAACGCAACAGTCCTGTACGGGACGGTCAGAGTAAGATTAGAGTAAGGTTCATAAGGACTACTGTGACTGTCTGTAATGCAGGCTGTTTTGATCCCAATTTGATGGGCGGTTCGCAGGACAGAAATCGACCAGTTAACATAACGCGGGAAATCGACAACGATCAGCAGCGAATCTTTCGGGGCGTTCACAAGCGTTTCGCAGGCAGAACTTACATCAAGCATTCTAACGCATGGTAGAATCCATGAAAGATGATATGCCAGATGCCTCGCTGAAATTCCGGACCCCCTGATAGCGGCGACGTAGACACAGCTCGCTTTGTCAATTTCGCTGGCGAGGCGGCCTATATCATGGTAGGAAACATTTTTCTGAGCCGACTGAATCGCGTCAATATCGCGTTGCAAAACTTGAGCATACGGATTGGCGTTATCTTCCTGCAGAAGCCGCCCGCCTTCCGCAATATCACTCATCCGTTTTGACGCTGAGAGGGATGAAATAAATTCCTGGTATGCCTCCTGTTTGAACTCAGCATAACTTGAAAAACCAAGATACTGGGACATTCGGACAACGCTCGCCTCGCTGACGCCAATTGCCTCGGCGAGCTGGGAAGCTGCCTGAAAACCAGCCTGCTGAAAATGATCCAACACATACTCCGCTATTTTTTTCTGAGCGGATGTCATGCCGGCGGCTTTTGATTCAATCATGTGTCTTAACATAAGTTTATCAACTCCATATCCAGCGGAAGATAAAACGCCTCAGTATTCAGGCCCCGCATTCATTCAATCATAACCACCGGCCGTACCGGTGGTTTGCACAAGCCCCCTTGGGGCATCTTCCCGGCCGAGCCTATAGGCTCGTCAAAAAGTCTGTCAGCCGCGCAACTCTCACGGGCTGCCCCTAAAGGGGCTCTCTACTTGCCTTCCTGTGCCGGCTTACCCGTAAACGGGTCAACGTACTCTTTTATCGTCAGCTGTTCCTCGGCATGATCTTCCTGCAATTGGTTCCTGATGGAGCTCTCTATTGCAGTCTTGTTGCGTCCTACCGTGCTTACGTAATATCCGCGGCACCAGAAATGTCGATTGCCATATTTGTACTTCAGATTCGCGTACTTCTCGTAAATCATCAGGCTGCTTTTACCTTTCGGGTAACCCATCACCTGCGATATGCTGTATTTGGGCGGGATGCTCAGCAACATGTGGACGTGATCTTTGCATGCTTCCGCCTCCAATATTTCAATTTCTTTGTACGCGCACAGTTTTCTCAGCATCAAACCGATGTCTTGTTTGATCTTCCCGTAGATGATTGCCGGCGATACTTCGGCGCAAATACCACGTAATACTTAGGAACCGCTGATTATTTCGCCCAAACGAAAACACCAATTTGACTATCAAACAAAGGTCTTGATAGTCAAATGAAGTGCCCGTTCTGTAGGCGAAAAATGCCCCCAAACTGCCGTGGGAAGGCCCTGTCTCCGTTAAACGGAGACGGTTATGGGGTATGCCCCACAGGCGGACAACTCTTCCGTTCGTCCAGCTCGAAGGCACATGACAAGATTGGCACAGCCAAACAGAACGAAGAATTTGTTCATGTTTTTCGCTATGCCTCGATACGATGTCTTGCGGCAGCCAAAGTATCTCTTCACGATCTGAAAGAGGTGTTCGACTTTACTGCGTGTCGATAATTTACGACTTTCCCGGGATCTATCATATGATCTGCCTACGCCTAATGTCTTGATGCTGCCGGGACGCCGGTTGATACGAAAATCAACTTTCGAGAGGCGCTCGTCTTCTCTGATCTCTTGGCGTTTCTCTACGCCAAGATAGCCTGAATCTCCGGAGACGACCCCATCATCCTCCCGTATCAGTGCATGGGGCTGCGTCACATCATGAACGTTGGCGGAGGTCCCGATGATGGTATGGACATACCCGCTTCCGGCGTCGACGCCGGCATGGACTTTCATGCCAAAATACCACTGGCCGCCTTTTTTCGTCGAATGCATTTGCAGGATCTCGTTCGCCGTTTTGGTTCTTCGTTGAACTCGGAGCGCTGATGAGCGTTGCGTCGACGACGCTGCCTCCGTGCATGATCAAACCGGCCTTGTCACGTCTGCTCCAAATTGCGTATTCCATATCACCGAAACTGAGTTGGGACATCTTCTATTCTCCTTTGACGGGGGATTAGTACGACTTTATTATACTATCTTGCTTGAGCAAACGGTGATTTAATCAGTGGCTCCCTTACACTCCACTTCGTGTGTGCTCAACTCCTGACGTCGAGTTTCATCAGAACTTGATCCTCCTTTGGGTTCGATTGTCGGCTGACAGACCGCTTGTAATTTACCAAAGGAGGAGTCTTTTCTCTCCATAGCTAAAGCCTTTTGGAACCACTGGCACTGCCGGTGGTTTTTGGTTTACAAAAATGCCACCGCGCGTTTCAAGCGTCGCTCGCGCGGCAGCGCACGCCTTATTTGGAGATCAGTGCAAAAGAAGCCGGACCAGCTACGACCTGAATTCCCGAACACCTAACGAGCACGTCAAGATTCTGGCGAGGCAGTGAGTGGTTTTACCTCGAGGTCGCGAATACAGTTGTTCCTGCTTCTGTAGAACTTCGCCAATGACAAGTTCCTTACCTGATTCGTGGCGAAGCCCCCGATAAACTTGCCGCTGTGCATCTGCAAGTGTATGTTGCCATGCTGAAAAACCAGGCTGAACAAGGCAGTTACGAAATTGTATGACGCTGATACCTTTCTCCTTGGAGGCTCTGCAACGAAGGAGCATTTTGCTAACGCGGAAGCATGAAAGAAATTTTTTCAGAGCACTGTTGCGTTCGATTGTGTATTCGTCATTTTATGGTACCATAGTCATGGCGTTTGCCTCCTGTGGTGGAATTTTTTCGTGGCAGATCAAATATACCACTCAGGACGGCCAACGCCTTTTATTTGTAGTTCATCTCTGTGTTTTCAAGCTCTCATAGTGCATTTGAGTGTGGAAAGTGTGAGTTCGGACATAGCCTTTTGTCTGCTTATTTGCGCATACTCAAAAAATTTCTGCTGCAAATGCATTTGTTCAATCATGTGAACCGCTGTGTTTTTTCAATCTAATGGAGCGCCGGGAAAAACAAAAGGCTTCCCGGCGCTCAAAAGCTGTGTCGAATTAACCGCGCGCCTTACTTGGACTGCATCTGCGGAACGAAGTTCTTGATGAAATCCCAGTTCTTGTTCTCGTAGTTCGCCTTGACCAGCGGGACGCCGCCTTCATACTCGCCGGTGCCCTTGTTGATCGCGATCGGTCCCTGCAGGCCAGGAAAGTCCTTCGTGGAGCGCAGCGTGACAATCACCTTGTCAGGATCGGTCGTGCCGGCGCGCTTCACGGCGTCGAAGTACAGGTTGATCGCGTCATACGCTCTCGCGCCCGGCTGGGATGGGATGCGGCCGTAACGCTTCTGGAAGTCGCCTACGTACTTCTGAATGTTCGGCAGAGGGTTGTTCGGGATAAACGGAACTGTGTGAATCATGCCGTCGTAGGCTCCTCCGGCCAGCTCAAACGTTCTGTTGTGCATCGGACCTGTGCCGCCGAAGAACTGGACGTTCCAGCCCATCTCGCGTGCCTGACGCATGATCAAGCTGGCGGGAACGAACTGGCACCAGATTAGCAACGCGTCAACGCCCAGTGCCTCCAGCTTCGTCAGCTGGGCGTGCATGTCCTTGTCGTCACCTTGGAATGACTCTGCGCCAGCAAGCTCCATGCCCTGAGCCTTCATCGCATCAAGAACGGCGCCGTAGCCGCCCTTACCGAAGTCGTCGTTCACGTAAATCATGCCAATCTTCTTGTAGCCAAGCTCCTTTGCGTACTGCACAAGAGCGGCTGTCTGCACCGTGTCGGGCGGCGTGGGGCGGACGACCCATTTGTTGCCGCTGTTGCAAACCTTCGGGGAAGTGGAGCTCGGCGGGATGATCGGGATACCGGCCCTGTCGATGATCTGCATAATGGCAAGCGTGCAGGAACTGTTATGCGCGCCGATAATTGCCACAACGTTGTTCTGGGAGATCATCTTCATCGCCACAGCCGCAGCCTGAGAGGGCTGGGAAGCGTCGTCCTCGGAGTACATGACCACCTTTTTGCCAAGAAGACCGCCGACCGCGTTGATCTCATCAATGGCCATCAGTTTCGAGTCGCGCTCATCAATGCCTGCGATGGAGCTTTCGCCAGTTAGAGGCCCGATTGCACCGAGCTTTACCACATCTTCAGCGAAAACCGAGCTTGCCATCAATGCCAAGCCAAGAAAAACACAAAGGAACTTTTTCATTGTCTGCACACCTCCAGCTGCACTCTATAGAAACACCGACGAAGAGCCCCTGTGTTTCAATCCGCGAGTTTTTATGCGCAGATGCTCTGTTCCAGCTGTGCCAGCGATCCCTCCTTCTCTCAACAGATCTCACAATTTAGACGCCCAGATACTTCTTTCTGACCTCGTCGCTGTTCAAAAGATCCTGACTGTCGCCAGACAGCGTGACGGAACCAACTTCTAGGACTAAAGCCTTGTGCGCGATCTCAAGCGACGCCTCGGCGTTCTGCTCGACAACGATCACAGGAATCCTGCGCTCGTTGAAGATGAACTCAATCGTGTTGAACACAAGATCGACAAGGTTCGGCGCGAGCCCCATGGACGGCTCATCGAGGAGAAGCAGTCTGGGCTCGGCCATCAGGCTGCGCGCAATGGCGAGCATTTGAAGCTCGCCGCCGGACAGCGTTCCGGCGATCTGCGTCGCGCGCTCCTTCAGCCTCGGAAACAGGTCAAACGACTTGTCAATGTTCATTTGCAGATGGCTTTTGTCGGCCGTGATGGCGCCGGCCTTCAGGTTGTCAAGCACTGTGACGTTCTTGAAGATGCCGCGTCCCTCAGGACACAACACAACGCCCTCGCGCACGACCTCAAAGGCTTTCTTACCGACGAGCTCCTTGCCATAGAACTTGATTGAGCCTGTCTTCGGCTTCACGACGCCCATGATCGTCTTAAGCAGGGTACTTTTGCCCGCGCCGTTCGCGCCGATAATCGCGTAGATGCCGGGCGCAGAGAGGTCGAACGAAACGTCCTTCAGAGCGTGGATCATGCCATAGAAGACGTTAAGATTCTCAATTACGAGCATGTTTCTTCCTCCCCGTTCCCAGATAGACGCTGATGACCTCGGCGTTGTTCTGAATCTCAGTTGATATGCCTGCGGCGATCACCTTGCCCGCGCTGAGAACGGTGATCAACGAACACAGCTTCATCACAAAGCGCATGTCGTGCTCAATCAGGATGATCGTGATGTTGCGCTTCGCCTGAAGCTTCAGCAGCAGATCGGCCACAGCGTCGCTCTCCTGCTCGTTCATGCCGGCCACAGGCTCGTCCAGCACGAGCAACTTCGGCCGTGTCATCAGCGCGCGGGCGATCTCAAGCTTGCGCTGGCGGCCGTAGGGCATCGTGCCGGCCTGCTTGTTGCGTACCTCGGCGAGGCCGACAAAGTTCAGCATCTCTTCAGCAAGCTCCATGCTGCGCTTCACTTGGGCGCGGTAGCCTTTGCTCCCGACAATGACGGAGCCAAGATTAGGCTGTTCGTGCATGAAGTTCCCCATTAGCGAGTTCTGAAGTACTGTCATCTCAGGGAAAATGTTAATGTTCTGAAACGTTCGAACCATTCCAAGGCGCGAGATTGCGTAGGGCGTGAGACTGCTGATCTCCCGCCCCGCCATCGTGATCGAGCCGGACGTCGGAGCGCAGAATCCGCTGATCACGTTGATCAGCGTCGTCTTTCCCGACCCGTTTGGCCCAATCAGGCCATGAATGGCCCCATCGGCGACGCTCATGTTCACGTCGTTCAGGGCCGTCAGCCCACCGAATTTTTTCGTCAGTCCTTTAACCTCAAGCATTGTTCAAACAGCCTCCTTCCAATCTGGCTACTTGCTTTCCCTAGCGAGCTCGCGGCATCTCTTGCGGAGCATGGCCCCAATTTCCTTGAGACTCTTTCCGTAGAGCGACGCGATGCCGTCGGGAAGAAGGGCGAGACAGAAGATGACCAGTAGGCCGTATAGGATCATGCGGTACTGATCGGAAAGGCGAAGCGCCTCCGGCAGACATGTAATCACCATAGCGCCGACAATGGCACCGCCGAACGATTTCATGCCGCCGATGATTGCGCCGGACACCAGCAGCAGAGACGAGTTCCAACGGAACTGGTCGGGGCTGATATAGCCGACAAAAGGCGCGTAAAGGAGGCCTGAAATGCCGCCGAGCATCGCCGAGAGTACGAACGCCGTGATCTTGTAGCGGATTGTGTTGATCCCCAGCGACTGCTCCGCGTCTTCCGATTCGCGAATGCCGTTCAACACGAGTCCCACAGAGGATTTGGAAACCTTCTGGCAGATCCAGTAGCAGACAATAAGGAAGAAAATGCTCAAGTACATGTACGGAACTCCGCCCTTGATCTCATAACCGAAAATCTTCGGATACGAGATGCCCAGAAGGCCGAAAGGGCCACCTGTGAACTTCTCAATGTTCATGATGATCAGGTAAACCATCTCGCCAAACGTCTGCGTGACGAGAGCAAGATATGGGCCGCCTTTAAGGCGCAGGGCGGGAACGCCCATCAGGGCACCCCACAGCCCTGCCACAAACAGTGTGACGGGAATCGCAGCCCAGAACGGAAGCCCCCAACGGAGCGCCATGATAGCGCCCGTGTAGGCGCCGAGGCCGACGAAAGCCGACTGGCCGAGGTTCAGCTGGCCGGCGAGGCCGGAGATGATCACGATTCCAAGGATGGCGATCGCGTTGATTGTCGAGAGCGTCGCCAGAAAGACGAAGTACTTGTTTGATGAGATCAGGACGGCGATCATCAGAGCAAGGATCGCCGGCAAAACAGAGAAGATCCTGTTTTTGTTGAGGTTCACCATTAGTGCTTCGTCACCGCCTTCCTGAAGATGCCTATGGGCCGGAACGCAAGAACGAGAATGCCCGCCGCGAAGACGATAACGTCTCTCCAACCTGACGAAATGTACGCAGACGTGAGTGACTCAAGAACACCCACGAGGAGCCCCGCGCCAACAGCACCCGGCAGATAGCCGACGCCGCCGACGACAGCCGCGACGAACACCTTCAGAGCGAGGTTTTGGCCGAGGCTGATCGTGACGCCGTACAGCGGTGCGACGAGGAAGCCAGCGACGCCACCGAGGGCCGCGCTGATTGAGAACGTGGCTGCATACGTGCGCGACACGTTCACGCCCATCAGCGAAGCGTTGACAGGATTCTCGGCCGCGATGCGCATCGCGAGGCCAAAGCGCGTGCGATTGAAGAACAGCATGAGCAGAATAAGCATCGCAATGCTAATGCCAAGCAGAATGAAGTTCGACATCGGAACGACGGCCAAACCGATAGTCAGTTTGCCCGTTCCAAAAATGTTTGGAAGTGCCCTGGCCTCAGGCCCCCATATGATCAGAGAAATCTGCTGGAGCACACCGGACAGCGAGATCGAGACAAGCATGAAAACGATCTTCGAGCCCTTGGTAAAGAACCGGAAGAAACAGAAATTCACGAGCCAGCCGTAGACAAACAGCGCCGTCACGATGATGAAGAATGACAGCCAGACAGGCAGTCCCAACTGCACAATCAGCATGTACGACAGCATGGCGCCAATTGTAACCGACATGGCGTGACAGAAATTCAGCCCGTTAATGGCCTGATAGACCATGCTGAAGCCAAGCGCTATCAAGCCGTAAATGACGCCAATCGCAAGACCGTTTAAGGTCTGCTGGGCGAAATACGAACCAAACAAGCGATCTCCTCCCCTTTCACGCGTCGAGTTCATTCAAGGGAAGAAAGCGGCGTTTGCGGAATAAAGGAAACGCCACCTTTCTCCGCGCTTCCCTACAGTTTCTCCGTCACACGCGAGTAGAGTTCAGGCCGACGATCCTTAAACACTGGTTGGAAGAAGCGATCCGCCGCGAACTTTTCCGAGGAGAGCGCCGCGTAAATCAGCTCTTCGTCCTGCCCCGCCTTCGCGATGATCGTGCCCACAGGATCCGAAATGCAGCTCGCGCCGATGAACGTGATATCGCCATCGCCGTCGGCAGGACGCGGTCTGTTGCAGGAAATCGTGTACATGCGGTTTTCAAGCGCGCGGACCGCCGTGATGTGGTACAGGTGCTCAGGGAAGTTCGAGAAATCCGGCATGTTCCACAACATGCAGTGAATCTCCATGCCTTTAAGGGCAAGCGTGCGCACCAGCTCGGGGAACTGGTTGTCATAGCAGATGGACATCCCAATGTTGCCAAGCTCCGTTTTGAAGACGTTCATCTCGGAACCGGCGCAGAAGTAGAAACGCTCGTATCCCGGCATGTGCACCTTGCGGTGGATGCCCATCACCTCGCCTATCGGGCTGATCAGCGCTGCGGAGTTGTACAGGACGCCTGGAATGACAGGATGCTTTTCAGAAATTCCGACCACCACATACGCGCGGCTCTTTTTCGCCTGTTTGCAGAGAGCCTGCGTCACCGGCCCGCCAGGAATGTACTCCGCAGCCTGGTAATACTTTGTGCCGAAAACGCTGTCGCGTTCCTTGAGGATATAGCCAGCGCTGGACAATTCGGGGAAGACGACAAGCTGCGCGTGCCCCTCATCCGCAGCACGTTCGACATATTCCGCCATTCTCCTCCCATTCTCAACGGGCGAAAGCCATGCCGGCGTGAACTGGACGGCGCATGTAACGGCGTCTTTGTAATTGTTCGTTATCATACGAATGATCGCCTCGTTTCCAGTAGGATTGACCTCGCGCCTCAGACAGAGACGCTTCAGGCCGGTGAAGCAGGCAGTTCTAGGCGGGCTGCACAGCGTCCTTAAAAGTACGTTGCCGAGCGGGCGGGATTGTGGACTGTCAGCTTTTCAACGATCTTTTCAGGAACGCCCTTCTTTCGGAGCATTGGAAGGAAGTACCGAAGAATGTGGGCGTAACCATGCCCTCCGTACTTAACGCGCATCTCTTTCGTGCAGATGTCAGACGAAAGCAGTATTTGATCTTCAAAACCGGCGTCCAGCAAGCGAATGATGTCGTTCGCGCGACCGTTGTCATTCGTTATGTCGACCGTCCCGTCAAGGTCAAAATATCCCTCTCGCCCTATGGAATCGTAGAGCATAAAGCAACCGGTTTTCAGAAGTTCGACACGCGATTCGTGCGTCATCAGCGTTCGCTCCGTGTGACTTATTGTTACATGGGAGGGTTCGGCCCCGTTTAAAGCAAGAATATTGATAATTTCAAGCGGCGCGCGATCGTTTTTCCCAGGATGGACGTTGATTGGAATGCCCGTGACTTTCTGAGTTATTGCTGCGGCAATGAGAACTTTGCGCTCGCTTTCATGCAGCGGCCAACCACAGCAGATTTCGCCAAGAATACCCGGTCTGACGCCAGCGCTGTTGACGCCATCGCGAATTTCGTTGATAAAGTCGTTCGCCGTCTCCTCAACAGCTGCTTTTTTCAGGGTATCGCTGTGGGCAGATACCATGAAATATCCTCCGCCCATCACGATGTTCAAACCCGTGCGTCGGGATATCCTCTGCAACGCCAGTGGATCGCGAGCGAAATTTCTGTTGGAGACGTCGAAGATCGTTTTTCCGCCCTCGTCTTTGAACAGGAGCGCCTCTTTGACAGCCTCATCCTCGTCTATCAGCAGGAGGTTGTCCTGCATATTAAAACGGTGTTTCAGTTCCCAATCGTAATTGACGTCCTCCGTCTTCATCATAGCCAGAGAACGGCCTGTCGCGTATAGGAGCTCAGAAAAGATGATGCGAAAATCAATCACAAGATGCTCATGTGCGAGGCAAATGCCAAGGGTCTCTGGCTTAACAGGGCCAAGCACAGTGACAACTTTGCCTTTCAATTCGCCGCGTGAAGCGTCGCAGGGGGCCAGGGTGGTCATTAGGACAGCCTCGGGTTAAAAGTACGTTGCCGAGCGGGCGGGATTGTGGATCAGCAGTTTGTCGACAATTTCACGGGAAATGCCTTTCTTGAGCAGAAGGGGCTCGAAGTACGACAGAATATGGACGTAACCGTGGCCACCGTATTTGACGCGCTGATCCTTTGTGCAGACGTCAGCGGATAGCATAATTTTATCCCCGTAGCCCTCCTCGATCAGCTTTATGATGTGGTTAGCGCGGTAGTTGTCGTTCGGAATGTCGATAATCGTGTTCTGATCGAAGTACCCTTCGCGACCAATCGAGTCGTACACAAGATAACAGCCGCTCTTAAGGGTCTCGACGCGCTCCTCATGCGTCAGTAGAGTCCTGTCCGTGTGGCTCATTGCTACATGCGTCAAATCCGCGCCGTTGTCGGAAAGGATCTCAAGGATATCCATCACGGACTTGGCGGACCAGCCGGGATGGACGTTAATCGGGATGCCCGTGGCTTTCTGTGTCCTCGCGGCAGCGACGAGCACTTTGCGTTCGTCTGGGTGGAGGGGCCATGTGCAGCCCAGCTCGCCAAGGATGCCGGGGCGAATGCCCGTCCCGTCGGCACCGTAACGCACCTCGTTGATGAATTCCTCCGTCAGACTGTCCACGTCCCTGTTCTTGAATGACGGCGCGTGGGATTTCACGACGTAGTAGCCTCCGCCCATGACAATATGCAGGCCTGTGCGGCGTGAAATGCGCTGGAGCGCCAATGGGTCGCGCGCCATGCTCTTATTGGAGAGTTCAAACATGCTGTCTCCGCCGCGGGCCTTGAAGAGCATCGCTTCCTCAACAGCCTCGTCTTCGTCCATCAACAGCAGATTGTCAAGTACATTGAAACGGTGCTTGCGGATCCAGTCACTGTTTTTGAGAGAGAAAGGTTCGAGAGCTTTCGCCCTGTCTGTTGCGTACGGCAACTCCATCCACGCGCATCGAAAATCGGCCACAAGGTGTTCATGAGCAATGGTTTTCCCTAATTCTTCGGGCTTGATTAGCCCAAGAACGGTAAAGATTTTTCCTGCCATGTCCTTCCGTTCCATCGGAACCATTTCCATGGTGAAACCTCCTTTACGCGAGCTCGCAGAGTTCTCCGTCCATGATCAGCGTCTCGCCGTCCACGACAACCGTCGGGTGCCAGAAGATAGAGTCGGAATGAAGTTTCGCGTCCACAACACCGCCCATCGTGTGGTTGTCGCCAATGCCGAAATGAGCTGTTCCGTACACGCCTTCGTCCTCAAGCATACTACCGCACAGGCGGCAGTTCGGGTTCAGGCCGATGCCGAACTCGCCAATATTATACACACCATGGTCGTTTGCGGCGGAGAGAAGATCGCTGAAAATTTTCGCTTCCGCACCGCCTCTGACGTTTGTCACGCTCCCGTTTTCCACGTCAACAGTCACGGTGTTCGTCAGCGGGCCAAGCCCGGGCTGGACAATGCTCCCGTCAATCACGATGACGCCTTTTGCCGTGCCCTCGACAGGCGCGATGCACACTTCAATGTCAGGCGGGGAGTTGATCATGCCGCGCTGGTCGGAAATGCCGCCCTCGGCAATGGCCGTTCTGCCGGCAATCGAGAACGAAATGTCCGTTCCCGCCGTCGTCGTGACGTGGACGTCGTTCGCCTTTGTCAGACGCGCCGCAACCGCCTCGGCAATTTTGCGCTGCTTCCTGAAGTCTGTCATTAGGCCGCCGTGTTTCAACATTTCGCGCGTATAGGCTGCGGCATTCACCCAGCGTGCGCCGCTCTGGCACGCCTTGATACGGGCAGCGGAGTGGAACAGAGAAAACGTCGTGACGGCAATAATCAAATCCGCGCCGATCAGGGCGCGCGCCACAGCTTCGGGCGGCTCTTCCCTGTGCCCACTTCGGGGCGTCATGCAGACCTTGACGGTATTGCCGCCGTACGCGACGCACATGCCGGCAATCAGGTCGGCGATGTCCTTTTTTTCGGAGTCCGTCACGACGACGACGTTTTCCCCAGGCTTCAGCGCGCCGCACGTTTCAACAAGAACGCGCGCACCTTTCAATTCATCAAGCATGAACCGTTCGCCTCCGAAAACTACAGGGCTTTCAAAGCCTTCTCCATGCGATCCATACCTTCGCGAATCATGTCCATGGACTTGGCGAAGACTAGGCGCACATACCCTGGACAGCCGAATGCAGCGCCAGGCACGACGGCCACATGGCCTTTTTCAATGAAGAACTTTGCCGCGTCAATGTCAGTGGCGATCGTTACGCCGTCGTATGACTTTCCAAAGATCTTTTTAACATTTACAAACATATAGAACGCGCCCTCAGGCTTGACGCACGAAAGCTGTGGCATTGCACAGATGCGGGAGTACATGTACTCGCGGCGGCGCGCAAACTCTGCAAGCATCTTCAAAACGGAGTCTTGCGGCCCGAGAAGCGCCTCAATAGCAGCTTTCTGAGCAATTGAGTTGATGTTACCCGAAACGTGCCCCTGCAAATTGATGACGGCAGAGATGATGTCCTTTGGCCCAGCGGCATAGCCGACACGCCAGCCTGTCATCGCGTAGGTCTTGGAAAGGGAGTTCACGATCACCGTATGTGCCTTGATTTCAGGCGACAGCGACGCGAGGCAGACGCTCTTCCCGCCGTCGTATACGAAATTCTCGTACACTTCGTCTGCAATCAGAGTGACGCCTTTCGAGACGAGGAACTCCGCAATAGCGCGCAGTTCGTCGGCAGTGTACATCGCACCCGTCGGGTTGCACGGGGAGTTCATCACGAACAGCTTGACAGCGGGGGTCCACGCGGTCTTCACCTGATCGACCGTCAGCTTGAAGCCGTCCTCCTCGCGCGAAGGAACATACACGGGCTCCGCGCCGGTCAGTTTGATCTGCTCGACATAGCTGACATAGCCGGGCGTCGGGATCAGCACGACGTCGCCAGGCTCGCAGAGAGCCTGAAAGACCTCGTACAGCGCCTGCTTGCCGCCGTTGTTGACAACAATTTCAGACATGTCGTATTCGACGCCGTTGGCGCGCTTTAGCTTTGTCTGCACGGCCTGAAGCAGGGCGGGAATGCCGGGCACGTCCGTGTATTTCGTGAAGCCTTCCCGAATCGCCTTGATTGCGACCTGCTTGATATTGTCCGGCGTATCGAAGTCTGGCTCGCCCTGCGCAAAGGACAGGACGTCTATGCCTTTGCGTCTCATTCTGTTCGCAAGCGCAGAGGTCTGCTCCGTGGCCGATGGACTGATTCCGCGCACTCTTGTCGACAGCAGTTCACCCATCGTAATCTCCTCCTGTCACGTTTTTACGTCTACTCAACATGAATCGCAAAGTCCGGGCATGTACGCTCGCAGAGTCCGCACTTGATGCAATTCTCGACGCCAACGGCAGCTGCGACGTTGAAGCCCTTCCTGTTGACCTCGGACGTCATCTGCATTACCTTTTTCGGGCAGGCGGCGACACAGAGCCTGCACCCTTTACAGAGATTACCGTCTACATAAACCGCCATTTCGGTTACCTCCCCAAAAGTCGCTGAGTTGTCCCAACGAGCTTTACCATGGAATACATGACATGCGCTCCCGCGTCTTCCAAAGCGGCGATCTTAGACTGCGCCGTTCCCAGGTTGCCGCGGACAATCGCGCCCACGTGGCCGAGGGACTTCCCTTCCGGCGCTGAACGGCCGACAATCATTGCGACAACAGGCTTGTGCACGTGTGTTTTGATGTATTCGGCGGCCTTGACCTCAAGCGTTCCTCCAATTTCGCCAAGCAGTACGATCAGTTTAGTGTCAGGATCCTCGTTAAAGAGCTTCACGACGTCAAGATGAGTCGTTCCCCACAGAGGCCCGCCGCCGAGGGCAATGACTGTGCTCTGACCGAGACCGTTTTCCGTCAGCATCTTGCCTGTCTCGTATGAGAGAGCGCCGCTTTTGGACACGACACCTACAGGTCCTTCGGCAAACATCATGGCGGGATGCGCGCCGACCTTGCAACGTCCAGGCGAAATCACGCCGGCTGTTCCAGGGCCCACGACACGGACACCGCGCGCCTTCGCGTAGGCAAAAATTTCGAGAACATCCTGAACGGGAATGCCTTCCATTGTCAACACAAGGAGTTTGATGCCACTGTTCATGGCTTCGATGGCCGCGTCCTTGGCACCAAGCGGAGGAACAAAACTGATTGCCGCATTCGGCTTCGCCGCCTCGACTGCCTCAGACACATAGTCAAACACTGGAACGCCGCACACAGTCTGCCCTTTTTTGCCCGGCGTGACGCCGGCGACGACATTCGTGCCATAGCATACCATCGTTTCCGTCTGAAGGCGACCGGATGTGCCTGTGATTCCCTGCACAAGAAGGCGCGTGCTTTTGTCAATCAGGATGGACATCGCTACGCCTCCCCCCGCGACGCTTTCACGGCGTCGCTCACGGCTGACGGAAGGTCGTTGTAGACGTCCAGTCCTGCGTCGGCCATGATCTTCTTTCCTTCGTCCTCCATCGTACCGCACAGCCTGACGATCAGTCGGGCTTTCGGATGTTTCTCGTCGTGATAGCGGACAATGCCCTCGGCCATCTCATCCATGCGGTTGAAACCACCGATCAGGACGACAAGGACGCTCTTCACATCAGGATTTTTTGTCAGAACTTTGTCAAGCGCGTCGTACATCACATCCGCGCTCGTCAGGGCACCCATCTCGCAGAAATCCGCTGCCGCGGCACCTTCGTCGTTCATCAGATCTAGAGCGAGCATTCCCGTGCCGGCGCCGTCTGAAATCAGGCCGACAGAACCGTCAAGCTGGACGTAGGTCATCGTGTCGCCGCTCTCGCGAAAAACGCGGCCAAACAGTTTATGCTGCTCGTCTTTCAGGCCGGCAAAAAGTTCCTTGTGACACTTCTCCGACGCGTCGTCAAGCTCGAACTTCGCATCAAGGGCGATCACGCCCTCGTCCGTCAGAGCGAGCGGGTTGATCTCCACCAGCGTCGCGCCGCTCTCGCGCCACATGCGGTACACGTTCCGCAGAATGGCCGTCAGTTCCTTGACGCGATTCGCGTCGATAAAGGCGGCGATCTGACGGAACTGATAGTCAGCGGGACCATAAAAAATGTCAAACGGCATTTTCAGGATCGCGTCGGGACGCTCAGTAGCCGTCCTTTCGACCTCTACGCCGCCGGATCCACTGGCGACGAGGAGAGGAACGCCCGTTTCGCCGTCGTATGTGACGGAGCAGTAGTATTCCTTCCGCACATTTACCGGCTTCTCAGCCCACAGGGCTGTGATCCTTTCTCCCTTGTGAACGGCGTCAAACAGCTTCGCCGCCTGAGCCGACAGAGCGTCCGCGTCGCGGCAGATCTGCACGAGCCCCACCTTGCCGCGCCCCCCCGATAGGGTCTGCGCCTTGAGGACGACAGGCGCTTCAGGCAGCGCCGAATCTCGAAGAACCAGCTGTCCCGACAGCACTGGAACGCCAAATTCCTTCAGAAGGCGTTTTCCTTCAAACTCATACAGTTTCATGCTGCCGCCTCAGTCCCGCGCCATCTCGGCACCTTTATCCACGGCCTTCATGTTCAGGGGCAACCAGCGTTTCTTCACGGCACCCCTCAGCGCGGCTTTCAGATGATCCAGGTCGATGAGGCCCGTCTTCTGGACGAAGTAACCAAGCATAACCATATTCGCCGCCATCTGGCTGCCCAGAGCGATGGCCTCCTGCGTGAACGGCGCTTTGTAGACCGTGACGCCTGCCGGCACGTTGTGAAGATCCTTCACAAGCTCTGAATCGACGTACAGAGAGCCGCCTTCCTTGAGGGAGGAGATGTAGCTGTTGTAGGCCGTCTGGAACATCGCGATCAGGATGTCGTTTTGCCGTGCGTTGGGCGTCAGAATCGGCACGTTGGAAATCATCAGTTCGGACTGACACTGACCGCCACGAGCCTCGGAACCATAGGACTGTGTCTGCGAGACATACAGTCCTTTCTCCACAACAGCAGCCTGTCCAAGAAGAACGGAGGAAAGGATGACACCTTGTCCGCCCAAACCACACAGGCGAATGCTGACCTTCATCTTTTAATCCTCCATTTCTTTATAAACGCTACTGCCCTCGAAAATGGGGCGTTGCGTGTTCACGAACTCGCCAAGAACATATTTGCCCACAAGCTCCTCCGGCGCCTTTTTCTCCGCCTGGGCCTTGAGGACGCAGCGGGAGCGCATCCAGTCCTGCACCCTGACAGCGTCGCCCGTGTTCAGAGCGTAGCGGCCGTAGTGCGTCGGACACTGGGAGATGACTTCGAGCAGACCAAATCCTTTGTGCTGAAGCCCTTTCCTAAAAAGCTGATCAAGGAGCGGCAGATTTGTCGTGCTGGCGCGCGCCACATATGTCGCGCCGGCCGCCTCGGCCATCTTGCAGATGTCAAACGGCGGTTCACCGCTGCCATAGGGAGTCGTCATCGTGACGCTGTGCGCCGGCGTCATCGGGGCCACCTGTCCGCCGGTCATCGCAAAGTTGAAGTTGTTCACGACAACCATCAGAACATCAAGGTTCCTCCGGCAGGCGTGAATCAGATGGTTTCCACCAATGGAAGCACAGTCTCCGTCGCCTGCAAAGACGACGACGCGCGTTTCCAGATAGTGCAGCTTGATTCCAGTGGCCCACGGAAGAGTTCTGCCGTGGACTCCATGAAGCATGTCAACATTCATATACACAGGAATGCGCGCCGTGCAACCGACGCCTGCCACGGCCACCATCGTGTTCAGATCAATATTGAGAGCGTCCACGCTGCGAAGGAACGACGTGAGCACCTGTCCACAGCCGCAGCCGGGGCAGAAAAAGTGAGGCAGTTTTTCCTCACGAAGGTATTTACGAAGAGGATTGATCTTTTTGTCCATCGCTCTACGCCTCCAGCAGGAACTGAAGAATCTCTTCAACCGAATGTCCAGAACCCCTGTCGCAGTCAATGCGCCCTGTCTCGCATTTGCCGCGCGTCGTGACTGCGCAGATTCGCTCGATTTCCGTGGCATAGCGCCCCATGTTCATCTCGACAGAGAACACCTTTCTGCAGTTCTGAGCGACTTCGGCGATGGCCTTGTCCGGCACGGGCCAGACTGTATCGAGTTTTAAAACGCCGGTTTTGATTCCGCGCTCACGCGCCATCAAAGCGGCCTCGCGCGCCGGACGGGCCTCACTGCCGTACGCGATGAGGGCAATCTCCGCGTCGTCAAGGTCAAAACGCTCCGCCTGGACAATTTTGTCCCTGTTCTCTGTAATTTTGCCGGCAATCCTCTTGTAGAGCCTCTCGTAAATCTGCGGGCTCCAGTCGATTCCGCCGTACTCGTCGTGCGGGTTGATGGAATAGATTGTGTGGTAGCCGCGTCCAAGTCCAGCAAAATCGGGCACGCCGTACTCCTTATCACTCATGAACGGCTTGTAGTCGTCCGGCGTGTCCGTGGTCCACTTGCGATTCACGACTTGAATGTCCTTCTCCTCGGGGATGACGAGCCTCTCGCGCATCAACGATATTGTCATTTCCGACATGACGACAACTGGCGCGCGGTACTCTTCAGCAAGGTTGAATGCTTTGATTGTATAGTCGAACATCTCCTGCACGGACGACGGCGCGAGAACAATCATCTCGTGGATGCCTGCAGGCCCCCAGCGAAGCTGCATCACATCGTCCTGCGTTGCGAAGTTTTCGCCACGACAACGCATGACATCAAGAACGACCATCGGTGCCTCAATCGCTATGCCGTACTCGAATCCTTCCATAAAATAGTCGAATCCCGCGCTGGCCGTGGCCGTCATCGGCTTGGCCCCCGCAAGGGAGGCGGACGTTACGGCATAGATGGAACACAGCTCGTCCTCTCCCTGAAGGAAGACTCCACCTACTGCCGGAAGACGCCGCGCCATTCTCTCCGAAACCTCGTTCGCCGGGGTGATCGGGTAACCAGCAAAAAAGTTGCAGCCGGCCGCGAGAGCTCCTTCAACAGCGGCGTAGTTGCCCAGCATAAAATGCGTCCCGGTCAATACTCGCTTCTCCATCGTTGATTGAATCCTCCTCAGAAAAGGTGCTGTCGCGAGTGCTGACAGCTCCACCGATTCGTGTTCCTGTTCTAGGTTCTGAAAAGATGTGGTGTTCAAAATTCGACTTTTGGACTTTCCCTATCCCCTGTGGTTGAACAAAAGAATGAATTATTTAATTCAAAATAAAATTCTGCATGAATTTATTCATTAAAATAGTAACTGAAGTGGCGTTATCTGTCAAGACCCAATTTTGTTGCTATCGTTGCTCAGTGATAAAGTCCCCCATAACTGTTCCAGGAAAATGTCACTCTGAGATAATAGCATCCATGAAACAGGAGCGAATGACATTGTTACGAAAGGAACTGAATCGTATCAGAGTTATCGGAGCGCTTG
>NZ_VUNH01000002.1 GCF_009695745.1 Pyramidobacter porci
CGGAGACAACAGCACCTTCGAAGTGGACCTGATCGCGCCCGTGGCGATGAACGAAGGACTTCGCTTCGCCATCCGCGAAGGCGGCCACACCGTCGGCGCCGGCGTCGTCTCTCAGATCCTCGAGTAAGCGGAGGCCGTGTCGTGTCCAAAAAAATCAGAATTCGTCTCAAAGCGTTTGATCATCGCGTACTCGATACCTCTGCCGCCCAAATTGCTGAAACCGCAACGCGTAGCGGCGCCAAGGTCGCCGGTCCGATCCCGCTTCCTACGGAGATCAACAAGTTCTGCATCCTCACATCACCTCATGTCAATAAGGATGCTCGCGAGCACTATGAAATGAGAACCCACAAGCGTCTCATCGACATCCTCGATCCCACGCAGAAGACGATGGAAGCATTAATGCAGCTGAATCTTCCCTCTGGTGTCGATATCCAGATCAAGCTCTAGCCGAGCGGGAAGCTCTGAGCCGATAAAGCTGAATCTCCCCTCTGATGGGGAGCTCTGAGCAAAGGAGAGTGTATGTAGTATGAGTCTTGGTATTCTTGGACAAAAGCTGGGGATGACCCGCGTATTCAATGAGGCGGGGCAGTCCGTCCCGGTGACTGTGATCGCTGCTGGTCCTTGTTCTGTGGTCGATGTTCGTACTCCTGAGAAAAACGGTTATAGCGCCGTTCTTCTTGGTTTGGGCGAGCGTAAGCCTCACAAGGTGACTAAGCCGCTCCGGGGCATGTATGACCGCTGCGGTGTGAAGCCCTGCCGTTGGCTACGCGAGTTCCGCATTGAAAATTCTGCTGAGTACAAAGCTGGCCAAATTGTTGACGTGGCCGTCTTTGCCGAGGGCGAGACGGTCAGCGTCACTGGCACCAGTAAGGGAAAAGGATTCGCTGGCGTTATGAAGCGCTGGAACTTTGGCGGTCTTCAAGCGAGTCATGGCGTGTCCGTGTCGCATCGTAAGCCGGCCTCAAGCGGGGCCAGCAGCTATCCGAGCCATATTTTCAAGGGCAAGACGATGCCCGGACATCTCGGCAACGAGCGCGTTACCATCAAGAATCTGACCGTCGTCGCAGTTGATAAGGAGAACAGCCTCCTTCTCATCAAGGGTGCGGTTCCTGGCGCCAAAAACGGTCTCGTCCTGATTCACAAGCAGGGCTAGACTGAAGGAGGATCAACGAAATGCCTGTTATCAAGATTATGAATATCAGCGGAGAAGTCGTTGGGGAGAAGACACTTTCTGACGAAGTCTTCGGCGCTTCTGTTCATGTTTCTGCGATGCATCAGGTTGTAGTCGCTCAGTTGGCTCATGCCAGGCAGGGGACAGCCAGCACCAAGATGCGCGGCGAAGTTCGCGGCGGCGGCAAGAAGCCCTGGAAACAGAAGCATACCGGTCGCGCGCGTGCGGGCAGCAGCCGATCGCCTCTCTGGGTCGGCGGCGGCGTGGTTCACGGCCCTAAGCCTCGTTCCTACAACCTGAAGGTCAATAAAAAGGTTCGTGCCTTGGCGATGCGCAGTGCTCTTTCCATGAGAGTGATTGAGCAGTCGCTCTGTGCGGTGGAGAGCTTTGGTTTTGAGGTTCCTTCCACGAAGAAAATGAAAGGTTTCATCGATTCTCTGAAAGCCAAAAAGATCCTCTTCCTGCTTGACCAGAGAGATGAAAATGTTGTCAGATCTGCCAGCAACATCCCCGGCGCTAAAGTCCTTCATGTTGACAGCATCAACGTGCTTGACCTGGTTCATCATGATCACGTCGTGGCCACGCCGGCAGTTCTTGAAAAGCTTGAGGAGGTGTACGCTCGATGAATCTTGTAGCTCATGACATCATCATCCGTCCTGTGGTTACTGAGAAGAGCAGTCGCTTAATGGAAATGAACAAGTACACCTTCGAAGTCCATCCTATGGCCAACAAAATTGAGATTCGCAAGGCCGTCGAGGTTGTCTTCAAGGTTAAGGTCAAGAGCGTTCATACGGTGAAGGTCCATTCCAAGCCCAAACGTATGGGAGCGTTTCTCGGCAAGAGCCGCGCGTGGAAAAAGGCCATTATCACGTTAGCTGATGGAGAGCGCATCCAGTTCTTCGAAGGCGCTGGCGCCTAGCGATTGGAGGAAATCTGAAAAATGGCAATCAAGGAATTCAATCCCTACACCGCCAGTAGACGTCATATGACGATTCTGAGCCGTGAAGACATCACGAAGCAGAAGCCTGAGCGTTCACTGCTTGCTGGAAGAAAGAAAAAAACCGGCGGCCGCAACAACTATGGACGCAGAACCATGCGTTTCATCGGCGGCGGTCACATTCGCCGGTTGCGCATCATCGACTTCAAACGCGATAAGATCGGTATCCCCGGTCGTGTTGCGGCGATCGAATATGATCCCAACCGTTCTGCCCGCCTGGCGTTGATTTTTTATGTCGACGGCGAGAAGCGCTACATCCTCTGCCCCGATCAGCTTCACGTCGGCGATATGATTATGGCCGGTCCCGAGGCAGATATTCGCCCTGGTAACGCCAAGAAGTTCAAAAACATTCCCGACGGTACGCTGATCCACAACATCGAACTTGAACCGGGCCGCGGCGCCAAACTGGTACGCTCCGCCGGCGTCAGCGCTCAGCTGATGGCTCGAGAAGGAAAGTTTGCGTTTGTGCGCATGCCGAGTGGTGAACTCCGCAAGTTCCTGCTCGAATGTACCGCCACCATCGGCGTGGTTGGCAACGGCGAACATGAGAACATCTCGCTCGGCAAAGCCGGTAAGACTCGCTGGCTGGGCCGTAAGGGACGCATTCGCGCTATGATTCAGAACCCCGTCGACCATCCCATGGGCGGTGGAGAGGGCACCACGAAATCGCATCATCACCCCTGTTCGCCTTGGGGTACCCCTGCGAAGGGCTATCGTACTCGTGCGCGTAAGCCTTCTGACAAGTTCATTGTCAGACGCCGTTACGCCAAGTAGTAGGGTAAGGAGGACAAAATATGGCACGTTCTGCTAAAAAAGGGCCCTACGTCGAGGCGAGACTCCTCAAGAGGGTCGAGGAACTGAACGGAAGTGGTACCAAAAAGGTTCTCAAAACTTGGTCGCGCGCTTCCATGATCGTTCCGCCTATGGTTGGTCATACAATTGCCGTTCATAACGGTCGTACTCATGTTCCTGTTTACATCAGCGAGAACATGATCGGTCACAAGCTGGGCGAATTCGCTCTGACCCGTCGTTTTACCGGTCACAGCGGTCAGGAGCGTTCAGTTCCGACAGCGGCGGCAGCGCCTAAGGCTGCTTCGGCGGCTAAGTAAAGGGGGACATTGACGTGCAGGCTTATGCAATTGCCAAGGCGGTTCGTATTTCGCCTTATAAAGTTCGTCAGGTACTGCCTTTGATTCGCGGCAAGAAAGTCGGAGATGCCATGATGGTTCTCCGCTACACCCCGAAGAAAGCTGCCCGACTTGTGGAAAAGGTGCTGAAGAGCGCCGTCGCCAACGCCGAATTCAACTTCGGTATGGATGTTGAGAAGCTGAAAGTCGTCGAGGCTAAAGCGGATCAGGGGCCCAGCATGAAGCGTTTCCGTCCTGCATCCATGGGGCGCGCCCATGCCTATGTGCATCGTACCAGTCACATCACTGTGACGGTCGCCGAGTAAGGAGGAAAGGACTTATGGGTCAGAAAGTTCATCCGATCGGTTATCGTATCGGCGTGATCCGTGACTGGGAATCCAAGTGGTATGCGGTTGGTAAAAACTATGTGAAGAATCTTCACGAGGACATCAAGCTGCGCTCTTGGATTAAAAACCGCTGGGAAGGCGCCGGCATTTCTCGCGTTGAGATCGAGCGCGTTGGCAAGGTAATTCGCTTCACGCTGTGGACGGCTCGTCCTGGTGTGGTGATCGGCAAACAGGGCGCCGAGTTGACGAAAGTGAAAGACGAGCTCCAGGCTCTGACGGGTACCCGAGTGATGCTGAACGTTCAGGAGATCAAAAACCCTGACGTTGACGCTCAGCTTGTGGCCGAAGGCATCGCCTCTGCGCTGGAACGGCGCGTCAGTTTCCGTCGCGCTATGAAGCAGGCTATGTTCCGTACTATGAAGGCCGGCGGTCTGGGCATCAAGATCCAGTGTTCTGGACGTCTTGGCGGAGCGGAAATTGCCCGCACGGAGTGGTATAACGATGGACGCCTTCCTCTTTCCACTCTCCGCGCTGACGTGGACTACAGTTGCGTCAAGGCCGTGACCATGTACGGCGCTATTGGCGTGAAGTGCTGGATCTACCGTGATGAAAAAGCCTTGAACACGGCAGCGCCCCGTCCTGTCCGCAGCAGGGCGAACAAAAGGGAAGGAGGCCGGGCTTAAATGTTGATGCCGAAGAGAACAAAGTTCCGCAAGCCTCATCGCGACTGCCTTGTGGGCGAAACGAAAGGCGGGGCTTACGTGGCTTTTGGCGAGTTCGGCGTGCAGGCGATGGAATGCGCTTACATTACCGCTCGTCAGATCGAGGCGACCCGCGTTGCCATCAACCGTAAGATGCGCAAGGGCGGCAAACTGTGGATCCGCATCTTCCCCGACGTGCCTTATACGAAGAAGCCTCTTGAAACCCGAATGGGAAAGGGAAAGGGCGCTCCTGAGTTCTGGGTATCTGCCGTTCGTAAAGGCCGTATTATGTTTGAGCTTGGCGGGATTCCCCGTGAAGTTGCTGAGGAAGCGTTCCGCACGGCTTCTCACAAGCTTCCTATCAAGGTGCGGCTTGTGACCCGCGACAGTTTGGATGGTGAATAGTAATGGACGCCAAGAGTCTGCGTGAAATGACCGTTGAAGAGCTCATGAACAAGCACAACCAGTTCAAGGAAGAGCTGTTTAACCTGCGCTTCCAGAATGCTGTTGGTCAGTTGAAGAACACCAGCAGAATCAAAGAGGTCAAGAAGACCATCGCGAGAGTCCTTACCATTGTTCACGAAAAAGAACAGGGACTGAACGTGAACGCCGGAAGGAGGTAAGGCACAATGGAAGCTAAAACCCCTCATCGCAAGATGAAAATCGGAATCGTTGTCAGCGACAAGATGGAGAAGACGATCTCTGTCCGTGTGACCCGGCATGCCATGCACCCTGTGTATGGTAAGCGCATCATCAAATCCAAGAAGTTCCTTGTGCACGATGCTGAGAACGCCTGCCGCATGGGCGACAGAGTCCAGTTTGCCGAAACTCGTCCTATGAGCAAGAACAAGCGCTGGACCCTCGTCAAGATCATTGAGAGAGCCCCCATCCTGGGCGGATCTGTCGAGGAGGATGTTTAACCGATGATCCAGTTGAATACAGTGCTTAACGTTGCTGACAACACCGGAGCGAAACGTGTCAAGTGCATCCAGGTACTCGGTGGCAGCCGCCGCCGTTTCGGTTCACTGGGCGATATCATCGTTTGCGCTGTGAAGGAAGCTATTCCCAACAGCAATGTTGCCAAGGGCAGCGTCGTCAAGGCTGTGATCGTCCGTACTAAAAAGGAGCGTCGTCGCGCTGACGGTTCCTACGTGCGCTTTGACGACAACGCCGCCGTTCTGATCGACGGTAACGGAGATCCTAGAGGAACTCGTATTTTTGGCCCAGTCGCCCGTGAGCTTCGCGCGAAGAAGTACATGCGCATCATCTCGCTGGCGCCCGAAGTTGTATAGGAGGCCTGCGTGATGAGCAAAATGCGTTTGAAAAAGGGTGACCGCGTCAGAGTCATCTCCGGTAAGGACAAGGGCAAGGAAGGCAAAATTCTTGTCTCCTTCCCCGCGGAAAATAAGGTTATCGTCGAAGGAGTGAGCGTTGCTTCGCGTCACAGCAAACCCACTCAGGCCAATCCGCAGGGCGGCATCGTCAAGAAGGAAACGCCGATCTATGCCTCCAAGGTCATGCTGATTTGCCCCAACACCGGAAAACCCACCCGCGTTGGTCATGCTTTCTTGGAAGACGGCCGCAAGGTACGCGTGGCCAAGGTTTCCGGCGAAATTGTCGACCAGCTCAAGTAGTGGAGGAGGCAAATTATGACCGTACGCGTGCTGGAAAAATACAAGAGCGAAGTTGTGCCTGCGCTTCAGGCGCAGTTCGCCTATAAAAACCTCATGATGATGCCCAAGATCGCCAAGGTCGTCATTAACATTGGCGTCGGCGATGCCAAGAGCGACAGCAAGTTTATCGACGCGGCCGTCGCTGAGCTTGCTACGATCAGCGGACAGCGTCCGATGATCAAGAAGTCGAAAAAATCCATTGCGAACTTCAAGCTTCGCGAAGGCTCTCCCGTCGGCTGCAGCGTGACGCTTCGCGGTGTGCGCATGTGGGAATTTCTCGATCGACTGCTGAATCTTACTCTTGCCCGCATCAAGGACTTTCAAGGTGTTTCGAGAACCTCCTTCGACGGACGCGGCAATTACAATCTCGGTCTCAAGGATCAGCTGATCTTCCCCGAGATCAATTACGACAAGGTCGTGAAGCTTCGCGGCATGAATGTTACCATCGTTACCACTGCGAATACCGACGAAGAGGCGTTTGTCATGCTCGAGAAGCTTGGTATGCCTTTTGCGCATGCTGAATAGGAGGGGTTGAGATGGCGAGAAAAGCTCTGAAGAACAAGGCTGCGCTGCCCCCGAAATTTTCGACCCGCGGCTACAACAGATGCCCGATCTGCGGTCGTATGCACGGTTACATGAGAGATTTTGACATGTGCCGCTGCTGCTTCCGTAACCTTGCCCGCGAAGGCAAGATCCCTGGAATTGTCAAGTCGAGCTGGTAAATTACCGCTCTGAAGAAAGGGGAACTTTCATGTACGTTAACGATCCGATTGCGGATATGCTCACGAGAATTCGCAATGCGAACATGGTCTACCATGAGAGCGTTGATATCCCGATCAGCAAGATGAAGCTGGGGATTGCGAAGATCCTGAAAAGTGAAGGTTACATCCGCAACTACAAGGTCCTCAACGACCCCAAAAAGCCCGCGGGTACCATCAAGGTTTTTATGAACTATGGTCCCAATCGCGAGCGCGTCGTGCAGGGCCTTCGCCGCATGAGTAAGCCCGGCCGCCGTGTCTATGTCGGCAAGGATAAACTGCCTAAAGTCATGGGAGGCTTAGGAATTGCCATTATTTCTACCTCTCAGGGATTGAAGACCGACGCCGAGGCCAGGCTGCTTGGCCTTGGCGGAGAAGTCGTCTGCTATGTCTGGTAAGGCGAGGGATTAACATGTCAAGATTAGGACGTAAGCCCGTCACGGTCCCGCAGGGTGCCAGCGTAGAGGTCAAGGAAAACAGAATCGTTGTTAAGGGCAGGAACGGTGAGCTGTCCATGCCCCTCGTGGAAAATATCTCCGTCGAGGTCAAGGACGGTGCTGTTCACGTGGCACGCGCCAACGAAGAGAAAACCACAAAGGCCGCGCACGGCATGGTTCGCGCTATGATTAACAACATGGTTATCGGCGTTACCGAAGGCTACACCAAGACGCTTGAAATTGAGGGCGTCGGCTATCGTGCCGCTATGAAAGGCAAAAATCTCGGCCTGAGCCTAGGCTTTTCCCATCCGGTCGAGGTCGTTCCTCCTGAAGGAGTTACTTTTGCCGTAGAAGGCGCGACCAAGATTTTCGTCAAGGGCATTGACAAACAGGTTGTTGGCCAGATTGCTGCGATCATTCGCGGGTATCGCGCCCCCGAACCTTACAAGGGTAAGGGTATTCACTATCTCGGCGAGCATATCCTGCGCAAGGCCGGCAAGACCGCTACTAAGTAAGACGAGGTGAGCCGATATGATTAAGACCAAGAGCAGAAATGAGATGCGTCTCCTTCGGCACAGCCGTCTTCGCAAGAGCGTTTCCGGCACCGCTGAGAGACCGAGACTGTCCGTTTTCCGCAGCCTGAGAGACATTTACGTTCAGGTGATCGATGATACCGTCGGTCATACGCTGGTCTCCGTGTCCACGAAGGAAAAGTCCGTGGCGCAGACCCTCGAGTGCGGCCATTGCACGGTAGCCGCCGCCAAGGTTATTGGCAAGCTTGTTGCGGAGCGCGCGAAGGAAAAGGGCATCACCGAGGTCGTCTTCGACCGTGGTGGTCATGTGTATCACGGTCGCGTTCAGGCCATTGCCGACGCTGCTCGTGAAGCCGGTTTGAAGCTCTAGGGAGGAATTTCAATGACCGAAAAACAGTCTGCGAGCGGTACCGAGCTGAACGAACGCGTTGTCTTTATCAACCGTGTCAGCAAGACCGTCAAGGGCGGCAAGAGATTTCGTTTCAGTATCCTTCTTGCCGTTGGTGATGGCGAAGGCAAGGTAGGCATCGGCATGGGCAAGGCCCGCGAAATTTCCGAGGCTGTCCGCAAGGGGATGGAAGACGCGAAGAAGGACATGATTCTTGTAAAGCACAACGGCAAGACTATTCCTCATCCGGTGATGGGACGATACGGTTCTGCCGCGGTTCTCCTCCGTCCTGCCGCCGACGGCACCGGGGTCATTGCCGGCAGCGTTGTCCGTGCCATTATGGAGCTGGGCGGGATCAAGGACGTTATGACCAAGGTTGTTGGCCATACGAGCAATCCCGTTAACGTTGCCCGCGCTACTCTGGCTGCTGTCGCCGCTCTGCGCACGCGTGACGAGATCATGACGTTGCGCGGCAAGAAAAAGTCGGAGAACGCTTAGGAGGAAAAGGAGTATGGCTAAACTTCGTATTGTCTGGAAGAAGAGCGACATCGGCCGTCCTGAGCGTCAGTCGCGCACGATCAAGGCGCTGGGGTTCCATAAACTGAACTCGGTCGTCATTCACGAGGATACGCCCCAGATCCGCGGCATGGTTCGCGCTGTGGCTCACCTTGTTGAGTGCTCTGAAGTGAACGAGTAAGGGGGCACAAGCAATGAATCTTAGTGATCTGCGTCCGGCCGAAGGCGCCAAGCACAAAGCGAAGCGCGTTGGCTGCGGCATCGGCAGCGGCAACGGCAAGACTGCCGGAAGAGGCACCAAGGGTTACGGCTCCCGTGCCGGCAGCGCTATCCGTCCCGGCTTTGAAGGCGGCCAGATGCCTCTGGTTCGCCGCACGCCCAAACGCGGCTTCAACAATTACAATTTCGCCAAGGTATATCAGATCGCCAATCTTGGTGACATTGCCGAAATCTTCAAAGAAGGGGCCGTCATTACGGTGAACGAGCTCTTTGCGTACGGCTTGGTCCGTAACATGGATACGCCTGTCAAGATCCTTGGCGATGGCGAACTTGACAAACCGCTGACGATCAAGGCAGAGGCCTTCAGCAAGTCTGCAGCTCAGAAGATTGCAGCTGCAGGCGGAACTGCTGAGGTGATTTAAAGTGGCTGATACCTTCCGCGACGTATTCAAACTTCCGGATCTCAAAAGGCGCATTCTCTTCACGTTGGGGATGCTGTTTGTTTTCCGCCTGGGAGCTCACATTCCTACGCCGGGCATCAACTCGGCGGCGATGTCTCAGCTCTTTGAAGGAAGTGGCGTTCTTGGTTTCCTTGACCTGTTTGCCGGTGGTGCGCTGAGAAGGTTCAGTCTTTTCTCGCTTGGTGTAGCTCCTTACATCAATGCAAGCATTGTTTTGCAATTGGCTGCTGTCATTTTCCCTGCGCTTGAGCGTCTTCAGAAAGAAGGGCCTCAAGGACAGAAGAAAATGACTCAGTATACGAGGTACGGAGCGATTTTCTTCGCTTTCGTGCAGGCGATCGGCATGGCCATGTGGTTGCGCCGCGCCGGCGTTCTGGCTGCATCAGGACTTGATTTCTTTGTCGCTGTTATCACGGCGGTGACAGGATCGGTGGCCGTGATGTGGCTTGGCGAAGAAATGACCGATCACGGTATCGGCAACGGCATTTCCTTGCTGATTTTTGCCGGTATCGTTGCCCGTCTTCCCGAGGCTGTGATTCAGACGCTCTCGATGGTCAGCTCCGGTGAAATGAACGTCGTCACGCTGATCCTGGCGCTCGCCGTCATGGTTGCGGTCCTTGCGGGAGCGGTGCTCCTTGAACAGGGGCAGCGCCGTCTTCCCGTTCAGTATGCGAAACGCGTCGTCGGCAATCGCGTGTACGGCGGACAGAGCAGCTTTATTCCGCTGCGCGTCAACATGGGCGGCGTCATGCCGATCATCTTCGCCTCGTCGCTGCTGATTTTTCCCTCGACGGTGCTTCGCCTTTTCCACGGCACGGAACGGTTGGCGAATTACTTTGCGCCCGGCAGTTGGCTTTACACGGTTCTGTATGTGGTGCTGATTGTGTTCTTCGGTTTCTTCTACACGGCCATGGTGTTCAATCCGAGCGACATTGCGGATAACATGAAGAAAAACGGCGGCTTCATCCTTGGTATCCGTCCGGGGAAGCCCACGTCGGATTACATTGAGAAGATTGCCTCCCGCATCACGCTGGTAGGTTCAGTATTTCTCGTCGTGGTCGCTCTTGTTCCCGATCTTTTGACCAACGTCTTTGGCATCACAAGCTTCTACTTTGGCGGAACATCCGTCCTGATCATCGTCGGCGTGGCGCTTGAGATCGTCGAGCAGGTCAACAGTCAGCTCCTGATGCGCAATTATGAGGGCGTCCTCAAGCGTGCCAAAGGCGGCCGCGGATTGCTTCGCTTCTAGGGAGGACTGGAGATGAGAATTATTCTTGTCGGACCTCCCGGCGCGGGCAAAGGTACTCAGGCCGAGAAGATTGTCGCGAAATACGGTGTTGCTCACATTTCCACGGGCGATATCCTTCGCGCCAACGTCAAGGCTGGCACGGAGCTGGGGAGAAAAGCCAAGTCTTTCATGGACGCCGGCGCTCTTGTCCCCGATGACGTGATCGTCGGCATGATGCGCGGACGGCTTGCCGAAGACGACTGCCGGAAAGGATTTATCCTTGACGGTTTCCCCCGCACGGTTCCTCAGGCCGAAGCGCTCGCTTCGCTTCTCGCGGAGCTGGGGATCACGCTTGACGGAGTGATCCTGCTCGACGTGGACGACGAAACGGTCGTCAAGCGCCTGTGTGGTCGCCGCATGTGCAAGAAGTGCGGCAGGATCTATCATGTCGTTTTCAACCCGTCTTCAAAAGGTGACCATTGCGATTCGTGCGGTGGCGATCTCTATCAGAGGGACGACGACAGGGAAGCAGTGATTCGTCAGCGTTTGGCGGTGTATCATGACCAGACCGCGCCTCTTGTCGATTATTACGGCAAGGCGGGGTTTTTGCTCAGAGTCGATGCCGCCGAAACCGGAGACAAGGTTTTAAGCCGTATCGAAGCCATGCTTGAGAGGCGTGCATGATCTCTCTCAAGTCCGTTGGCGATATCGAGAAGATGCGTCGCGCCGGCGCGATCCTTGCCGATCTTCTGATGAATCTGAAGGAGGTCGTCAAGCCTGGCATGACGACGGCTGACATTGATCGATATGCCGAAGACTTTATCAGAAAAAACGGCGCCGTTCCTTCCGAAAAGGGATACGCGGTGCCGGGAATCTCTGAGCCTTATCCTGCTTCGGTCTGTACGTCGGTCAACGATGAAGTGGTTCATGGGATCCCCAGCGATGAACGGATCCTAAAAGACGGCGACATTGTCAGTGTCGATGTCATGGCCTCTTATCAAGGCCTCCACGCTGATGCGTGCTACACCTACGCGGTGGGCGACATTTCGCCGCAGAGGCAGGCGCTGCTTGACGTAACACAGGAAAGTCTGGATCGCGCGATCGCCCAGGTGAAAGCCGGGGCGACTCTCGGAGACATCGGAAACGCTGTGGAATCTTTCGTGATTCCCAAAGGATATGGCATAGTGCGGGAATATGCAGGACACGGAATTGGGCGTCATCCCCATGAGGCCCCGTCGGTCTTGAACTACGGAGAGCCCGGCACAGGAGTAACTCTTTTGAAGGGTATGACAATCGCCATCGAACCTATGATCATGTGCGGCGGTGAAGCCCTGAAAGACGGAAAGGACGGTTGGCTTGTTTCGACAGCCGACGGTTCTGACGCGGCCCATTTCGAAAAAACCGTCCTTGTCACTGCGGACGGAGCAGAAATCCTGACTCCCTGGCACTAGCCGGGATCTTTGAGGAGGTTCGTAAGGTTCCATGGCTAACAAGGACGATGTGATCGAGGTCCACGGCGAAGTCGAAGAGCCCTTGCCCAACGCCATGTTTCGCGTTAGGCTTGAGACGGGCCAGGTGATTCTGGCTCATGTTTCGGGAAAAATGAGGATGCATTTCATCCGGATTCTTCCCGGCGACAAGGTTCTGTTGGAACTGTCGCCTTACGACCTGACCAGAGGGCGGATCACTTACCGCTACAAGTAGTCGATATGCTGCCTTTCCGGCTGTTTGCGGCCGGGAGCGGAATGTCCATGAGGAGTGTGCAAACTATGAAGGTTAGATCATCTGTTAAACCCATTTGTGAGTATTGCCGAGTGATCAAGCGCAATGGCGTCATTCGCGTCATCTGCAGCCGCGATCCTCGTCATAAACAGCGTCAAGGAGCTAGGAGGTAACTGGTATGGCTCGAATTGCAGGAGTTGATCTTCCCCGCGACAAGCGTGTTGAGATCGGCCTCACCTACATCTATGGCATCGGTCTGAGCACGGCCCGTGAGATTCTCAAGAAGACCGGCGTGAATCCGGATACGCGCGTCAAGGATCTTACCGAAGAAGAAGCCCAGCTGCTTCGTTCCGAAATCGTCAACAACCACAAGGTGGAGGGCGACCTTCGCCGCGAGGTGTCCATGAACATCAAGCGCTTGATGGACATCGGCTGCTATCGCGGTATCCGTCACCGCCTGGGACTGCCTTGCCGCGGCCAGCGCACCAAGACGAATGCCCGTACGTGGAAGAACCGCAAAGGACGTTCACGTCCCGTCGCCGGTAAGAAAACCGCATAACCAAGGGAGGTAACGTTCGTGGCCAATCGCACACAGCGTAAAAAGGAAAAGAAGAATATCAGCTACGGAGTCGCCCATATCTTCTCGACGTTCAACAACACCATCGTGAGCATCACCGATAAAGGCGGCGCTCTTCTGGCGTGGGCGTCGGGCGGCAACGTTGGTTTCAAGGGCGCCCGCAAGTCGACTCCCTTCGCCGCCCAGGTCGCTTCTCAGCAGGCTGCCAAGACGGCGCAGGATCACGGCCTTCGTGAGATCGACGTGGTCGTCAAAGGCCCCGGTCCCGGCCGTGAGTCTGCCATCCGCGCGCTTCAGGCCGTCGGCCTGCAGGTCAACTCCATCAGGGACGAGACCCCCATCCCTCACAACGGATGCCGTCCTCCCAAAAGACGCCGCGTCTAGTACCTGTATTTTGTTGTTAAAGCTGCGTAGAATCCGTCGTAGCCTCAATCGGCTATGGAGTTATAGGAAGGGTGTGGGGATCTTTGGAGATTATGCGGCCTGAGATTCAAGTTGAAGAGTGTTCCAGTACCGCCGCGCGGCTGGTTATTGGTCCGCTCGAACGCGGTTATGGTCAGACGATAGGTAACGCTCTCCGTCGTGTACTGCTTTCTTCGATCAAAGGGGCGGCGATTAGCGCGGTTCGCGTTGAAGGCGCTCAGCACGAGTTTACGACGATCCCCGGCATGAAGGAAGACGTTATCGAGCTGCTGCTGAATCTCAAGCACGTGCCTGTCCGCTCCCATAGCGCCGAATACCGTACACTGAAGCTGGATGTGGAAGGCGGAAAGAAGGTTACGGCAGCCGATTTTCAGGAGGACAGCGACATCGAGTTCATAGATCCCGACGCGTATATCTGCACGCTGGCTGAAGGGCATTCGCTTTCGCTTGAAATTTACATCGAGCAGGGCGTAGGCTACGCCACGGTGGATCGTCCGCGGCCGAGCTATTTACCGGTAGACGCTCTCATGATCGACGCCATTTATTCTCCGATCCTTCGCGTCAAGTACGAAGTTCAGAACGAACGCGTCGGTCAGAAGACGGACTATGAGAAAATCGTGATGAACGTCACCACGAATGGCGTCGTCGCGCCCGACATCGCCGTCGCCGAAGCGGCGAAACTGCTTCGCGAGTATTTCGATATCGTCATTCAGGAGCTTCGCAAGCTTCATCCCGCCGAGCTCGGGCTGTTCGACGACGAAAGCGCGCCCCAGCCTTCCGGGAACGGTCAGGCCGGAGACGGCGCCGATAGTCCGCCGGAGAACGCCCTATTGAACAAACCGGTCAGGGAACTTGAACTTTCAATCAGAAGTGAAAACTGCCTGCTTCGCGGTGGCATTCATACCATTGGCGATCTTGTCAGCCGCAGTAAGGATGACTTGCTGAAGATCCGCAACCTGGGCAAGATCTCTCTTCGCGAGATCGAAGAGAAGATGACCAAGTACGGTATCGTCCTCAGTGACGACAAGGCAAGCGCAGAGAACTCAAGCAAGGAGGACTAAGTCCCTATGAGACATGGAGTTGCCCAGAGAAAGCTCGGCCGCAACGGCAGCCATAGACGCGCGATGCTGGCCAATCTGGTCGCGAGCCTGATTCTGGAAGGCAGCATCGAGACCACTGTAACCCGCGCGAAGGAGGTTCGCCGCGTCGCCGAGCGTTTGATCACGCGCGCCAAGGGCGGCACGCTGCACGATCGCCGTATCGTCATTTCGCGCATGAACTACAAGGAAGCCGTCATCAAGCTGTTTGACGACGTCGCTCCCCGTTTTGCGGATCGTCCCGGCGGATACACCCGCATCATCCGTACCCGTTTCCGCGTTGGCGACGCGTCGCCCATGGCTGTCATTTCGCTGGTTGACTGATAAAGAACGCCGGAAAAAAATGGAACAACCGAATATGATCTCCCTGAGGGGTGTTGGCTATTCTTACTCCGACACGGGGAGGCCCGCGCTCGAAAACGTCAGTTTCGAGGTGCGGCAGGGCGAGTGGATCGCCCTGGTCGGCAGCAATGGCTCTGGGAAGTCCACGCTGGCCAAACACCTTAACGCCCTGCTCGTTCCGATGCAGGGCGCTTGTTTTATCTTGGGACGGGACTCCCGCGAGGAAAAAAATCTGTGGAAGATCCGCTCTTCCGTGTCGATGGTCTTTCAGAATCCCGAGAATCAGATCGTTTCCACGGTCGTGGAGGACGACGTGGCGTTCGGGCCGGAGAATCTCGGCCTGCCGGCGGCGGAGATCCGCCGCCGCGTGGACGAGGCCCTTAAAGTCTGCGGCCTTGCGGAGAAGGCCGACAAGGCGGTCTACACGCTGTCCGGCGGGCAAAAGCAGCGTTTGGCCATCGCCGGCGCTCTGGCCATGGGCACGCAGTGTCTGGTGCTCGACGAGCCGACGGCCATGCTCGATCCCGAAGGGCGTCAGGAAGTGGCGGCGCTGCTGCGCGAGCTGCACGGCCGCGGCATCACGATCATGCAGGTGACGCACCGCCTCGAAGAGGTGATCGGCGCGGATCGCGTGATCGTTCTCGATCAGGGGCGCTTCGACTGGGAAGGCACGCCGGATCAGCTTTTCCGTCTGAAAGACATCGGCGCCCGCTGGGGGCTGGAAGCGCCGCCCATCGTGATTCTTCGGGAGCGGCTCGTCGCCGCCGGGCTGATAGCAAAAGATACTCCGCCGACGGCGGAGGGGATAGGAACGGCTTTATGTCTATCGTCGTCGAAAATTTGAGCCACATTTACCATGAAAACACTGCCCTCCAGACGGCAGCTCTGGAGGGCGTTTCGCTGTCGATCGAACGCAGCCACTGGACGTCGTTCATCGGCCATACGGGCAGCGGCAAGTCGACGCTGGCTCAGCATCTGAACGCGATCCTGCGCCCCACGTCGGGTTCGGTGACGGTGGACGGCGCGGCGATCCTGCCGGAGAAAAAACGGGAAAAGACCGATTTTCGCGAGATCCGCCGCAAGGTCGGGCTGATCTTCCAGTATCCCGAGCAGCAGCTTTTCGAAGAAACGGTGCGCGAGGAGCTGGCTTTCGCGCCGCGCAACTGGGGCGTGCCGGAGTCCCGGATCGGCGATCTGACGGCGAAGGCGCTGCGCGCCGTCGATTTGGACGATTCCTATTTGGAGCGCAATCCCTTCGGCCTCTCCGGCGGCGAGAAGCGGCGCGTGGCGATCGCCTCGGTGCTGACCTGCGCGCCGGATTATCTGGTGCTCGACGAGCCGACGGCGGGGCTGGATGAACGCGGCCGGGCGGCGCTGCTGAAGCTGCTGGACCGCATCCACCGCGAGGGCACGGGGATCGTGCTGGTCACTCACGATCTGGAGATTGCCTTTTCGCGCAGCGACCGCATTCTCGTGCTCGATCACGGGCGCTGCGCCGGGCTGGGGACGCCGGACGAGATCGCGATACAGCTGTACCGGCAGCCGGTTTCGGGGCTGGTGCTGCCCGAAGTGATGCTGACGGCGCTGAAGCTGCGCGAGCGCGGACTGCGCGCGCCGCTGACCTGCGACGCCGAAAGGCTGGCGCAAGAGCTGATCCGCGAGAGGAGGCGGGGGCGTTGAGGTTTCTCGAGAACATGAGTTTCGGCCAGTACGTGCCCGCCCGCTCGTGGGTGCACCGCCTCGATCCGCGCGCCAAGGTGGGGGCGCTGGCGCTGCTGCTGACCGGCGTGTTCATGGCGGAGCGCCCCTACGACTGGATCCTCTGGGCGGCGGCGCTGTGGCTCTGCGCGGCGCTGTCGCAGACGAGCGTGGCGTTTTTGCTGCGTTCGATCCGTACGGTGCTGTTCCTGATCGTTTTCACGGCGCTGCTGAATCTGTTCTTCGCGTCGGGGGAGCCGCTGTGGCAGTGGGGGATCTTCCGCGTCAGTCGGGAAGGCGTCGAGCTGGCCTGGACGATGGCGCTGCGGCTGACGCTGCTGGTGCTGTTCGCCAATCTGCTGACGCTGACGACCAGTCCGATGGCGCTGTCCGACGGGCTGGAGAGCATTTTTTCGCCGTTCAAGCGCTTCGGCTTTCCGGCGCACGAGCTGGCGATGATGATGACGATCGCGCTGCGTTTCATTCCCACGCTGCTGAGCGAGACGGACCGTATCCTCAAAGCGCAGCTGGCCCGCGGCGCGGACCTTGACCGCGGTTCGGTCGTCAGGCGCATGAAGGCGTTCATCCCCGTGCTGGTGCCGCTGTTCGTGATCGTCTTTCAGCGCGCCGACGACCTGGCGGTGGCGATGGAGGCGCGTTGTTACCGCGGCGGCGAGGGGCGGACGCGCATGAAGCCGTTTTGCTGGCGGGCGGCCGACACAGCGGCGCTGGTTTTCTGCGCGCTGCTGATCGTCGGCCAGAAGCTGCTGAACTGGGTGATCGGCTGATGCCGCGCTATTCCTGCGTGATCAGCTACGACGGCGGCAAGTTCTGCGGCTGGCAGACGCAGCCGAACGGCGTCACCGTTCAGGAGTCGCTGGAGCGGGTTTTGTCGCTGCTGAACGGTTCGCCGGTAAAGGCGACGGGCGCGGGGCGCACGGACGCCGGCGTGCACGCGCGCGGGCAGACGGCCTCGTTCCTGATGGACCGAGCCTGGGAACCGCGGCGGCTTCTGCTGGCGCTGAACGCGAATCTGCCCGAGGGCGCGGCGGTCGCGGCAGTGCGCGAGCGTCCGCTTGAATTCGACGCGCGGCGCGACGCGCTGTGGCGCGAATACGCTTTTTTCGTGTGGCGCGGTTCGTTCTGCTATCCGATGATGAAGCCTTACGTGTGGTGGAAAAAAAAGGACGACTGGGATCACGAACTGATCCGGCGCGGCTGCACGCTGCTGGAAGGGCGGCACGACTTCAGCGCGTTCTGCCGGGCCGGCGACCTGCCGGAAAACGCGGTGCGGCGCATGCATTTCGTGCGCTATATTTGCCGCGGCGGGCTGTCGGTCTTCCGCATCCGCGGCGACGCTTTTTTGACCAACATGGTGCGGATCATGATCGGCAATCTGGACGCCGTCGCTTCAGGGCGCAGGCCGCTCTCGTGGCTTGAAGAACTGCTGCGAGGCGCGAGCCGGAGCGACTCGGCCATGACGGCGCCGCCGGAAGGATTGTTTTTCTGGAAGGTTGGCTACAAGGACTAAAATAGGGTACAATAGAACAGTTTCGGAGAATATGTTCTGACCCCGTGCGGTTCAAAAGCTGACCAACTTCAGAAGGGAGGCTCTTCCTGAAAATGTTTTCCCTGGGCAACGACATCGGCATCGATCTCGGCACCGCGACGGTGCTTATTTATATGAAGGGCAAGGGCATCGTGCTGCGCGAGCCGTCGTGCGTGGCGGTCGATCAGGATACGGGACGTATCCTGGCCGTCGGCTACGAAGCGAAGAACATGGTGGGGCGCACGCCGGGCAACGTGGTGTCGGTTCGCCCGCTGCGCGACGGAGTGATCGCCGATTATTCGATGACGGAAGCGATGATGCGCTACTTCATGAGGAAGATCAACCGCGGCCTGCACCGCTACTTCCGCAGCCGTGTGATGATCTGCGTGCCGTCGGGCGCGACCGACGTGGAGCGGCGCGCCGTGCTCGAAGCGGCGGTGGAAGTGGGCGCCCGCGACGCCTATCTGATCGAGGAACCGATGGCCGCGGCCATCGGCGCCGACCTGCACGTGGAGGAATCGCGCGGCAAGATGGTAGTCGACATCGGCGGCGGCACCACGGACATCGCCGTGATCTCGCTGGGCGGCTGCGTCATCTCCAAATCGCTGCGCATCGGCGGCGACAAGCTCGACGAGTGCATCATGCGCTATCTGCGCAAGCAGTACAATCTGGCCATCGGCGAGCAGATGGCGGAGAACCTGAAGATCATGATCGGTTCCTGCCTGCCCGACGGCGAGGAAAACAACATGACGCTGAAAGGCCGCGACCTGGTGCAGGGGCTGCCGCGTCAGATCGAGATCAACAGCCGCAGCGTCTGTTCGGCCATCATCGAGCGCATCCAGGCCATCGTCGACGGCGTCAAAAACGTGCTGGAGATGACGCCGCCCGAACTTTCGGCCGACATCATCGACCAGGGCATCGTGCTCACCGGCGGCGGCGCGCTGCTGCGCGGCCTGCCGGAGCTGATCAGCCGCAGCACCGGCATCAAGTGCGTCGTGGCCGATCGCCCCGCCGAGTGCGTGGCGCTGGGCACCGGATTGGCGCTGGCCAACATCGGCAAGCTTTCGGAGAAAGGACAGGGCAGTTTTCTGTTCTCGGCTCGCCGTCAGAGAAAATGAGTGACATGACCTCGCCGGACGTTGAAGGGATCACTTCAGGCCCCCGCAGAACCGCTCAGGAACTTCCCTGGTGGGCCTGCGGGGGCCTTCGCTTGGATTGTGCCGGCTGCGGCCGCCGCGGCGGCGCTTTCGGAGAAATTTTTATGCGCCCTGTTGAAGGACGGCGCCTCGCCGCCGCGCTGGCGGTTCATGAAGATTATGTGAAGAGACTCTCCCGCGAATGGGAAAAGGAGGTCCGCTGATGGAAGAGAGCCTGTGGGAACTGCTTACTGAAGTCAACTGGAAGATGATCGCGCTGACGCTCCTGGCCGGCGGCGTCCTCTCGATCATCGGCGACCGCGTCGGCATGAGATTCGCCAAGCGCCGCGTGACGCTGTTCAACCTGCGTCCGAAATACACCTCGTCGATCCTGACCGCCTGCACGGGCATGCTGATTTCGCTGTGCGTCATCGCCATTCTGGCCGTCGTCTCCGAATCGGTGCGCACCAGCCTGTTTTCCATGCAGTTCATCCAACGCCAGATTGTGGACCTGACGCGGCAGCTGCAGGACAGCCGCAACGAGCAGCAAGTTTCCTCGCTGCTGATCGTCGAAGCGCAGCAGCAGCTCACCAGCAAGGAAAAGGAACTGGCGGCCAAGGAAACAGAGCTGAGCGATCTGCAGAACCGCGCCGACAGTCTGCGCAGAACCACGGAAGAGATGCAGGCCGAACGCGACCGTCTCGCCAAAGAGCGCGCCACGCTCGAAGAGGACGTGAACCGCATCCGCACGACGCTGGGCAAACTCCAGGAAGGCCGCATCGTCGCCTTCTCCGACGAGCGCCTCGGGCAGGAAGTGATCCCCGAAGGCGTGACCACCGAGGCGGAAGCCCGCAGGTACCTGGACCGTCTCAACGAGCGCGTGCGCTTTGAAGTGGCCCGCCGTTCCGACGCCGTGCCCGCCTCGATCTCCCTCGAAGAGGACCCCGAGTCGCTGCAGAACGCCATGCAGCGCATCCTCGCCTACGACAGCCGCAAAGTAGTGCGCGCCATGGTGCCGCAGAACATTGCGGCGGGAGAGACGGTGCGCGTCGTCTACCGCGTTTACGAGAGCTCGTTGGTTTTCAGCAAAGAGGAAACGTTGCTCACCCGTGTGCTGCGTTTCAAGCCCAGCGCCGAGCAGGCCGAGACCATGCTCAGCTATATGCTGCGCGAGCTGAACCGCATGGCCACCTCCAGCGGCATCCTCAACGACCCGCTCACCGGCATGGTCGGCGGCATCCCCGCCAACGACTTTTACGACGGAGTCGAGCGCCTCGCCGCCGCGAAAGCGCCGCTGCGCGTGACCCTGCGGGCCGCTCGTGACATCTACAGCGAAGGGCCTGTGAGCGTGAAAATCGTCGTGGAACAGAACGTGAGCGTCGACAACCTCGATTCGCTGGACGAAGATCTGCCCGATCTTAGTGCCGCCGCGGAGCGAGGGGATTCTTCCGTACCGGCGAAGACAACGGCCCGAAAATGAACTGGGCGCCTGTCGTCGAACTGCTGGGCCATCTGCTGATGCCGGAAAGCTGCCCCGTCTGCGGAAAGCTGGCCTCCCCGCTTTGCCCCGAGTGTCTTGAAAAGATTTCCGCGCCCGCGCCGCCCCTGCCGCACTGCCTGCGCTGCGGCGGAGCGTCTCCCTGCGAACGCCACGGCCGCCGCTATGAAGTGCGCTCCCTGACATTGCACAAAGGCGAGGCGCGCGAGCTGCTGCTGACGGTCAAGTACGGCGGCTCCGGACTGGCGGCGCGGAAAATGGGCGCCGCGTTGGGGCGGCTGGTCGGCGAAAATGAGCGTCAGGGCGGATGGACCATCGTCCCCATCCCGCCGCACCCGCGCGCATGTTTTTTCCCGCGCGGCGACAGCCACTTGCAGTGGATGGCTCGCGGCCTTTCCCGCGCTGTCGGCGTTCCCGTGCGGGAGTGCCTGCGCTGGAAAGAAAAACGCACGCCGCAGAAACGGCAGCCCGATTCGCAATCGCGCCGCGCCATGCCCGAAGACAGCTTCGTTTGCGCCGGCGCGGCACCCGAACGAGTGTTGCTGCTTGACGACGTCAGCACCACCGGCACCACTCTGCTGCGCGCCGCCCAGTGCCTCTACGGCGCTGGAGCGCAGCAGGTGACCAGCCTGTGCTGGAGCGTCGCGCGGCGAACGTGAGACGCGAACGAAACGGCTCCGCAATGAGCGCGGCGAGACAAACGAATGCACACTCGTTTGTCTCGCCGCGCTCATTGCGGAGCCGTTGTTTTTTCAAAAAATCCCGCAGCGAAGAGCTGTGACTACAGAGAACCATCGTACAGATCTTTCAGGATTTCTGCCGTTTTTATCAAAGGCGGGCAGCTTTTCAGGGCAGATTCCCCGGATTCGGAAGAAGGATAGACGTACTGTATAGATCCGACGGCTATCTTTTTTTGAGGGGAAATGGCGGCCGCAATGTTGGATACCCCCATTCGATATTCGTCTTTGGACACGTCGTATCCTCTTTCCCGCGCCGTCTCGACGCGAAGATACAGCTGTTCCAAGGTGTTTATCGTATAAGGAGTAAAGGGCGTGATTTTTGAGAGATCCCAAAGTTTTTTGATCCGGTCGTTGTCGTAGGTAGAGAGGATGGCGATGCCGGCAGAGCAGGCATACATCGGCACACGGAATGCGGGAAGATCGGCTGTCGCCTTTTCTCTCCAATTCCCCGTTCGTGCGACGGAGATCACGTCGAACATCTCGGGAACGCATAAAAAGATGCTGCGGGAGGTGCTTGATGAGAGCTTTTCCAGGAACGGAAACGCCGCTCGTATAAACGTTTGTCCTGCGAAATATTTTGTGCCGAGTTCGTAAAGCTTGTAGCTGAGCTTGTACTTTCCGCTATTTTCTTTGCGGTTCAGAACATAGCCGAGAGAAATCAACGAGCGCAACAAACGGTGGACAGTGCTGCTGCTTAGGCCGGACTCCTCCGAGATCTCGGTGAGATACAATCCTTGCGAATTTTTTGCGAGCAGCTCAAGAATCACAAAGGTTCTCTCTACTGACTGCAATGCTTCATGATAATTATACTCGTTGGACAACGCAAGATCTCCTTTGCAAAAAATCTTTTAGGCAGTATATACCAAATTGACGCCCAGGGCAATGTCTGTCAGTAATTTTCTTACCCCTTATCCCAAACGGAACAGTGTTTTTTGCGTTGTTTAGCAGGAAGTAAAAGTTATACACTTTTTGAGAGCGGCAATCGCCGGTGATTGTATCCATAGCGTTGAATCGGCTTTCTTTTTGCGCGTATGGTGATTTAGCACAACGTTATTTCGATTGTTATATTTTACAGAATTTTATTTTTAGATATTGACATAAAATATTCATTATGTATAGAATTCTGCTTAGTGGAAAAATAATCCCATAAAGGGGAATTCTTTAGGCATGAATTCGACGAATGATTGTATAATTTGCGATATCTTGCGGAGGATGAACCCGTTTGCGCTGGCCGGCATCTGGTGGCATTTTGCAAAAAATGACAAGCGCTTTGCGGGGATCATTCGTGCGGGGCCGCGTCGGCGGCCGAATTCTCGATGTGCCCCGTTTTGTGCAGCCATCCGGTGCGGCGCTGCGGAATACTTGCCCGTACAGCGTGCCGGAACGGCGTTTTTGTGACAGCGTAACGAAAGGAGATCGGTTTACGTGGAAACTTACGGCGCTTTGTCTCTTATCCCCATATTTGTTTTGTTCGCTATGGCGTTCTCGACGAAAAGGTCGCTTGAGCCCTTATTCGTCGCGGCGATCGTCGGCCATATCATCATATACAAAGTGAACTTCGCAACGGCTTGGATCGACTCTCTCTACAAGGTAATGTGCAGCAAGCATATGGTATGGCTGATCCTCGTGGTGACGCTTTTCGGCAGTTTGATCGCGCTGCTGGAAAAGTCGGGCGGCCTCGGCAGCTTTGCGGCGCTGGCGCGGAAATTCGCCACGAGCCGCAAGAAGTCCCTTGTGATCACGTGGCTGCTGGGAAGCATCTTCTTTTTGGACGATTACCTGCATAACCTGACGACTGCTTCCACGATGAAGTACATCACCGATTCTCACGGTGTCAAACGGACGGAACTTGCCTACGTCGTCAATTCTAACGCGGGCAATCTCTGCTGCCTCATGCCGATCTCTTCGTGGGTCGTGTTCTTCGCCGGGCTGCTGGAGACGTCGGGATTCGTCGTCGGGTCGGCGACAAGCACTTATCTGCACTGCATCCCTTATCTGTTCTACTGCTGGATCGCGATCATCATCTCGTTCCTCTTCGCGCTGGGCGTTATTCCCGCGATCGGTCCGATGAAAACCATCGATCCCGAGCTGCTCAACAGCGAGGACGAGCCCGCGGCCGAAAACGGCAGACATAACGTCTGGAACTTCTTGCTGCCGGTCGTGACGCTCGTGGGCGTGACCGTGCTCTGCGACAACGAAATCCTTTATGGCGTCATGGCCGCTCTGGTTGTCTGCGCGGTCACGTTCCTCGTCACGAAGACGATGTCTTACGACGAATTCTTCAAGGTCTTCATGCAGGGCATGAAAAACATGGTGTTCATCGACGTGCTGCTGATCGTGGCCTTCACGCTCAAAGAGGCCAACGACACGCTGAAGCTGGCCCCGTATATCATCGGCGTCGTCAAGCCGATCATGAAGGGCGGCTTGCTGCCGGCGGTCACGTTTGTGGTCTGCATTATTTACGCGTACTTCACCAGCTGCTTCTGGAGCATGGCGGCCGTGATGCTGCCCATCGTCATCCCGCTCGCGCAGGGGATCGGCGTCAACGTGTACCTCGTGCTCGGCGCGGTCTTCTCCGCCGCGGCCTTCGGCAGCCAGAGCTGCCTGTTCTCCGACGCGCTGATCATGTGCTCCGCCGCCACGAACATCTCGACGGCCGACCATGGCGTCACGACGCTGCCCTACGCGCTGCTCGGCGCGGGCGTTTCTTTCGTTCTCTTCCTGATCGGAGGGTTCGTGTTGTGATCATGGATCTGGTATTGAAAGGCGACGCCGTCTTCACGGGGCTCAAAGACGAGCCCGAGCGTCTGGCAGTCGGCATCAGGGGCAACCGGATCGAAAAGGTCTGTCCGCCCGAAGAGATGGAGCCGTACATCGGCCCCGAGACGGATATCAGGGATTACGGCGGCCGCCTGATCATGCCGGGGTTCTTTGACGGGCACGAGCACGCATTTCTGGGCGGCATTTTCGGCAGAGCCGCCGATCTGAGCGGCTGCGCTTCCGAGCAGGAAGCCGCGCGGCGCGTCAAGGACTTTGCGGACGCGCACCCCGAGCTGTCCTGGATCATCGGCACGGACTGGTCGAACATCGAGTGGGGGCAGGCACGGCGTCCCCGCAAGGAAACGCTGGACGCGCTTCTGCCCGATACGCCGGTTTACCTGATCGACGCGGAAGGGCATTCCGCCTGGCTCAATTCCGCCGCCATCGCGCTCAGCGGCGTCGCGGACGTCGAAGAGTTCGGCGACGACCTCGTCGCCCGCGACCCCGACGGATCGCCCACCGGCTACATCGCCGAAACGTCGATGCTCATGGTCGCCCGACTGGCCTTCGACATGCCCATGCCGGTGCAGGAGGTCATTTTTGACGAATTCCAGCGCCGCACGGCTTCCCTGGGCATCACCTCGGTCAGCAACATCCAGTGCTACCAAGGGTCGGGCATCGACGTGGGCAACGTTGCCGTGGTGAAGCAGTTCGAGCGGGAAGGGCGTCTCAACGTCCGCTTTTTCTTCGCCGCCGGCCTGACCGGGGATCTGGAGCGCCCGCGTCGCCTGCGGCAGGAGTACGACAGCGACAAGGTGCGTTTTTCCGGCCTAAAGCACATCGTCGACGGAACGGCGACGGGCTGGACGGCTCTGCTGCTCGAACCTTACGCGGATAAGCCCGATTCCGTCGGCTCCAGCCGGATCCCGGCGGAAGAGCTGGCCCGCAGGGTGGTGGATGCCGACCGCGAAGGCTTCCGGGTGAGGATGCACGCCTGTGGCGACGGTTCCGTCCGGCGGGCGCTGGACTGCTGCGAACTGGCCCAGAAGCGCAACGGGAAGCGCGATTCCCGGCACACGATCGAGCACATCGAGATCATCGCCAAAGAAGACATCGGCCGTTTCGCTCAGCTGGGCGTGGTGGCGTCGATGCAGCCGGATCATATCGGCATCTGCGAAAAGTTTGCGGACAATCCCTATTTCGCCCGGCTGGGCGAACGGCGCGCCGCGGAGACGTGGCCGATCCGTTCGATTTTGGAAACCGGAGCGCACGTGCAGTTCGGCACGGATTTCCCGATTTACGACAACAACCCCATGCTGGCCCTTTATCGGGGCACGACCCGCCTGTTCAACGACGGCCGGCCGGAAGGCGGCTGGAACCCGAGCGAGAAAGTCACGATGGCGCAGCTTCTGAAAGGCTACACGGCCGGCTCCGCCTACGGCGCTTTCATGGAAGACCGGGTCGGCACTCTGGAAGAAGGAAAGTACGCGGACATCGTCGTGCTCGACCACAATCTGTTCGCCCTGAACGAAGCGCGCGAGATACTGGAGACCGCGCCGGTTCTTACCCTTATGGACGGACGCATCGTATACGAGAGATAAAATCACGTTGTGAAGGAAGCTACCTCAAGCTCACGCAGCAAAGTTGAGGTAGCTTTTTTATGATATCGACGTTTCGCCAGACTGCGGGAAAATGATCTTCGGCGTTTCTGAACGTCGAGGGCATCGGCGGCGCCGGCGTTCATCTCAAGAAAAGCGAAGGCCCTTGCGCAAGGGCAATATCCTTGTCCGTTATCGAAAATATTGTAAAATTTGTATATTCAAAGGGGCCGTCCTGGGATGGTTCCGGCGGCGAAATTTAATTGTTGAAAAAAATTATTGACATTTTTCTAACATACAGTAGAATGTTTTATAAAGAATTATTATCTTAGCGATATTCTGCATTTTTATTCCAGGAGGGCCGCGATGTTGTGCAATTACCGCCGCGACAGACTTGCGCAGCGGCTGAAAGAGATTGCGCCGCAACTGATCGAATGGCGTCATCAGATCCATCGGAATCCGGAATTGAGCTTTCGCGAGGTGAAGACCTCCGCGCTGGTGGAAGAGCAGCTCAGGAAAATGAATGTGGACTCGATCCGGCGTATCGGAAGGTCGCAGACAGGCATTCTCGCTGTGCTGCGGGGAACGGGCGCGGGGCCGGACGTCTGCATCGCCGTCAGAGCCGATATGGACGCGCTGCCGATCCAGGAGCAGTCAGGCGTGCCGTTCGCCTCCCAAAACGACGGCGTCTTCCATGGCTGCGGGCACGACACCCACACTGCGGCGCTGTTGGGCACGGCCTGGCTGCTCAGCGAATTTCGCAGCTGCTTCGCGGGGACGGTCAAGTTCTTTTTCCAGCATGCCGAGGAAGAGCTTGGCGGCGCGGCGGAATTCATCGAAGCGGGCGTGATGGAAAACCCTGCCGTGGACGCTGTGTTGGCGCTTCACGCGCTGCCCGACATCTATGTCGGCGAGATCGGCGTGAGAGATGACTTCATGACGGCCGGCGTCGATATCCTCAAGATCACCGTCGAAGGCAAAAGGGCGCATGGGGGCTATCCTCATTACGGCGTCGACACGATCCTGGCCGCTTCGACGATCGTCACCGCGCTCATGAGTCTGGGGGCGCGTGAGCTGGCTCCCACTGACTGTGCGTTGGTAACTTTCGGCAGTATCCATGGCGGCATTTCCAATTCTTACATTGGCGCTCCAGTGGTACTGGAAGGCAGCGTCCGCTACCTTCGCGACGAGACGCACGAGCGCTTTCGGCGCCGTGTGCGCGAGATCGCCGAAAGTATCGGCGCGGGACTGCGCGCGAAAGTGACCGTGGAGATCACGCCGGAAAGTATTCCCTCTGTGGTCGCCAGAAGCTGGGTCGATCGGGTACGCCGTGCCTGCTCGCAGGTGAAGTCGGTGACGAACGTTGTCGATCTCCCTTCTCCCGCCATGGGCGGCGAAGATTTTGCGCTTTTCCTGAAAAAAGCGCCGGGGACGCTCTTCCGCCTGGGGTGCCGCTCGCCGGGCGGGCCCCACTGTCCCACCCATTCGGTCAACTTTTATGCCGACGACCGCTCGATCCCTATCGGGACGGAAGTCATGACCACTACGGTGCTTAACGCGCTCACGGCTTCGGAGTAATATTTTTAAGGGGAGGCATTGAACGAAGATGAACGTGAAAAAGACCCTGTTGGTTTCGACGGCGCTTTTGGGGTTTGCTGCGTCCTGCGTGGCGGCAGATTTGCAGACGCTCAACGTGGGGGTCCCCAACGACGCCAAGAGTATGGATCCGCTCAAGGCCGTCGATACGATCTCCTTTGCCATGATCAAGCACATTAATGAAACGCTGGTGACGGTGGACGGCAGAACCAAGCAGCTGGTGCCCGTGCTGGCGGAGCGTTGGGAAGTGCTTGACCCGCTGACCTATAAGTTTTATCTGAAAAAAGGCGTCAAGTTCCACAATGGCGAAGAGTTTACCGCTGACGACGTGGTTTTCTCGTTTCAGCGGGCTCTTTCAAATGAGTCCGTTTATGCCAAATCCAAGGCCAAGTACATCGACCCGCAGGGATTTCAGGTGATCGACCGGCATACGCTGATCGTGAAGACGCTGACGCCTTTTGGCGGTTTCCTGGAATCGATGAAGCATCCCTATGCCAGTATTTTCAACCGCAAAGCCGTTGCGGACGCCGGCGGCAACTACTTCAGGATGCCGGTCGGCACGGGGCCTTACAAGTTCAGGCGCTGGCTCAAGGGCGACCGCGTAGAACTGGAGGCGTTCGGCGACTATCATGGCGACAAGCCCCATTCCCAACGCCTGAATTTTCTTACGATGGCCGACGACAGCAGCCGCGTCATTGCCCTTGAAACCGGCAAGGCCGACTTGATTTACAACGTGCCCGTCAACGATTTCGACCGTCTTGCTGAAGAAGGCCGCGTGAAGGTCGTCAAGGGGACCGGGCATAACCTCATTTATCTCGGTATGAATACTCAAAAAGGCGCTCTCAAGGATCCGCGCGTCCGCATGGCTCTCGAGTATGCCATCGACAAGGACGCCTTTGTCCAAGTGGTGTATCAGGGAAAAGCGGTGGTCCCCGACGGGCCGCTGGTTTCCTCCAGCAGCTTCACTCCAGCCGACAGTCGACGCTATCCCCGCGATCCCGCCAAAGCCAAACAACTCCTCAAGGAGGCCGGCTATGCCGACGGCCTGACGTTCGATCTGTGGATCACGACTCGCCAGGATTACGTGAACGGCGCTACCGTGCTTCAATCCATGCTTCAGGACGTCGGCGTCAAAGTCAACATAATCGTCATGGAATCCGGCGTCTTCGACGACCGCGTCACGACCAATACGCAGAGCCTGTTCATCAGCACATGGGGTATGCAGACGAACCGCGATGCGGGACAGTTCTGGTTGTCGCTGTTCCATTCCAGCAGCATCGGGACTACGAATTGGGCGGTGCTGGACGATAAGGTCGTCGATGAGAACATCGAGCTGGGCAATCGAAGCGTCGAACCGGCGGAACGCCAGGCGGCCTTTCAAAAAGTCTGGGCGCGGCTCGACGAGGTCCATCCTTTTGTTTCTTTGGCTGTTCCCAACGAACTTTACGGCGGCCGCAAAAACCTTCAGGGCATAGAAGAGTTCTGCGATGGCCGCCTGAACTACCTTGGCCGCCTGATTATCGAATAATTTTTGAGGGTAACCTATCTTAAAGGAACGAAGAACGATTTATGATAAAGCAGGGGCGAGGTGAACGTGATTCGTTGACCTCGCTCTGTGTTTATCTTTCGCGTCATGTTGCTTCCCAATTAAAAGGCCGAACACAAGGACGCTGCGAGGAAGATTCGCAAAGCGAGCTGCACAGACTGCGCAGCAGTCGAGGTAGTTCTGAGCGACTGAACTCCCTCGCAGCGTCCGGAGAGCCATGTTAATACTTTCTATCAAGAATTAGTATTATATTGTGGATTGACTGATTGTCATTGAGTCGACAGCATAGCCGTTGTCAGCGGAGTCGCCTCCGGCGTATGCGGATGGAGTTCAGGCATCGCGGGCTGGCTGAGGCTTTTTTGAGAACGAGAAGCGGAGAATTTCTACCGATACTGTCATCAGCGAAGGAGAGCGTAAATGATCATGAACGAACGACCTTTACCGGACGAACTTTTTCTTGAGCCTCAGCGCGCTGAGGACGCGGTCGCGTTGGAAGGGCGGCGGCTGGAATACGGCCTCACGGCGGAGTATATCCCCGTGTACGACGACGAGGGGGCGGAGCAGGCGCGCAGCTTCTGCGTCAGTTACGCTCTGGCGGGGGGCGACGCGCAGCGGCCCGTGACTTTTGCCTTCAACGGAAAGCCGGGGACTTCGACGCTTTATCTGCACATGGCGGCGCTGGCGCCGAAAACGTTCAGCCTGGCGGGGCAGGGCGAGGAGGCGCCGCGGCGTCCGTATAAAGTCGGCGACAATCCGGGCACCATTCTCGATTTTTCCGATCTTGTCTTCATCGATCCTGTGGGGACGGGCTTCAGCTGCGTTGTGAACCGCGAGAAGGAGCGACAGTATTACGGCGTGCGCCAGGACGTGGACGCGATCGCGCGCATCATCCGCGTTTGGCTGGCGCGTCACGGGCGCTTCGCCTCGCCCGTGTTCATCGTCGGCGAAAGCTACGGCGGCCTGCGCGGCAGCGGACTTGTGCTGCGGCTGCAGCAAATGCACATCATGCCGAGCGCTTTTGTGGCGGTGTCCCCGGCGCTGTCGTACGGCGAACTGCACACGTCGATGCTGTACGAGCACCATCTGGTGCACACGGTGCCGGCGCTGTGTGCGGCGGCGTGGTTCCACAAAAAGCTGGGCGCCGATCTGCTGGCGCGCCCCCTTGAAGACGTGCGCGCCGAAGCTGCCGCGTGGGCGCAGAGCGAATATCTGCTGTTTCTGTGGAAGGGCTGCGAGGTTTCGGCGGAAGAACGCAGTGCCGTTCTGGAAAAGCTGCGCCGCTACACGGCGCTGAAAGCGACGGATCTCGAAGCGCTGAATCTGCGTGTCAGCGACAAGCAGTTCGCGGGGTTGCTGCTCGCGGATCAGGGGCTTGTGACGAGCTGCTTCGACGCGCGTTTGACCTATCCGGGGCGCGGTTTCGACGCTGAGGCTGACCCGCAGACGTTCAACATGTCGGCGGCCTGTTACGCGGCGTTTTACGAGTATTTCGGGCGCATCATGAAGCTGCCGGAACACCGGGATTACCTCGCCTTCAATCCCCGCGTGGACGGCGGCACATGGGATTTTGCCAGCGGCTATCTGCCGACGGCCTCGGGCGCCGCGCCGCGCGCCGGCGGTTTCGCGTCCATGCTGGCGGACCTGTGCACGGCCATGAAGATGGATTCGCGTTTCAAGTTCTTCGCCTGCGCCGGACAGTTCGACCTGCACTGCTCGATCGATACGACGCGCTACTGCCTGAACCATATGGACATTCCCGCCCGTCTGCGCGCGAATGTCACTTTCAAAACCTACTGGGGCGGGCACATGTTCTATTCCAATCCCGAAGCACACGTGCAGTTCAGGCGCGATCTGAAGGAATTTTATGCTGTCGTGTTGGAAGAAAATATTGAAAAATAGCTGCGCGCGCAGCACGAGAGACGTGCCATAAAATGGTGCATTGGAAGTTTGGGATTGCTCTTGTGGTAGCGGTTCTTATAATCAAAACTATGGTTTTGGATCAGATAATTGGAATACACAGCTATGGTACTCATTCTTTGGAAGCAAGGAAGTGCAATGTTTTATGGGAATAATTTCCGTAAAGGAACTAGGAAATTTTTACGTGAACGGTCATGAGGTAATTCTGCGAGGCCTCCCTCACAAAGCTTTTATTTGTCAGGACGGAACGACGCAGGATTTTGATCCCAACGGTCAGTACGAAGCGGGACAGATGTATGTTGAATATGTTAAGCTGGCTCAGCCGAAAGCTAAATATCCGCTGTTGATGTGGCACGGCGGAGGGCTGACCGGCGCCACTTGGGGCTCCACTCCCGACGGACGGGAGGGGTGGCGGAGTTTGTTTCTGCGGTATGGACACGACGTTTACGTGAGCGATTCGGTGGAGCGGGGACGATCTTCCTGGGCGATGTATCCAGAGATTTACCGTACGCATCCGGAATTTACTACCAAAGCGGCCTGCTGGAGTAATTTCCGTCTAGGACCGCTCTTTGCCGAAGATCATTCGAAGCGTGTCTCGTATGAGAGGACTCAGTTTCCGGTAGAGTATTACGACGAGTTCTACAAACAGATCGTACCGCGTTGGCGCAGTATGGATGACTGGGCGCAGGACGCCTATAACAATCTGGTAGACCGCTTTGACGGAGGGTGCGTGATCATGGCTCACAGCCAGGGTGCCAATTTCGCTCTTCCGGCAGCCTTAGCTCATCCTGACAAGGTAAAGGGGCTGATCCTGTTGGAGCCAGCCCGTACTCCCGATCCTCAAACGACGGATTTTTCCGCGCTGAAAGAGATTCCTCAGCTCGTTCTCTGGGGCGATTTTATCAGGGTGTCGGAGCTGTGCGTGTGGACAAAAGCTGCCTATTTTAAAATCTATCCTGAATATTTTCGTATCATGAAAGAGCTCGGCGCGCCGATCAATTGGATCGATTTGCCGAAACGCGGCATTTTCGGTAATACGCATTTGCTGATGATGGACCGTAATTCGGCTCAAGTGGCTGAATTGATTCAAAATTGGATGGGGGGAAGGGGGCTGATGTAAGGAGGTTCTCGATGAAGAGTGTTAGCGGAGCAACATTATGGCGGGGGATGTTTAGGCTGATCTGAAGTTTATTAAGTAGAAGGGGTGTTTTTTTTGAAGCTGAAAACATTGTTTTATGGTCTGATTATTGCTGCATTGCTGTCGTCATGTGCCTTTGCCCGCAGAGACGAGATGGTTGTGGGTGTCGCCATCGACGCCAAGAATCTCGATCCGCAAAATTCAGTCGATACGTATTCTTTTTGTTTGACGAACCAGATTTACGAGACTTTATACACTGTCGACGGCAAGACCCGCAAACTGGTCCCTGTCCTTGCGGAAAGTGTGGATATCCTTGACGATAAGACGTATCGCTTTCACTTGAAAAAGGGCGTTAAATTCCACAACGGTGAAGAACTTACCGCCGACGACGTCGTTTTTTCACTTAAACGCGCCACTTCTCCCCAGTCGGTTTTCGCCGGTTCAAAGGGACGCTATATTGACCCCGACGGCTTTAAAATCGAAGATAAATACACGGTTGTCGTGAAAACGCGGACACCTTTTGGGGGATTCCTTGAGTCAATGAAGCATCCTTATGCCTCGATCCTCAATAAAAAAGCTGTGGAGGAGGCTGGCAGTAACTATTCCATGCACCCCGTAGGCACCGGCGCTTTCAAGCTGATTAAATGGACAAAGGGAGAGAAGCTGGAGCTGGAGCGCTTCGAGAATTATCATGGAACAAAACCTGTTTACAAGAACCTTATCTTCCTGATCATTCCAGACGACAGCAATCGTGTCATTGCTCTCGAGACCGGTAAAGTCGATCTCATTTATGCTGTGCCTACAACAGAGTTCAACCGTCTTTCCGAGAGTGATCGGGTGCAGCTTGTTCGTGCTCCCGGACTTGTGCTTCATTACCTTGGTCTGAACACGCAGTCGCCTCGACTGGCTGATCCTCGCGTGAGGCTTGCGATCGAGTATGCCGTCAACAAGGAAGCCTTGAATCAGGTGGTCTACGAGGGAAACTCCGCACCGGCCGTCGGGCCGCTTCTGCCGGTGTGCAGTTTCTATCCCGAAAACGCTCGCCCGTTCGGTTATGATCCCGAGAGAGCGAAAGCACTGTTGAAAGATGCCGGCGTCAAGGATCTGAAACTCAGTTTATGGGTGCTTAACCTTCAGGATCTGATCAATACCGCCACGGTGCTTCAGGCTATGCTGGCACAGGTCGGCATTACGCTTGACATTCAGGTACTTGAAAACGGCGTCTTCAACGATCGAATGAAAACCGGCAGCTATGACATGTTCATCTACATGTGGGGCATGATGACCAACCGTGACGCGGCCGTCTACTGGCAGTCGCTGTTTACCAAAGAGGCCATTGGTACGACCAATTTTACCCGTTTGGACGATCCTCAAACCAACGCATGGATCAAGGAAGCCGCTGAGACCGTCGATACCGCGAAGCGGAATGGGATTTTTCAGAAAATCTGGGACCGCATCAACGAATTGCATCCCTGGGTTTATCTGTCGATCCCCAGCGAGCTGTACGGCGCCCAAAAAGATCTGAAGGGCGTCAAGGACCTATGTGACGGCAAAATCAGTTTCCTTGGCAATCTGCATTATTAACAGTGAATGGGGATCAGGTCGGGTTGGCGTCGAAGATCTACTTGACGGCAGGGTTAATTCTCCCCCCAGCAATCTGCACTATCTACCCCGAACTGTGGTACCCTGAGTAACGTTTTTCTGAAAAAAATAATAACGCCGGCGCCCGCTTCGGAATCGTGCGATTCCGAAGCGGGCGCCGGCGTTATGAAAGGCGTTCGGAAAATTACCCGTTGATCTCCAGCACGGCCTGTACGAAGAAACCTGCTCCGACGGGCAGCGCTTTTTCGTCGAAGACGAAAGCGGGGTTATGGAATTTGGGCTGCGCCTGGCCGTCTTGCCAGATCCCCAGGCGGGCGAAACAGGAGGCGGGGATCTTTTCGGAGTAGCGGGCGTAGTCTTCCGAGCCCATACGCGGCTGTGTCATCGTTTTCACGTGTTCTTCGCCCAGCAGTTTTGCCGCGGCGGAACGCATCGTGGCCACGACGGCGGGGTCGTTGACCAGCGGCGGGACGCCGTAGGTGTAGTCGAGCTCGTGGGTGCAGTTGTAACCGGTGACGATGGAGCCGATCATGCGGTCCATCGCGCTTTTGATCCTGCCCCGGCTTTCGGGCGTCTGGCAGCGGATGGAGCCGCCGAAGGCGACTTCTTCGGGGATGATGTTCTTGGCTGTGCCGCCGTGGAAGGTACAGATCGAAAGGACGACGGGATCGACGGCGTTGAACTGGCGGGTGATCAGACCCTGCAGGGATGTGACGCAATTGGCCGCGGCCAGCAGCGCGTCGGCGCCGGAATTGTGAGGATAGGCTCCGTGCCCGCCGACGCCTTTGACGGTGACGGAGAAGGTATCGGACGAGGCCATGCTGGGGCCTTCGCGGAAGGCGATGTCGCCTGTGGCGAATTCGCCGATGCCGTGCTGCCCGAGCATAATGTCCACTTTGGGGTTTTCGAGGCAGCCGAGCCGGATCATCAGTTCCGAGCCGCCCAGCGTCTCCTCGGCGGGCTGAAAGATCAGCTTGACGACGCCGCTGAAGCGTTCCCGCATGCTCATCAGAAGTTTTGCGGCCCCCAGCAGCATGGCGGTGTGCGCGTCGTGTCCGCAGGCGTGCATGACGCCGGTTGCCTCAGACTGATCGGGCTGGCCGGCGGCTTCCTGAATGGGCAGCGCGTCCATGTCGGCGCGCAGGGCGATCACTTTTCCCGCGCCGGCTTTTGTGCCGCGGATAAGCCCCAGCACGCCGACTTCGGTGTCGAGCGGCTGGATTTCCACGCCCATTTTCTCCAGTTCGGCTCTCACGAAGGCCGCCGTTCGGAGCTCCTGCATCCCCAGCTCGGGATGGCGGTGAATCCGGCGCTTGCAGTCCACAAGATAGTCGCGGAGGGACTGGGCCTTTTGCAGTATTTCTGACGACATTCTTTTTTCCTCCTCTTTGGGATTGATACGCTTTCTTAATTAAAAGATCGGACCTCGCAACGCCCGGCGAACTATGGCAGTGGTTTTGTCAAGAATAGTATGAGTTCGTGGCGCAAATTTTTGTAAATAGAGGGTATTTAATTACTGCGAGATTTGCCGGGTACTTTGATCTGTATAAGAAATAATATACACTTGAGGCATTTTTTTCAATCATGGGTGTTAATATATTAAATTCGTATACAATATATTTAAGATGGCGGCAATGTCTCTTGCAAAACGATACGCAAGGATTATCGGTTAAAATGATGTATTTATTCTGTTTAAATGCCATTAATTCATTAGTTATGTCTTTTCTTGTGTCAGAAGATTAAAAACTTGCTCCGCTAAGTCTGTAATCCTCAATTAAAATCAAGTCGAAGCGTTCTTGCGTTTTGTATATTATTTGTTACAATCTGGGCGGGTTGTGGATATTATTTCTTCATCGGGAATGCGGTTCTTAATTATTTTTAGACGCGAAGAACAGTCGCGCAGTGCTTCCCGTTGAATCCGCAACGCTGTGCCGCCATACTGGGGAAAGTGGAGTAAAAGCAACAGGTACCGTAATCTTATTTTCTTAGGAAGGGGTTCTTTGTTTATGAAGAGGGCATTCGCTTTGTGTCTCGCTTGTGTCATGCTGTGCGCCGGAACGGCTTTCGCCGCGCAGCGGGGCGAAAACATCCGTGTCGGCGTCTCCATCGACGCGAAGAACTTTGATCCGCAGAACTCTGTTGATACTTATTCGTTCTCCATGCAGAAACAGATCTACGAGCCGCTTTTCACGGTGGACGGCAAGACCCGCAAGCTGACGCCGGTGCTCGCCGAAAGCGTCGAGATCCTTGATGACCGCACTTACAAGTTCCATCTGCGCAAGGGCGTCAAGTTCCACAACGGTGAGGAGTTTACCGCGGATGACGTGGTTTTCTCTCTGACCCGCGTCACCGATCCTTCCAAGTCCGTCTTCGCCAAGTCGAAGGGCGTGTGGATCGATCCGAAGGGCTTCGAAGTGATCGACAAGCATACCGTGATCGTCCGCACCAACGGTCCGGTCGGCGGCTGGCTGGGATCTATGAAGCACCCTTACGCTATGATCCTGAACCGCAAGGCTGTCGAAGAAGCCGGCGCCGATTACTTCCGTCAGCCCGTGGGGACCGGCCCGTACAAGTTCGTGAGCTGGACCAAGGGCGAACGGGTCGAGATGGAAGCTTTCGCCGACTACTGGGGAACCAAGCCCTACGCGCAGAAGCTGACGTTTGTGGTTCTTCCCGACGACAGTACGCGCATCATCGCTCTCGAGACGGGCAAGGTCGACATGATCTACGCCGTGCCGCCCTCCGATTTCGAGCGTTTGCAGAGCAGCGACAAGGTCAAGGCCGTCAAGGCTCCCGGTCTGGTGCTGCTGCATCTGGCTATGAACACGGACAGCCCCAAACTGAAAGATCCCCGCGTGCGCAAAGCGATCGACGCCGCAATCAACAAGGACGCCTACGTTCAGGTCGTCTACAACGGCAACGGCATTCCCGGCCAGGGGCCCCTGCCCACGGCGAGCTCATGGTTCCCCGAGAATCCCGAGAAATGGGATTACAATCCCGAACGTGCCAAGAAGCTTCTTGCCGAGGCCGGCGTCAAGGATCTGGAGCTGAACCTTTGGGTCATGAACGCCGCCGACCGCGTCAACGGCGCGACGGTGCTGCAGAGTATGCTGGGAGCTGTCGGCATCAAGGTCAACGTGTCGGTGTTCGAGAACGCCGTTATCAACGACAAGGTCCGCAAGGAGCCTGAAAAGTACGACATGTACGCCGCCACCTGGGGCATGCAGACCAACCGTGACGCCGGCGTTTACTGGCAGTCGGTCATCACCACGACCTCCATCGTCAGCACCAACTCGGCCCGTCTGTCCGACCCCGAGGTCGACAGGCTGATGGACGAGGCCAATCACTGCATCGACGAGGGCGAACGCGGCAAGGTCTTCCAGAAGATCTGGGACCGCGTCAACGATCTGCATCCCTGGGTCTATCTGTGCCAGGCCGACGAGCTTCACGGCGCCCAGAAGGATCTGATCGGCGTGGACGAGCTCTACGACGGCAAAATCAATCTGCTTTCCAACATTCACTATCCCGAGCAGACTGAGCGCGTAAAATAGGTCGCTTTTTCATGGGGCGCCGGACGCCTCCGCTGCGTCCGGCGCTTTTGTGAAAGTTGTTTTTAATCCACCCCCCTATGGATTTTTTAGATTTTCACGATCACAGATCACAGAGAAAAGGTGATGCTTCCGTGCTGAAGTACGCTATCCGCCGAATTTTTATTCTGATCCCTGTCATTCTCAGCGTCATGTTCATCCTCTTCACCATCCTCTACTTTACGCCCGGAGATCCGGCGCGCATCGCCCTCGGCGAAGAGGCGACGCCCGAAGCGATCGAGTCGTTCCGCGACGAACACGGGCTGAACGATCCGTTTTTCGTCCAGTTTGGACACTACGTTTACAATGCGGTGACCAAGTTTGATCTGGGGTATTCCTACAACATGAAGAGCCCCGTCTCGCAGGAACTGGCGATCCGCATCCCCACCACCATGAAGCTGGCCTTCGCCGCCGTGCTTTTCAGCACGCTGCTCGGCCTGCCGCTGGGGATCCTCAGTGCGATCAAGCAGTATTCGCTGCTTGACAGCGTCGTGACGGTCTTCATCCTGCTGGGCGTTTCCATGCCGACGTTCTGGACGGGGCTGCTGCTGATCCTGGCCTTTTCGGTAAAGCTGGGCTGGCTGCCTTCCATGGGCTTCGACACGCTGAGCGAGATGGTGCTGCCGGTGGTGACGTTGTCAGGCTCTTCGACGGCCTTGTTCGCCAAGATGACCCGCTCCAGCATGCTGGAGGTCATCAAGTCGGACTACATCAGAACGGCCCGCGCCAAGGGACAGAAGGAAGGCGTCGTGATCTGGCGTCACGCGCTGCCGAACGCGCTGATCCCCATCATGACCATTATCAGCATGCAGTTCGGAGCGTTGCTGGGCGGTTCCATCGTCACGGAGGCCATTTTCTCCATCTCCGGCGTCGGCCGTCTGATGCTCGAGGCCATAAACTTACGCGACTATCCGATCATTCAGGGCGGCGTTTTGTTCATCTCCGTGGCGTACTGCTTCATCAACCTTGCCGTCGATCTGCTGTACGCGGTGGTCGATCCCCGCATTCACGTTAAATAAGGGGAGGTACTGTCGTGAAAAACAATTCCATGCTCAAGTACACGATGATCCGCCTGCGCCGCAACTATCTGGCGCTTTTCGGGTTGTTCATCCTCGTAGTGCTGATCGTCTGCGCCATTTTTGCCGACCAGCTGGCTCCCTTCGGATACGCCCAGCAGGATTACATGATGATCCGCAAGGCGCCTTCCGCCGTGCACTGGCTGGGTACCGACGAGTTCGGGCGCGACATTCTCAGCCGCCTGATCTACGGCTCGCGCATTTCGCTGCAGGTCGGCCTGATCGCCGTGTCCATCTCGCTGGTGCTCGGAGGGCTGATCGGCGCGGTTTCGGGGTATTTCGGCGGCAAGCTGGACAACGCGCTGATGCGTTTGATGGACATTCAGATGGCCATTCCCACGATTTTGATGGCGATCGTCATCTCTTCCGTGCTCGGTCCCGGACTGTTCAACCTGATGGTCGCCGTGGGCATCACCTACATTCCCAAGTTTGCCCGACTGACGCGCGCTTCGGTGCTTTCCATCAAGGATCAGGAATTCATCGAGGCGGCTCGCGCTATGGGCGCCTCGCACACGCGCATCATCTGCCTGTACATCCTGCCCAACTGCGCCGCGCCGCTGATCGTACAGTCCACGCTGAGCGTCGCCAATGCGATCCTGTTCGCCGCAACGCTGAGCTTCCTCGGGCTGGGCATTCAGCCGCCCTATCCCGAGTGGGGCGGTATGCTCTCGGCGGCCCGTCCGTATCTGCGCAACAGCGCCTATATGAGCATTTTTCCCGGGCTGGCCATCATGTTCACGATTCTGTCGCTGAACTTTCTCGGCGACGGTCTCCGCGACGCCCTTGACCCCAAGCAGAAGCGATAGGTGGACGTTATGAGCGAAAACAAAGACATTCTTCTCGACATAAAGGATCTTTCCGTTCAGTTCAACACGGATTCCGGCGTGGTCAAGGCGGTCAACCATCTGAACTTGCAGCTTGAGCGCGGCAAGTCTCTGGGATTCGTCGGCGAAACGGGCGCCGGCAAGACGACGACGGCCCTTTCCATTCTGCAGCTGATCCAGACGCCTCCCGGCGAGATCACCAGCGGCGAAATCCTGTTCAACGGGGTGGACGTGCGACGGATGACGGAGGCGGAGAAGCGCCGTCTGCGCGGCGGCGACATCTCCATGATCTTCCAGGATCCGATGACGTCGCTCAATCCGATCATGACGGTCGAAGAGCAGATCATGGAAATGGTCTCTCTGCACCTCAACCTGAAAGGCGAAGCGGCCCGCGAACGCGCCATCGAGATGCTGCGTCTCGTCGGCATCCGTCCCGAGCGCGCCAAGGACTTTCCCCACCAGTTTTCCGGCGGCATGCGCCAGCGCGTGGTGATCGCTATCGCCTTGGCCTGCCGTCCGCAGCTGATCATCGCCGACGAGCCGACCACGGCGCTGGACGTGACGATTCAGGCGCAGGTTCTGGAGCTGATCAAAAAGCTGCAGCAGAGCGAAAAAACGTCGATGCTGCTGATCACTCACGACCTGGGGATCGTGGCCGAGACCTGCGACAGCGTGGCGATCATGTACGGCGGGCATCTGGTGGAGTACTCCGGCATCAAGGAGCTGTACACCAATCCCAGGCATCCCTACACGCAGGGGCTGTTCAACGCCGTTCCAACGCTCGAAAGCCCTCTCGGCAGCCGGCTGGCCGTGATCCCCGGTCTGCCGCCCGACCCGACCAATCTGCCCAAGGGCTGTTCTTTTTCGCCGCGCTGCCCCTACGCCAAGGATGTCTGCCATGAGCGCGCCTGCGGCATGCGCGAGGCGGAGCCGGGACACTTTGTGGACTGTCACTTCCCGCTGACGCCCGAATCCGGCAACGCGTTTCTTGAGCGTCCTTCCAAGGAGGCCGAATAGCCATGAGCGATAATCTGATCGAGATCAAACACCTGAAAAAATACTTTCACGTCTCCAGCGGTCTGCTTCACGCCGTCGACGACGTTTCCCTGGACATTCCCCGCGGCAAGACGCTGGGGCTGGTCGGCGAGTCGGGATGCGGCAAGTCCACTCTGGGGCGCGTCATTATCGGTCTGCTCAAGGCGAGCGGCGGCGAGGTGTTCTTCAACGGCGAGGATTCGCTCAAATTCAGCGGCGCCAAGCGGAGCGAGTTCCGCCGCCACGCCCAGATCGTCTTCCAGGATCCGTTTTCTTCGCTGAATCCGCGTATGTCCGTGTCGCAGCTTATCTCGGAGCCGCTGATCATCAACGGCATCTGCCGTTCCAGAAAAGAGCTGGACGAGAAGGTCGGCGAGCTGATGGATCTGGTCGGCCTGGCTTCGCGTCTGACGACGTCGTTCCCTCACGAACTTGACGGCGGCCGCCGCCAGCGCATCGGCATCGCCCGCGCGCTGGCGCTCGACCCGGAGTTCATCGTCCTCGACGAGCCGGTTTCGGCGCTGGACGTGTGCATCCAGGCGCAGGTGCTCAATTTGCTGGCCGATCTGCGCGAGCAGCGCGGCTACACCTACCTGTTCATCTCGCACAACCTTTCCGTCGTCCGTTACGTTTCCGACGAAGTGGCGGTCATGTACCTCGGCAACGTGGTGGAGAAGGCCGACAACAGCACGCTGTTCAAAGCGCCGCTGCATCCTTACACGCAGGCGCTGCTTTCGGCCGTGCCGATCGCCAGCGTGGGGCCGAAGAAGCAGCGCATCATCCTCGAGGGCGACGTGCCCAGCCCGGTTAATCCTCCCGCCGGCTGCCGCTTCGCCGGACGCTGCGCGCAGCACGAGGAGATCTGCATGCGCCAGACGCCGCCTCTGGTCGAGGTGGAACCGGGACATTTCGTGGCCTGTCACCGCCTGAAGGATCAGCTTGTCTGCCATGCCTGAGCGCGACGGTCGGGCTGCCGCGCCGCAGAAGACGCTGCGCTGGTTCTGCGGCGTTCCCGTGCTCACCAATCCGCTGATCCTGATCGATCTGTTCGCGGCGGCAGGGATCCTGTGGTTCGCTACGGTGCTGATCATGGCGCTTGCCCAGGTCATGTTCGGCGCGGGGGCGCTGCAAGGTTCGCATCTCACGGCGGCGTCGATCTACGCGAGTTATCTGACGCTGCTGGTGTTGTTTCTGTTCGCCGTTGTGTGCGCGGTCTTTTACCGTCGCGGCTATGTGATGTTTTACCGCTTTGAACAGAACGGCGTCTTTATGGAAACGATCCGCGCCAGGAGTGTTTCCGGCGCGGAGGGTTTTCACGTCCGTCCCTTTGCCGTCGAAGAACCGGCGGAGATCGTCCGCAGCGTGACGAAAGACGTGAGCTGGAACGATGTGAAAGGCGTCAGGGAGCTGCGGGGAATGAAAGCGTTTCAGCTTCGGGGAAAACGGGGCCGGCTCGCGCAGATTTACTGCCCCGACGACGAAACGTATCGAAAAGCCCTTGACTTTGCAGGAGAGAAGGTTGGTCATCATGCTTAAAAGCGGCAAACATACCATGAACGAACAGGTGTACCTGAGCCTGCGCAACGACATTCTCTCAGGGCGTTACCACGACGGACAGCAGCTGCTGCAGGCCGATCTGGCCGAAGAATACCATGTCAGCCGCATCCCCGTGAGGGAAGCTCTGATGCAGCTTTCGAGCGAGGGGCTGGTCGAGATCATTCCCTACAAGGGCGCGGTCGTCGCTTCGTTCTCCCTCGACGAGCTGCACGAGATCTTCGAAATTCGCTATTCGCTGGAATCTCTGATTCTCCGCTACGTGGTGCAGAACATCACCGAAGAAGCGGCGGGACGCGTTCATGATCTGCTGCTCGCTTCGACGCGGACGCCGCCCGAAGAACGCAGCCGCAAGACGAACTGGGAATTCCACCGCGCCCTCTACGAGATCGCCAACAAGCCGCGCTTGTTGGATCTGATCGAATCCCAGTACAACAAGATCGACCGCTACGTGCAGATGGACATCACCAAACCCAGCGCGCAGGAATACGCTTTCAAGTCCCACGACGCGATCCTCCAGGCCTGCCGTGCCGGCGATACGGTCGAAGCGACGGTGCTGCTGCACGAGCACATGATGACCGCGCTGCGCCGTCTCGACCTCTTCCTGCAGGAAAAGATCAGCGCGCCTGTGCCCGACGAGTCCTTTACGCTGTTTCCGCCGCTGATCAACCGCCGCGCCTCGGAACAGATCCTCATGTCGAAGCAGGCGTCGGTTTGAACGCAGGTTTTCAGACGGCTCAGCCGCCAAAATTATAAACTGCCTTTGCAGCATGAAAAAATTTTAGGAGGTTTTATGAATGTTCACGCATAAGCAGAGAATCGAAAACGCCCTTGCGCTGAAAGAAAACGACCGCACGCCGTACAGCATGTGGATGCACTTTCCCAACCGCGACCGCCATCCCCGCCGCCTGGCCGAGCTGGCGCTCGCCAATCAGAAGAAGTACGACCTCGACTTCATCAAGTACATGCCCTTCGGCCTGTACACCACCGTCGACATGGGCGTCGATCTCGACGTCTATCCCGGCTTCGAAAAGGCCCCCACGCTGCACGAACCTGTCATCAAGGACATGAAGGACTGGGATCGGATCCGCCCTGTCAGCGGCGTCCGCGGCGAGTACGCCGTCGTGCTCGAATCGCAGCGCATCCTCATGGAGATGATGGACGAACACGTGCCGTTCCTGCAGACGCTCTTCAGCCCCGCCACCACGCTGGCCAAGATGTGCTCGCCTGCTGCGCTGGTCAAGCACATGCGCGAGGATCCCGCCCGAGTCCACCGCGCGCTGGAGATGGTCACCGACACCACCATCCAGTTTGCCCGCGCTTCCGCGGCGCTCGGCACCGACGGCTTCTTCTACGCCACTCAGCTTTCCGGCCGCAAGACGATGGAGAAGGCCGAGCATGAAGAGTTCGTCATGAAGTACGATCTCGAAGTGCTGAACGCCGTCAAGGATCTCACATGGTTCAACGTGCTGCACATGCACGGCGCCGCAGTGCGCATCGACGAAGTGCAGCATTATCCCGTACAGGGGCTGAGCTGGCACGACCGCGACGACGGCCCTTCCATGGAAGAAGTGCGCACGTACAGTTCCAAGGCGTTCGTCGGCGGCCTGAGCTGGGGCGAGAACTGGCTGACCAAGACGGAAGAACAGGTCGCCGCCGAAGTTCGCGAGATGTGCGGCCGCAAGGGAGTCATCCTCGGCCCAGGCTGCGTCATCGAGCCCCACACGCCTGAAAAGTTCCTCGAACTGGTCCGCCGGACGATTCTCGAGTGCGCTGGCAAGAGCTGTTGTTGTAAATAAAGTCTGCAAACGTCGGAAAGAGGTTTAAGATCATCCATGTTTACCGTTACCGAATTTCTTCATCAGGAAGTCAAACCGGCGCTGGGCTGCACCGAGCCGGGAGCCGTGGCTCTGGCCGTCGCCAAGGCGTGCGAGCAGCTGAGCGGCCTGGCCGAGCGCGTGGAAGTGGTCGTCAGCGACAACATCTTCAAGAACGGCATCGCCGTCGGCGTGCCCGGCACCAACGGCGCCCGCGGCAACGAGATCGCCGCGGCGCTGGCCGTGTTCTGCGGGCACAGCGCTTACAGCCTCGAAGTGCTCAAGGACGCCACCCCCGAAGATTTGTCCCACGCCAAGGAGTTCATCGCCGCAGGCCGCCTGAAGCTGACAGCCAACGGCAAGGGAGGCGTCTACGTGGAAGCTGCGGCATATCGCGGCGACGAAGTCGGCGTCGCCGTGATCGAACAGACGCACGGCAACATCACGCGGGTGAAGAAAAACGGCGAAGTCGTTTTTCAGGCCGTGCCGCACTGCGACGGCGCCGTATCGTCCGCTTCCGCGAAAACGCTCTCCGTTCCCGATCAGGTGAAAGAGATGGATTTCGAGGAACTCGTCGCGCTCGCCGGCCGGCTCTCTCCCGAAGACATCGACTACGTGTGGCAGGGCATCGACATGAACATGAGGATCTCCGATTACGGCTTCGAGAACGACGTCGGCCTGGGCCTGGGACGGACCGTCAGAGCCGCGGCCGGAGCGAACTACGAAAACGATCTTGCCGCGCAAGTCAAAGCCGTTTCCGCCGCGGCTTCCGACGCGCGCATGGCCGGCGTGGCGCTCCCCGTGATGAGCAGCGCCGGCAGCGGCAACCACGGTATCACCGCCATTCTCCCCGTCTACGTCGTCGGCACGGCGAAACATAAATCTCGCGAAGAAATCGCCCGCGCCGTGGCGTACAGCCACCTGGCGACCAGCTTCGTCAAGAGCCGCATGGGCCGTCTCAGCCCCGTGTGCGGCTGCGCCGTCGCGGCCGGAGCCGGAGCGGCCGCCGGCATCGTCAACGTCATGGGCGGCACGGACGGCCAGGCCAAGAAAGCTATGGAACTCGTGCTCGGCAACATCACCGGCATGCTCTGCGACGGCGCCAAGGAATCCTGCGCGCTCAAAGTGGGCACCGGCGCGACCGAAGCGTTTTACGCCGCGCAGATCGCCCTGGCCGGCGGCGGCATGGCCGTGTCGCAGGGCGTGGTCGACGTGAACAGTTTCACCCGCACCGCCGAGAACGCGGCGAGATTGAACCGCGAAGGCATGAAGGACGTCGATCACACCATCATCGACATCATCACGCACCGTTAAAAAGCAGCCACAAAAAAACAGACCTCCGAACCGTAAACAACGGCGTGGAGGTCCGTTTTTTTTTGCTGCGGGCTAAATCTTGAACCCGTACAGCCGCGAGTATTTTTCGTGCAGGTAATCCAGATAGGGGCCGGCGTCGAGTTCGCTTCCGGCGACGCGCTTCATCAGTTCGGGCGAGGTGAAGCAGCAGCCCCAGCGGAACAGATGTTCCTGCATCCAGCCGTCGATGGCGCCGATATCGCCTGCGGCAAGACGCGTAAAGGCGTCGGGACAGTCTTTCAGCAGCGCGGCGCGCCACTGGGCGCCGTAGATGTTGCCGAGCGCGTAGCTCTGGAAGTAGCCGATGTAGTCGCCGGCCCAGTGGATATCCTGCAAAATTCCTTCCAGGTCGTCGGCAGGGCGGAGGCCGAACGTGCGTTCGTAAGCGTCGTCCCACGCGGCGGCAAGGTCTTCCGCTGTGACAAGCCCGGCGAAGTAATCGCGTTCCAGCTCGAAGCGGACGATGATATGCAGGCTGTACGTCACTTCGTCGGCGGCCGTGCGCTTGAGGCTGGGCGAAACGGCGTTGACGCCGGCGTAGAAATCTTCCGGCGGCAAGGCTTTGAATTCGGGCAGCGCGGCTTGCAGCGCTCCGTAATGGCATTGCCAGAATTCGCGGCTGCGGCCGACGATGTTTTCGTAAAAACGCGCTGCGCCTTCCTGCAGCGCGCCGGTCGTGCCGCCCCACAGTCCCTCGTCGCGCAGCGCGGGATCGGTGCGGCTGGAATACATGGCGTGCCCGCCCTCGTGCAGGAGCGTGAAGATCATGTCGATCCGTCCGAGGCGAGCCGTGGAGATGCGCGAATCGAGAGGCCCCGGACGGTTGGTCATGCCGTGGACGGCGCGGTCGTCGAAAGTCGCCGTTTCGGGATCCAATCCGTTCCAGCACGCCAAGCGGCGTCCCAGCGCCATCAGCGTGCCGGCGTCGTACTCGCGGTCCATGAAATCGCGGGAAATCGTTTTGCCGGAAGAGCGGATGCGTTCGATTAGGGCGACGATGCCGGCGCGCAGCCGCGCGAACTCGCGGCTGATATCGCCGGTTTTGACGTCTTCGTCGGTCAGCCCCACGAGCGTGTCGAAAACGGGCTGTTCCGGCGCGAGCGCGCGGGCGATCTCGGCTTTCAGCGCGAAGGCCCGTTTCAGCCACGGCATGAAGATCCGGTAATCGCGTTTTTCCCGCGCTTCCTTCCAGATGTTCAGCACGTCGGTTTTGATCAGCGTGAATTCGCGCAGCGTGTCGGCTGGGATCATGACGGCGTTTCGGTAATCGCGGCGGAAAATGCGCGCCTGGGCACGGTCGGCGTCGCTTTCGATCTCCGCAAGGGGCACGCCGTCAAGGTACGCGGCGGCTCGGCGGGCGTCGTCGGAGGCGTAGAGCTTCGCTTTCTGCGCCCCGAAAAAGGCGCTCATCTCCTGACGGTACGCGCCGCCGCGGCGGGGCAGCGAAGTCCATTGGTCGTACTGAAACAGTCCGTTCAGCGAACGATAATAAACGGCCGTTTGATTGACCGCTCGGGCGGTCCGCAATGCTTCGTCGAAGTCCATGCTCGGCCTCCGCTCACTTTTCGTAATGATGGATCAGCGCCTGCGTGCCGAGGTCGCCCATGCCGCGCGCCGTCACGTCGAGACAGTTGCGCAGCGCGGCTTCGAGCACGTCGAGAGAGAGTCCGGCGTTTCGGGCTTCTTCGGCGGCGATGCGCAGATCTTTGACCAGATATTTGACGAAAAAAGTGGGCGAGTCGTCGCCGGAAATGATCTTCGGTCCCAGCGCGTCCAGCTGCCGGCTGGCGGCGGAACCGCTGCTGACGAGCCCGAAAAGGCGATTCAGATCAAGGCCGGCCCGGCGGGCGTACGCGAACGACTCGCAAATACCCGAAAGCGTTCCGGCCACGAGGATCTGGTTGGCCGCCTTGGCATGCTGGCCTCTTCCCGCCGGTCCCATGAAGTCCGCCTTTGCCCCCATGGCCGCAAAAAGCGGCCGGCATCTTTCGAAATCCGCCGCCGCGCCGCCGACGAGGAACGACAGCGTCCCTTCCGCCGCTCCCTTCGCACCGCCCGTGACGGGCGCGTCAAGCGCGCGCAGCCCGCGCTTTGCTCCTTCGCTGAAGATCCGTTCCGCCAGCGCCGGGCTGGAGGTGGTCATGTCGATCAGAAACGTCCCCGGTCGCGCCGAATCCATCAATCCTCCTCGGCCGAAATAGACCCCTTCCACGTCGTCAGGCGCGCCGAGCATGGTCAGCGTGCCCACGGCGGAGCGGACGCAGCCGGCGATGGAATTGTGAAGGCGCGCGCCGGCGTCGATCAGATCCCGCGCCTTTTCCGGATGCCGGGCGTAAACGTGCAGTTCGTATCCGGCGTTCATGAGATTGCGGGCCATGGGCTTTCCCATGATGCCCAAGCCGATGAAGGCGAGCGCTTGGTTCATTTCTTCTTCTCCTTTTCCCGACGGCAAAATTTTCCCCGCGCGTTCCGCGTGAGATACGGTTCTGTCCGCATCGCGAACGCGGCTTAGGCCGGATCTCCATGCCGGAACAGCTCCCGCCGCTATTATGTCATAAGATCCCGAGCGAAGCCATTACGGTTCGAGAAAGAAAACGCTTTCTCCGAACCAATCTCAGTTTATCAAACTTCAGTTTTATGAAAGTCATTAAATAATATGAAAGTTTACCTTGACAGCGTCTCAAGGCAATGATAATATCGCTTCAGTTTTTATTGAGTGATGAATAATAGTTTATTCATGCATCGTATTGAGGTGAAAAAATATGAATTTATGGGGAGGACGCTTTCAAGGCGCCGAAGACGAGCTGATGAAGGCCTTCGACAATTCGCTGCCGCTGGGCAAGCGTTACTGGAAGGAAGACATCGAGGGCAGCCTCGCGCACGCGGCCATGCTCGGCGCCTGCGGGATTATCACGAAGGAAGACGCCGAGGCGATCCGGAAAGGGCTGAAAGAGATCTTGCGCGACATCGAAAGCGGCGCGCTCGCGATCGGCGACGAGGGCTACGAGGACATTCACAGCTTTGTGGAGCTGAACTTGACGAAGCGCATCGGCGAGGCGGGCAAAAAGCTCCACACGGCGCGCAGCCGCAACGACCAGGTGGCCGTGGATTCGAAGCTCTTCGCCAAAAACGCCGCCGCGCAGGTGGAGGAAAAACTGGACAAACTGTGCGGCGCGCTCAAAGCCAAAGCCGCCGCCAATCCCTGGCTGATGCCCGGCTACACGCATCTGCAGCGCGCGCAGGCCGTCACCTTCAAACACACGCTGACGGCCTTCGAGCGCATGTTCCAGCGCGACCGCAAGCGCCTGCGCAACGCCGTGGAGATCATGATGGAGGACTGTCCGCTGGGCTGCGGCGCGCTGGCGGGAACCACGCACCCCATCGACCGCGGCATGACCGCCGCGGCATTGGGGTTCCAAAAGCCCTGCGACAACTTCCTCGACGGCGTCAGCGACCGCGATTATTTCTGCGAGCTGCTCGGAGTCTTTGCGATCGTCCTCATGCACCTCAGCCGCCTGAGCGAATCGATCATCCTCTGGTGTTCGCAGGAATTCCATTTCGTCACGCTCAGCGACGCCTATTCCACGGGCAGCAGCATCATGCCCCAGAAGAAGAACCCCGACAGCGCCGAACTGATCCGCGGCAGCGCGGGGCTGGTCTACGGCTCGCTGATGGCGATGCTGACGGAGATGAAAGGGCTGCCGCTGGCCTACAACAAGGACATGCAGCTCGACAAGCGGGCCTTTCTGCCGGCTCTGGACGACACGCTGATGTGCCTCGAGATCATGAGCGGCATCGTCGCCACGATGACCGTCCATCCCGAGGCCATGAAAAAGGCGCTTCACGACGGTTTTCTCAACGCCACCGAGCTGGCGGACTACCTCGTCAAACACGGCGTGCCCTTCCGCGACGCCCATGCCGTTGTCGGCGCGGCGGTGCTGCTGTGCGAGAAAATGGGCTGCGCGATCGAGGATCTGCCGCTGGAGGAGCTGCAGAAACTCAGCCTCGTGATCGGCGCGGACGTGTACGGCCAGCTGGATTACGAAAACACGATCAAACTGGGCGTCAAGAGCCAAATGCTATGAAGATCTGCGTCGTCAATCCCGACAGCGGCCTCGACGCGGCGGGGCTGAGACTGAGGGTCGAGCGGCTGCGCGCTTTTGCGCGCCCCGATACGGAGATCGTCATGGTCTGTCCGCAAAAGAACAATCTCTGCGTCGATTCGTGCCTCGACGCGGCGCTGGACGCACCGGAGATCGCGGAGATGGCGCTGCGGGCGCAGGCCGACGGCGCCGACGCGGTGTGCCTGTACTGTTTCAGCGATCCCGGCTTCGACGCCTGCCGGGAACTGCTTCGCGTTCCCGTCGTCGGCGGCGCGCAGGCCGCGGTGCTGCTGGCCAGCCAGCTGGCCCTCAGCTTTTCGGTGCTGACCACGTCGGCGCGGCGGATTCCGCAGAAAAAAGCGTTTCTCCGCGCGCTGGGCGCCGATCCCGCCAGGATCGCGAGCGTGCGCGGCGTCGAGCTGCCGCCGAACGTATCGCGGCAGCGGAGCGAAATCGTCGAGATCCTCGAGGCGGGCGGACGGCGGTGCGTCGAAGAAGACGGCGCCGGCGCCGTGATCCTCGGCTGTCTCGGTTTCGCCGGCATGGGTGCGGAGCTGACGGCGAGGCTTGGCGTGCCGGTGATCGACCCCGCCGCCGCGCTGATCGCTGCGGCCGAATCCCTGATCGTTCAGGGGCTCAGCCACAGCAAGAGGAGCTGGCCCGAGCCGCCGGCGTCGCGACGCTTCTGGGGCGCGGGAATCATCGAAAATTGAACGCTATATTATTTTAATCAAGGAGGAATAAAACATGAAATTCAACGTCAAAAAATTTGCCGCCGGCCTCGCGGCGGTCATGCTGTGCGCCGCGCCGGCCTTTGCGGCCAAGCCGCTCGAAGGGCAAAAGCTGAAGATGGCAGTCAGCCCCACGTTCCCCCCCTTCGAGTTCGAGCGGCTCGACGAGCAGGGCAACGCCCGCATCGTCGGCTACGACATCGACATGGTGGACGCGATCGCCGCGGAACTCGGCTTCACCTACGAGCTGGTGCACACCAACTTCAAGGGATTGATGGGGGAGCTGGCCAGTCATCGCGTTGACTTCGTCGTCTCCGGCATGTCGCCCACCGAGGAGCGCAAGAAGACCGTCGACTTCTCCGTGCCCTACTATTACTGCCAGACTTCGATCATCCAGCACAAAGGAACCAACATCAAGACCGTGGCGGACCTGAAGGGCAAAAAGATCGCCGCTTCTTTCGGCACGCAGTACGCCGACTTCGCCGAAGCGGCCGGGGCCGTCGTCGCCGCGATGGACAGCAGCACGTACAGCATGCAGGAGCTCCTGGCCGGCCGCGCCGACGGCGTGGTGCAGGACGCCGCTTCCGCTTCCATCCGCGTCAAGCAGCATCCCGAGCTCGAGTACTTCGTGCTGCCGCAGGACGAACTCGACAAGGTGCAGGGCGGCAACGTCTCCGACTGTTTCGCCGCCGTGTTCCCCAAGGGCTCGAAACTGGAACCGCTGTTTACCGAGCAGATCGAGAAGATGCAGGCCGACGGCACGATGAAGGCCATTTACGAGAAGTGGATCGGCCCCTGGCCTTACGACGCCAAGCCGCTTCAGGGCAAGCACTACAAGCTGGCGATCAACGCTACCTTCGCGCCTTTCGAGTTCGCCCAGGTGAACGACAAAGGCGAGAGCGTCATCACCGGTTTCGACATCGACGTGCTCGACGCCATCGCCGCGGAGCTCGGCTTTACCTACGAGATCAAGGACATGAACTTCTCCGGTCTGATCGGCGAGCTGCACAGCGGCCGCGCCGACTTCGTCATCTCCGGCCTGTCGGACACGGAGGAGCGCCGCAAGAGCGTCGATTTCTCCGTTCCCTATTACTTCTGCAAGACCGCCATCATCTCGCCAGCCGCCGCGCCGGTGAAGACCATGGCGGAGATGAAGGGCAAAAAGATCGCCACCGTGTTCGGCACGGAGTACGCCAAGGTGGTCGAAGCTTCCGGTTCCATTCCCACGCTGCTCGACAACAGCACCATGGTCACTCAGGAACTGCTGAACGGGCGCGTCGACGGCGCCGTCATGGACGCCTCGCAGGCCAAGACCAAGTGCGAGCAGAACGAGGGCTACGTGTATCACGTCATTCCCAACGAAGACCTGGAAAGCGCGCATTACGTCTCCGGCGCGTACTCCATCGCTTTTCAGAAAGGTTCCGAGCTGATCCCTCTGTTCAACGCCCAGATCGAGAAGATGTTCGCCGGCGGGCGGATGAACGAGCTGATCGTCAAATGGATGGGCGAGGAGTTCGTCAAGTAACTTTTTCCGGGAAAAAACGGCCGAAGGGCCCGCCGCCGCGCGGGGAACCTTTCGGCCCTGTGTGGCGGGCGCGCCGCGCGTCGCCGCGGCGGCTTCGCGAAACGCCGCAGGAAGGAAGAACATGAGAAAATCGCTTTTCGGCCGCAAAAAAGCGCCGCTGCTGGCCCTCGCGGCCGTGCTGGCTCTGGCGGGGCTGGCGTGGGCCGCGCCGGCCCCGGCGCGGCGGTTTGCGCTGCACTTCGAACGCATCTGGCCCTATTACAAAGTCTTTTACCACGGCATGATCAATTCGCTCCAAGTGACCTTCATGTCCGTGATCATGGGCTCGATCTGCGGCACCGTGCTGGCGCTGCTCAAAGTCTCGCGCCTTGGGCCGCTGTCGTGGTTCGCTACGGCCTACACCTCGGTGTTCCGCGGCACGCCGCTGATGGTGCAGCTGTTCCTCGTCTATTTCGCCACGCCGCAGCTCTTCGACTACCAGATCCCGGCCTTCAACGCCGTGGTGCTGACCTTCGGGCTTAACTCCGCCGCCTACGTGTCCGAGATCCTGCGCGGCGGCATCCAGTCCATCGACGTCGGCCAGCGCGAGGCCGCCATGGCCCTGGGCGTGCCCTACCGTGCCATGATGTTCGACATCGTCATCCCCCAGGCGCTGCGCACCGTGCTGCCGTCGCTGGTCAACGAGCTTATCGCCCTGCTCAAGGACACCTCCATCGTCGCCACCATCGGCATGCTCGACATGATGCGCGCCGCCCAGACCGCCATGAACTCCACCTATCTGGCCTTCGAGCCGTTCATCGTCGTCGCCGGCATGTACTACGTGCTCGTGATGATCTTCACGGCCGTCGCCTCGCGCCTGGAGAGGAGGCTGCACAAAAGTGATCGAAATTAAAAACTTGAAAAAGCAGTTCGGTTCCCTCGAGGTGCTTCGGGGCGTCAACCTGAAGATCGACGAGGGCGAAGTGGTGTCCATCATCGGCCCCTCCGGCTCGGGCAAGTCGACGCTGCTGCGCTGCATCAACCTGCTCGAGACGCCCACGTCGGGGCAGGTCGTCATCGACGGGCTGGACATCACCCAAAGAGGCGTGGACATCCAGAAAGTGCGCGAGAACGTGGGCATGGTGTTTCAGCATTTCAACCTGTTCCGGAACAAGAACGTGCTCCAGAACATGATCTACGCGCCCATGAAAGTGCGCGGCCTTCCCGAGGCGCAGGCCGTCGAAAAGGCCATGCGGCTGCTCGAGCGCGTCGGTCTGGCCGACAAAGCCCGCGCCTATCCTTCCATGCTCTCCGGCGGCCAGCAGCAGCGCGTCGCCATCGCCCGCGCCCTGGCCATGGAGCCGCGCACGCTGCTTTTCGACGAGCCCACTTCGGCGCTCGATCCGGAAATGGTCAAGGAAGTGCTCGACGTGATCCGCAGCCTGGTTTCCACGGGCATCACCATGGCGATCGTCACCCACGAGATGGGCTTCGCCCGCGAGGCTTCCGACCGCGTCTGCTTCGTCGACGAGGGCGTGATCGCCGAAGACGCCGCGCCGTCTGAGTTCTTCTCGTCGCCGAAGTCGGCGCGCGCCCGGCAGTTTTTGGAAAAAGTGCTTTAGACGCAGAGAAACGGAGACTGAAAAATGGAAGACCGGCTGCATTGGAAGAACGGCGCCCGCTGCGCCGTGATGCTGACGTTCGATCTCGACGGGGACACCACGTGGAGGAACGGCAACGCTCACTACGAAGGCGGCGGAAGATTTCTGAAAGCCTGCTCGGTAGGGCTTTACGGCCCCAACCGCGGCGCTCACGCCATCCTCGACCTGCTGAAAAGATACGGAGTTCCCGGAACCTTCTTCGTGCCCGGCAAGGTTGCCGAGGACAATCCCGAGCTGATCCGCCGCATCGACGCCGAAGGGCACGAGATCGGCCAGCACGGCTACACACACGAAATGTTCTTCAACTACGGCTGCGAGCGGCAGATCGAGATCATCGAAAAATGCCAGAACATCTTCTGCGACCTGATCGGCAAGCCGGCCCGCGGCTTCCGCACCCCCTCCGGCGACTGGTCGCTGGACACGCCGCGGCTGCTGTACGAGCGCGGCGTCGACTACAGCAGCTCGATGCGCGGCAACGACCGCCCCTATCACACCGTGATCGACGGCGAAAAGACCGATTTCGTCGAGATCCCCACGCGCTGGGAACTGGACGATTACGTGGCCACCGCCTACAATTATTTCCCCGCCGAGCCCGACGGGCAGGACCGCATCTCCGGCTACGACCTGGTCTACGACAATTTCTCGCGTGAGTTCGACGGCTATTACGAATACGGCCTGTGCTTCGTCAGCATGATCCATCCGCAGGTCACCGGCACTCCCGGCCGCCTGCGCATCCTCGAAAAGCTGATCCGGCACATCGGGGAACGCGGCGACGTCTGGTTTGCGCGCGGCGGCGAAGTGGCGCAGTGGTACCGCGAGCATTACGACCGCGAGGAGGTCCTGAAAAATGCCTGAAATCGAGTGGAAGGGCGGCGCTCGCTGCGCCGCTCTGATTACCGTCAACCTCGACGCCGAAAACTTCTGGCTGGCCGTCGATCCCGACGTCAGGGAACGTCCTAAAACTCTGTCCATGGGACAGTACGGCATGGACCGCGGCCTGCCGCGCCTGCTGGATCTGCTTGACGATCTGGATATCAAGGCGACGTTTTTCGTGCCCGGCTCGACCGCCGCGGCCTACGCCGAAAAAGTGAAAGACGTCGCCTCACGCGGCCACGAGATCGCCCTGCGCGGCTGCGAACTGCTCAACTGGGGCCTGCTGCCTGCCGAACGGGCCGAGGCCGACATGGAAAAAGGCGCCGCCGTCCTCGCAAACGTCGTCGGCGCGCCGCCCAGAGGCTACCGCGCCCCCATCGCCGAGTTCACCCTCGACACCCTGCGCGCCGCCCATGCCAACGGCGCCGTGTATTCCAGCAGCCTCAGCAGCGACGACCGGCCCTTCTGGCTCGACCTGGAAAACGGCGAAAAATTGCTGGAGATCCCCGTTCACTGGGCGCTTTACGACCTGCCGTACTTCGCCTTCAACTACCATCCCCCCATGCCGAAGGGGCAGGGGCGGATCGCCAGCTCCGCTCAGGTCTTCAACAACTTTCGCGAGGAGTTCCTCGGCTACGCCGAGCGCGGCCTCTGCTACGTGCTCCAGCTCGACCCGCAGACCGCCTGTACGCCCGGCCGCATGCCGCTGCTGCGCGGACTGCTGACCGAGATCAAAGAGAGCGGGGCGGCCTGGCTTGCCACCGGCGGCGAAATGTACGACTACTGGTCCGCCGTTTATCCCGCGCAGTAGGGTGCTTGCCGGTTCCCGATTGAAAAATGTACCGCGCGGGATCAAATGTTCGCATCCCTTCCCCGCTGCCATCTTCAAACGGCGCGTTTCCGTCGAAGCCGTGGCCGCGGCTTGTCAAAAAACGCCCGCCTGTGTTATAATGCCCTTTGTTCGCGGAGGGGTGTCCGAGTGGTCGATGGTGCTTGCTTGGAAGGCATGTGTACCTTAGGGTACCGGAGGTTCGAATCCTCTCCCCTCCGCCAATGTTTCTTCCGCCAATGTTTCTTCATTGACCCAGGAAAGATGGAATTTGGTGTAAAAACGACGAAAACTCTTCAAGGCCCTGCAAATAAATGCAGGGTCTTTTTTCGTATTTGAAGCTGACGTTCCGCAGTCTGCGCAGCTCGCTTTGTGAATCTCCCTCGCAGCGCCCTTGTGTTCGGCCTTTCAATTGAAATAGTGTCAACCGCAATGCGGTCTGCATAACGTGCTCCGGAGATCTCGCTTGAGGGTATGGAGAATATTCGGCGTTTGAATCGAAAAGAAGTTCGAGTCTGTGCCTGGTCTTTTAATAAAATGGGAAACGGAAGGCGAACGACCTCGAGACATTCAGCTGCTGAACGATGGTGTTTCATAGCGGGAGAGAAAGTTATATGTACAGATATTCTATTGCGAAGATTTAGACTTTAAAACAAATTAGTTTGATGCATAAATAATGTGCTCGCCCATGATATAATAAACGTGGTCTAAAAAGGGACAAATTATTCATGGTTAAGGGAGGTAATGCGGATGATTCAGTTCAGCGAAGCTCAGGTGATGGTCCGCGATATGGTTCGCGAATTCACGAAGAACGAAGTGGCCCCGCGCGACCGGTGGATGGACGAAAACGGATTCGATCGTGATCTGCACAAGAAGCTGACGGAAGCCGGGCTGATGGCGATTCATATGCCCGAAGAGTACGGCGGAGGCGGCGGCGACGCGATCACCAGCGAGATCGTGATCAACGAAATCGCCAAAGGCAGCGCGTCTGTCGCGCTGTTCCTTGACGCTCACTGGCTGGCGGCCGACATGATTCTCCTTCACGGCACTGAGGCGCAGAAGAAAACATATGTTCCGCAGTGCGCCGAGGGCAAGGTTTTCGCTTTCGGTCTGACGGAATCCAACGCGGGCTCCGATGCGGCTGCGATCAAGTCGGTGGCGGAGAAGCAGCCTGACGGCAGCTATATCCTCAACGGAAGCAAGGCGTGGATCACGAACTCCGGCATTGCGGATTACTACCTGATCATGGCAAAAACGGATCCCGCCGCCGGCAACCACGGTATTTCCGTGTTCATAGTCCCCAAGGACGCCGAAGGCCTGACCGTCGGCAAGTTCGAGAAGAAGATGGGCATGAGGGGCACCGCCACCTGCGAGCTCTCTTTCGACAACATCGAGCTGCCCGCCGATTCTTTGGTCGGTGCCGAAGGCAAGGGCTTCATGATTGCCATGCAGGCGTTGGACGGGGCGCGCATCTCCATCGGCGCCATCGCTTCGGGGCTGATGCAGCACGCCATGGACAAGGCCGCCGCGTATGCCAAGGAACGCACGACGTTCGGCAAGCCCATCGCCAAGCACCAGGCAGTCGGGTTCAAGTTTGCCGATATGGCGGCCAAAATCCGCGCCACCGACCTGATGATCTGGGATACCTGCGAGCTCAAGCAGCAGGGGAAGCGATTCTCCGTTGAAGCGGCGGAACTGAAGCTTCTCGCTTCCAGATGGGCATGCGAAGTGTGCGACGACTGCATTCAGATTTTCGGCGGCAACGGCTACAGCGCGGAATTCGACGTCGAGAGATTCTATCGCGACGCCAAGCTTTTGGAAATCGGCGAAGGCACGAGCGAGATCCTGCGTCTGGTCATCAGCAGTTCCGTCCTCGGCCGATAGGTCCGCGTCCATCGAGGCCAGGGAATCCGATGAAAATCCTTGTTTTTGTCAAGCAGGTTCCGGATACTGACGACGTCACGCTCGACCCGAAAACGGGGCGGCTCGTGCGGGAAGGCGTGGAGAGCAAACTCAATCCGGTCGATGCGAACGCCGTCGAAGCGGCTGTGCAGCTCAAAGAAAAGTACGGCGGCACGATCGGCGTTGTCAGCATGGGGCTGCCTCAGGCGGAAGACGTTCTGAAAAAAGCGTTGGCGCTTGGCTGCGACGAGTCGTATCTGTTGTCGGACCGTCCGCTGGGCGGCGCGGACACGCTGGCCACGGCGTACACGCTGTCCCTGGCGGCACGCCGGATCGGCGGCTATGACCTGCTTCTGTTCGGACGCAATGCCGTCGACGGCGATACCGCGCAGACGGGGCCCGCTACGGCGGCTTTCCTTGGCATTCCGCAGATCACGCTGGCCTCCTCGATAGACGTCGAGGACGGCTGGGTCGTCTGCGAGCGCCGTCTGGAAGACTGCACGCAAAAAGTCAGGGCCAGAATGCCCGCGCTCGTGACCGTCACGGCGGAGATGAACAAACCGCGCTATCCCAAGCCCATCGATATCATGAAGGCGCTGAAGAAACCACGGCATACGTGGACCGCTCAAGATCTGGGGGCAGACCCCTCCCGGATCGGGATGAACGGTTCGCCGACGTCGACGCGCGGACTGATGGAGCCGCCGAAACGCAAGGCCGACACGAAGTATTTTCAGGGACAGCCGCGGGAAATTGCGATGCAGATCGCCGATCTGCTGCATAACGAACACCTGATTTAAGGAGGCGGACTTCATGGCACAAGAAGACTGCAAAGGAATATGGGTGTTTGCCGAACAGCGGAACGGGAAGTTGAACGCCACGGTTTTCGAAATTCTGGCACAGGCCCTTGATCTGAAAAAACACACGGGGGAAGAAATCACGGCGGTGCTTCTGGGCAAGGGCGTGACCGCGCTGCCCCCGGCTCTTTTCGAGCGCGGGGCCGACGCCGTGATCGTCGCCGAGAACGACGCCCTGGCGCAGTACAGCGCTCGTCCTTACGAAAAAGCCCTGACGCAGCTGGTTCAAAAGTATCGGCCTTCCATCCTGCTCTACGGGGCCACCTCTCTTGGAAGGGATCTGGCGCCGCGCGTGATGGTCGCTCTGCGCACCGGGCTGACCGCCGACGCGATAGAGCTGGGATTCGACGAGGAGGGCGTGTTTTATCAGACGACGCCGGCATACGGCGGCAATATTCTTGCCCGCATCGCGATCCTCGAAAAGAGGCCGCAGATGGCGACGGTCCGTCCGAAGATGTTCGATCCCGTCGAGCCGCGCCCCGGCGCTTCGGGCAGGATTATTGCCGAAACGGTAGACGTCGCGGCGGACGGCGATTACGAAGTTCTTGAAACAATGGCACGGCAGGATTCCGGCGAATCCATGGAAGATGCGGACGTTCTGGTTTCGGGCGGACGAGGGATCAAGAGCGAGGAAGACCTGAAGCGTTTGAACGAGCTCGCCGCCCTTCTGGGCGGATGTCTTGCGGCGTCTCGCCCGCTGGTTGACAACGGATGGCTTCCGCATGACCGGCAGATCGGCCAGAGCGGAACGACCGTGAAGCCCAAATGCATCCTCAACGTCGCGATTTCGGGCTCGGTCCAGTACCAGGTCGGCATGCAGAAAGCCGGCTGCATCATCAGCGTCAACCATACCAAGGGCGCCCCGATCTTCGACATCTCACACTACGGCGCGGTTGCCGACTACAGGACGCTGATCCCGGCCCTGATCGAGGAGATCAGAAGGCGAAAAGCCTGAGGATTCGGGCTCGAGCCTTGTGCGGAGATTTATATCATTTTTGAAGGAGGATCTTGTCCATGAGCGATCGTATGTTTATCATCCCGGAATTCGGCCCCCTTGCGGGGATGAGAATCATCGACAGCGGCTCTCTGATTGCGATGCCCTTTGCCGCCACGATGCTGGCCGATTTCGGCGCCGAAGTCATTCACATCGAACGTCCCGGCGCCGGCGACACGCTGCGTTTGATGGCGCCGTTCGCCACCGTCAACGGGAAAAAAGTTTCCACGGCCTGGGCGCAGGATGCGAGAAACAAGCTGTCGATGACGCTTGAGCTCAACCTCCAGCATGAGGAAGTCAAAGAGATATTTTATGGGCTCATCAAAGAAGCCGACGTCTTCATGGAGAACATGGTCTGGCTGGAAAAACTCGGCATCTACGACGAGGAGCTGCTGAAGGTCAATCCGAAGCTCGTCATCGTCCACGTCAGCGGGCTTGGACACAAGGAGTTCGGCGGCGTCCCCTCGGTCTGCAACAGAGCTTCGTACGACATGATCGGTCAGGCGTTTTCCGGATGGCTGTACCTGCAGGGCGACCCCGACCGCGATCCGTCGGTGTCCAAACCTTATACGAACGACTTCGTTTCGGCGTTCGCCGTTCTCTTCGGCACATTGAGCGCGTATATCAACGTTCAGAAGACGGGCAGGGGGCAGGTCGTCGACGTGGCGCAGTTCGAAGCGATGGCGCAGTATATGTGCGGCACCTACACGTCGTACACCATGGCCGGGAAAATTTCCGAAAGAAGCGGCAACGCCTCGCCGGCGTTCCAGCCTTACAACATCTTCAAGTCGAAGGACGGGTTCCTCGTGGCGCTCGGCGCCTTTGGCCCGGGAGTGTACAAGAGATTCATTCAGGGCGCCGGATTCGACCTCGACTATTTCAACTACGAGGATTGCTCGTCCGGCATAGAGGCCGTCGCCTCGCCCAAGGGACGCGAACTGGACCGGAAAGTCAACGAATGGTGCGCCTCTCTGACCGCCGCGGAAATCGAGCGGAAGATGGAGGAGGCGCGGGTTCCCTGCGCTACGCTGAACACGGCCAAATCCGCCTTCGAGAACGAGCATTTCAAAAGCCGCAATGACTGGATTAAATACGAGGATCAGACCGTCGAAACCGAAATCACCGCCTTCGGCATCGCCCCGAAGATGTCCGAGACGCCGGGCAAAGTCTGGCGCGGGGCGCCGAAGCTCGGTCAAGACACCGAAAACGTCCTCAAGACCATCCTTGGATACGATGACGCCAAGATTTCCTCATTGCGGGAGAAGGGGCTTATCTGATCAGACGCGCGAGCCTGTTCGCCTGTTCGGAGGAAAACCGTGCCGCAGAACCGCAAAAAAGCCGGAAAGAGCGCTGCGCTCTTTCCGGCTTTTTTGCGGCGGCGACGATGATTCCGCAGCTGGTCGTCACGTTTGATGCGTCATGATCGGGAAGAGAATGTTTTTAATTGCTCTAGGGGATTTTTTTGAAAAAACGCTTGACAGGTTTGTTAGGGGTGTTAAACTAACGGAGTATTAGTTAGCAATAACTAAGAAGAACTGTGAAACATGCGGTCCGAGACTTACAGGGAGTCCCGTCCGAAAGAGCGAATTCCGTACGGAGCAGATCTTTCCGCGAACAATGGAAGGTCTCGAGTGGAGCGTTGGCGCGCGAAGGATTTTTTTCGCGCGGCCGGATTTTTGTCTTTCGGCAGGGCCGAAGGCTGGAAATTTTAAATTCGAGTAAGGAGACGGCACGATGCAGACAAAGAACGAGTGGTGGCGCGGGTGGTCCATGGGGCTGCTCGCGGTCGCTGTTCTCTTCCTTCTCTTCTCTTCAGCGCAGGACGCTTCCGCGGCCAAGAAGAAGAAATACGACACGTGGAAAGCCGTGGCGGCGGACATGGCGATCGAGTTCTCGCGCGCGCGGGAGAACGTCGAGAAGGGCGAGTACAAAGCCGCCCACAAGAACATGAACGACGCCTATTTCGGCTATTACGAGATCCAGGGCTTCGAGAAAAACGTCATGGTCGCCATCTCGTCGGCCCGCGTCAATCATATCGAGGGCAAGTTCTCGGCCATCAAGCACGTGCTGCTCGGCAACAACGACTCGATGGACAAGGCAACGCTCGTCAACGAGATCGAAGACCTGAAAGTGAAAGTCTACAAGGACGCCATGGTCCTCGACGGCGACATCAGCGATACCGATCCGGACAGTCTCGGCGAGGCCGTCTACGGTTCGGCGGGCAGGCCGGCGCCGTACGGCGCGGAAGCCGCCGCCGAACCGGAAAAGAAGGACGGGCCCGAGAAGGCGGAAGCGGTGTCCGCCGATCAGGGCGCGCAGCCGGCCCAGAGCGCGGCCCCCAAGAGGGCGCCGGTCAGCAGAGACTGGCTGACGTTCCTGACGGCGTTCGGGCTCCTGGTCCGCGAGGGGCTCGAGGCGATCCTGGTCATCGTCGCCATCGTCGCTTATCTGATCAAGACGGGCAACAAGCCGATGATCAAGAGCGTGTACCTCGGCTGCTTCGCCGCCATTCTCGCCAGCGCCGCGCTGGCCTGGTTCCTGGAGTATATGATGGGCGACGCCAGCGGCGTGGCGCGCGAGCTGCTCGAAGGCTGGACCATGTTCCTGGCGGTGGCCGTGCTGTTCTACGTCAGCAACTGGATGCTGTCCAAGGCCGACACGGAGCGCTGGGAGAATTACATCGGCGGCAAGGTGCAGCAGTCGATCGACAGCAAGAGCCAGTGGACGCTGATCTTCGCGGCGTTCATCGCCGTGATGCGCGAGGGCGCGGAACTGATCCTGTTCTACAAGGCGGCCTTCACGGGCGGCATGAACAGCGTCCCGCACATCGTCTACGGCATTCTCGCCGGCACGGCGGTGCTGGTCGCCGTGTGGGTGGCGTTCCGTTACTTCAGCGTCAAGCTGCCGCTCAAGCCGTTCTTCCTGTTCACCAGCATCCTGCTGTTTTTGATGTGCATTTCCTTCATGGGCAAGGGCGTGGTGGAGCTGACGGAGGCCGACGTGATCACGGGACGCACGGTCATCCCCGCGATGAAGGGCTTCTCGATCGAGATCCTCAGCATTTACGACCGCGCCGAGACGCTGATCCCGCAGGTCATGCTGCTGATCGCCTCGTTGTGGGTGACGCTGCCCCGTCTGTTCGGCAAAAAGAAGGACGGAAAGGCGAAGTAGTTTTCATTTTCGGAAAGATTCCGCGCCGCGCGGAACTTTTATAGAACACTATCTTTAAAGGAGGAAGTTCTTATGAAAAAGTCTTTCGTTGCAATGCTGGCCGGTCTTGCCGTGATGGCTCTGGCCGCGTCCGTCATGGCCGCCCCCGCGGTGGAGAAGCCCGGTGAGAGCGGCTTTGCCGAAATCTCCATCGGCGAAGAGAAGCAGGTCGGCCCCTACAACGTCGCCGCCGTGTACTTCCAGGCCGTCGATATGTATCCCGCCGGCAAGAATCCTTCCAAAGAAGAGTCCGACATGCACCTCGAGGCCGATATCCACCTGCAGCCCGAATACGCCGTGCAGTACGGCTTCGGCGCCGGCGACAACATCTGGCCCGCGTATCTGACCGTCAAGTACGAGATCCTCGACAAGAACAACAAGATCGTCATGTATGGCTCCTTCATGCCCATGAACGCCGATGACGGTCCCCACTACGGCGCCAACATCAAAAAGGGCCTGAAAGTCGGCACCTACACGCTGCGTCTGACCATCGAGCCGCCCACGGATTATCTCCTTCACACCGATCCCGAGACCGGCGTGCCTGCCAAGGAGAACGCCAAGGATTACTTCAAGACCTACACCTGCGATTTCAAATGGAAGTACACCGCTGAGCAGCTTCAGAATCAGTAAAATCGAGGTATAAGCAGAAAAAGAAGTTGAATATGCGGGGAGCTGCGCTGCCGTAAGAGCAGAACAGCGCCCCGCTTTGGCTGTTTATTGAGATCGGGGGTCAGTCCCATTTTAAAATATCTTGTTGCGGTCACGGATCATCTTGCCTCCTTATCGTTTTTGACCGGCCTGATCCTCAGCTTCGTGATGCGGAGCAGAGAGAGAATCGGCCGTCTGATCGCCTGGGGCGGAATGGCGGCGGGGATCCTTCTCGGCTTTGTGGTCTTCGGAGTGCGCATGTACGATCCCAAAGGCATGAATCTGCCTCTGACGCGGTTCAACCGCTGGGTCGTCGTCGCCGTTGCCGCCGTCGCCGCCGCGGCCCTTCTGTGGGCGTCGCTTTCGCTGCTGCTGCGTCGCGTCGAAGGCGTCTGGCGGACGCTGGGCGTCGTGCTGCTGGCGGCGCTGATGGGCGTCGCCTTTATGTATCTGACGCCGTCCGTGATTCAATTCACTCAGGAGTTCGTCTATTTCGGCGAGAGCGGCCTCAGCACCAAGGCTCTGCTGCGCGCGATCGGCTTTGCCCTCGGGCTCGTGCTGTGCCTGCTGCTGGGCTTGAGTTCGTTCAAAGTCCATCGCGCTCTGGGCGAGCGCGGCGGCATGCTGTTTCTCGGCGCGTCCGTGCTCTTTTTCTTCGTCGAGTACGGCTTCAACGCCGTCGCTTCGCTGCAAAGGCTGAAGATGATCCCGCTCAGCGATCTCGTGTTCGAGATCATGGTCCTGGGCGACGAATATGGAAATTACTTCCTCTTCGCGCAGCTGCTGCTGGGGCTGGTCATGCTGCTGTGGGTGATCGTCACGCACCGGCGCCCCGAAGGGGAGTTCGCCAACCGCGCCTTGCTGCGCAGGGAAAAAGCCCGTCTGCGCAACTGCCGCCGCTGGTCCTGGAGCCTGTTCTCCTGGGCCCTGGCGGCGGCGCTGACGGTGACGGTCCTTCATTATTACGACACCAAGCCGCCGGCGGAAGTGCCGCCGGAAGCTTACGATCTGAGCGACGGCGTTATTTCCATAGATCTCGCTCAGGTGTCCGACGGGCATCTGCACAAGTTCTCCTATATCACGCCGAACGGCTACGACGTGCGCTTTCTCGTCGTCAAAAAGCCCGTCGGCACGGCCTACGGCGTCGGGCTGGACGCCTGCGAGATCTGCGGCATCGCCGGCTATTTCGAGCGCGGCGACGACGTGGTGTGCCGCCGCTGCGACGTGGTCATGAACAAGAACACGATCGGCTTCAAGGGCGGCTGCAACCCGATCCCTTTCCCGTACGAGGTGCGGGAAGGACGGATCTCCATCGATGTCAGGGAGCTCGAGCGCCACGAACGGCGCTTCAGGTAGGAGGCGGGGCATACATGTTCTGGAGAATGATTTGGCGGACGCTCGCCCGCCAGAAGAGCAAGATGCTGATGATCGCTTTCACCGTGATTCTCGGCGTGTCGCTGTCCACGGCCATGATGAACGTCATGCTGGGCGTCGGCGACAAGGTCAACCGCGAGCTGAAAGTTTACGGCGCCAACATCACCGTGCGCCACAAGGAAGCGGCGCTGATGAACGATCTCTACGGCCTCAGCGAGGGGCTGGGCGTCACCGACAAATTCCTGTACGAAGAGGACGTGCTCAAGCTCAAGACCATCTTCTGGGGTTTCAACATCATCGACTTCGCGCCGATGATCGACGGGCGCGCCCAGGTCAACGGCGGCGAGGAAGCGCCGCTGCTGGGGACCTGGGTGCAGAAGCACGCCGTGCTGAACACCGGCGAGGAGATCGACACCGGCCTGCGCCCGCTGCGCAACTGGTGGCAGATCGACCTGAAAGGCGACTGGCTCGGCGAAAACGACGACGATTTCGTCATGGTCGGCGGCGCGCTGGCGTCGCGGCTTCGGACCGAGGTCGGCAGCGAACTGACGCTGACTCATGGCGGGATGACGAAAAAAGTGACCGTCAAAGGCATTTTCAACGACGGCGGCGCTGCCGACGGCCAGATCGTCGGCACGCTGAAAATGGTGCAGGAACTCATGGGCCTGCCCGGCAAGGTCTCGCGCCTCGAAGTCTCGGCGCTGACCACGCCCGACAACGACCTGGCGCGCAAGGCCGCCCAGGATCCTCGCGGCCTCTCGCCCGACGAGTACGAGACGTGGTACTGCACGGCCTACGTCAGCGCCATTTGCCATCAGATCCAGGAAGTGGTGCGCGACGGCGTGGCCAAGGCCGTGCGTCAGGTGGCGGAGTCGGAAGGGACGATCCTCAGCAAGACGACGCTGCTGATGATCCTGATCACGATCCTCAGCTCCATTGGCTCGGCGCTGGCGATCTCCAACCTGATCACGGCCAGCGTGATCGAGCGCAGCCAGGAACTGGGCCTGCTCAAGGCACTGGGCGCCCGCAACTATCAGATCGTGCTGCTGGTGCTGGTCGAGGTGATGGTGACCAGCCTGTTCGGCGGCGCGCTGGGGTACTTCCTCGGCATCGGCTTCGCGCAGATCATCGGCCGGACGGTCTTCGGCTCCTCCATCGAGATCGCCCAGATGGTGATCGTGATCGTGGCCGTGATCCTGTTCTTCGTGACGCTGTTCGGTTCGATCCCCGCGATCCGTTATCTGCTGAACCTGAAACCGACGGAGGTCCTCCATGGCAAATAAAAGACGGAAGATGTACCTCAAGATGGTGACGAGTTCGCTGATCCGGCGCGCCTCGCGGCTGATCATCGCCGTGCTGGCCGTCGCCATCGGCGCTACCATCCTCTCGGGTCTGGTGACGATCTATTATGACATTCCGCGCCAGCTGGGACGGGAATTCCGCTCCTATGGCGCCAATTTGCTGCTGCTGCCCAAGGGCGACGCGCGCATCAGCCGCGAAAACCTCGAACGGGTGCGCGCCCTCATCGGCCCCGACCGCATCGTCGGCATGGCGCCGTACCGTTACCAGACGGTGAAGATCAACGAGCAGCCCTATATCATCGCCGGCACCGACCTGCCGCAGGCGAAGAAGAACAGCCCCTTCTGGTACGTGGAGGGGGACTGGGGCAGCGCCGCCGCGCCCGACCGGGTGATGGTCGGCAAGGAGATCGCCGAGACGCTGAATTTGTCCATCGGCGACACGTTCACCGTGCTGGGCGTCAAATACGGCCGCCGCGCCGAAGCCTCCGGGCAGAACCTGTCGGCGGAAGAGAACCGCGGCCGCGACGAAGGCGAACAGAACTTCGCCAAGAAACTGACCGTCTGCGGCATCGTCACCACCGGCGGCGCCGAGGAAGGCTTCATCTTCGCCGACGTGGACATGCTCGACAATCTGATCGGCGACAGCTTCCGCGGCGACGTGGTGGAGTGCAGCGTCGTCGCCGATTCCGAGCAGATGGAAGAACTGACTGCCGACCTTGAGACGAAGATGCCCGGCATCCAGCCGCGCGCCGTGCGCCGTCTCACCCAGTCGCAGGACATCGTGCTGGGCAAGCTGCAGGCGCTGGTGCTGCTGGTTACGGTGGTGGTGCTGATCATCACGATGATCTCGGTCTCCACCACGATGATGGCCATGGTCGCCGAGCGCCGCCGCGAGATCGCCCTGAAAAAGGCGCTTGGCGCCGAGAACCGCCTCGTCATGGGCGAACTGCTCGGCGAAGGCGCGCTGCTGGGCTTCATCGGCAGCGTCATCGGCGTGTTCCTCGGCTTCGAGTTCGCGCAGCGCGTCAGCCTCAGCGTCTTCGGCCGGGCCATCAACTTCCAGTGGCCCATCATCCCCGTTACCATCGCGGTCTTCATCGCGATCACCGTGCTCGCTTCGATCCTGCCGGTGCGCCGGGTAATGGACATTCATCCCGCGATCGTGCTCAGGGGGGAATAAAATTGGGTAAGATTCTCGAATTGAAAGATGTTTCCAAGATCTACGGCGACCTGCACGCCCTCTCGCATATCAACCTGACGGTGAACGAAGGCGAGTGGCTGTCCATCATGGGGCCTTCCGGCTCCGGCAAGACGACGATGCTGAACGTCATCGGCTGCATGGACACTCCCTCGGAGGGCGGCGTCATCCTCGACGGCGCCGACATCAGCCGCGAGAGCGCCGCGAACCTGACGAAGATCCGCCGCGACAAGATCGGGCTGATCTTTCAGCAGTTCCATCTGATCAGCTATCTTTCCGCGCTCGAAAACGTCATGGTCGCTCAGTACTACCACAGCATGCCCGACGAAAAAGAGGCCATGGAGGCGCTGGAAAAAGTCGGACTGGGACAGCGCGCCCATCACCTGCCCACGCAGCTTTCCGGCGGCGAGCAGCAGCGCGTCTGCATCGCCCGCGCGCTGATCAACTCGCCCCGCATCCTGCTCGGCGACGAGCCGACGGGCAACCTCGACGAGGAGAACGAGCGCATCGTCGTGGACATCTTCCACCGTCTGCACGACGAGGGCGTCACGCTGGTCGTCGTTACACACGACCCGGAAGTCGGCGACGTGGCGCAGCGCAAGATCGTGCTGGAGCACGGCAAGATCGTTCAGGACATCGACCAGCGCGCCAATTTCAGCGGCGTGCTGAGAGCGTAAAGGAGAGCGCGCATCGTGAAGAAAACTCTGATTTTGATCGCCGTCTTCGTTGTGATCGGCGGCGTTTTCGCCATGAAGGACAAGTTCTTCGGCGTCACGTACCGGGACGGCGTCTACGAGGGCGAGTATCAGGCCGACGACGGCGAAAACACCAAAGTGATCCTGACGCTCAAGGACAACAGGATCGTAGCCTGCGTTCTCGAAGCCCGCGACGCGCTGGGCAACATCAAGGACGAAAACCACGGCAGGGACGGCTCGGCCGAGGATTTTCGCCAGGCGCAGCGCGCCGTGCGCGAGATGAAAAAGTATCCGGACATGCTGATCGAGGCGCAGGACGTGGACACGATGGACAGCATTTCCGGCGCGTCCGTCACCTACAAGGCCATGCGGATCGCCGTGCATGAAGCTTTGAAAAAGGCGAGGTAACATTGTGAACATGCTGTTCGGAGCTTTGAACGTTCTGCTCGGGCTGGTCCTGTCGCTGACGCCGTTCCGGCTGGCGCCGGTCTGTTCGCAGATGACCCCTCACGGCGCCCCCATGAAGTGCTACTACTCCGGGCTGTTTATCGTCGCCATGGGCGCGGCCGTCGTTGTTTTGTCGCTGTTTGCGCTGCTGCGCCGCGGGCGCGGCTGGGCCGCCGTTTTGGCGGCGTTTGCAGCCATTGTTGCGGCGATCGCCTGCCTGCTCGTTCCTGCCGGCGTGATCCCGCTGCGCGGCGCCGGGTGGGTCTGCGGTCTGTGCGGCGATGCTTCGCACGCCTGCCGCGCCGTGACGATGCCGTTTGTGCGGAAGTTCGCCGCCGCCATCGTCGCGGTGAACGTCGTCTCGCTGATCCTGTCTTTCGTCAGAGGAGGCCGCTGAAGATGACGGGTGCTTCCCTGAGCACGGAGGCCATCGCGCGCAAAAACATCCGCCGCCGCCCCTGGCGGAGTTTCTGCCTTGTGCTCGCGGTGCTGCTGTTCTCGTTTTTCCTGTACGCGGGCACGGTCATGTCGGTCGGTCTGTCCGGCGGCGCGCGCAGCGCCGCCGACCGACTCGGCGCCGACGTCATCGTCGTGCCGGCGGGGTACGACCCCCACATCGACAGCGTGATCCTCTCGGGCAGGCCGTCGATGTTCTACCTGCCCAAGGACGTTCTCGAGCGTCTGCGGGACGTGGAAGGGATCGACCGCATGTCGCCGCAGACTTTTCTGGCGACGATCCGCGCCTCCTGCTGTTCCTATCCGCTGCAGATCGTCGGCGTGGATTACGAGAGCGACTTCATCGTGCGCCCGTGGCTGGAAGCGACGTTGGGGCGCGGCCTTAAAGACGGCGAGCTGATCGTCGGCTACCGCGTCAACGGCGAACCTGGCGAGCGGCTGCATTTCTTCGGCGTCGATCTGCCCGTCGCCGGAAGGCTGGAACAGACGGGCATGAGGTTCGATTCGACGGTTTTCGTGACGCGCAAGACGGTGACTGACTTGGCCAAGGCGGCGGAAAACATCTTCAAACACCCGCTCGCCAGCGACGGCAGCCGCGTCTCGACGGTGATGGTCAAGCTGAAGCCGGGCTACGATTCGGTGAAAGTGGCGCAGGAGATCAACCGCCGCTTCGGCGACGACGATATTTTCGCGCTGTTCAGCAAGAAGTTCGTCAACAGCATCGCCTCTTCGCTGACGCTGGTTTCGTGGATGATCCGCGGCGGCATCGGTCTGGTCTGGCTGCTGGCGGTGATCGTCATCGCGCTGCTGTTCTCCGTGACCATGAACGAGCGCAGGGTCGAGATCGGCGTTCTGCGCGCCATCGGCGCCAGCCGAGGCAAAATCCTCGCCCTGGCTCTGACCGAGGCGTCGCTGATCAGCCTCTACGGCGCGGCGCTGGGCGTGTCTCTCGGCGCGGCGGCCGTGGCCGTCGTCAGCCCGATGGTGGCGGACGCGCTGAAACTGCCGTTCCTGCTGCCGTCCTGGACGGCGCTGATCCTGCTGGGCGCCGCCTCCGTGGCGGTCTCCGTCCTTACGGGCGTGCTGAGCGCGCTGTTCTCGGCGCGCCGGGCCAGCCGCGCCGACATTTACGACACGCTGAGGGGGAACTGAGATGGGCGCCGTTCTGGAACTGAAAGATCTGTGCAAAGGATATTCGCGCGGCGGCCGTTCGTTCTTCGCCGTGGACCATGTGTCGCTGACCGTCGCGAGCAGGGATTTTGTCAACGTCGTCGGCCGTTCCGGCAGCGGCAAATCGACGCTGCTGAACCTGGCGGCGGGGATGCTGGCGCCCACGTCCGGCGCCGTGGAACTGGACGGCGTCGACCTGGCCGGCAAAAGCGACGCGGAACTGTCGCGGCTGCGCTGCGACAGCATCGGCTTCATCCCCCAGGGAGCGGCGGCGCTGCCCAATCTGACCGTGCTGGAGAACGTGATGCTGCCGTTCTGCCTCTATCCGCGCGGCGGCGACGGCGAAGGCGCGGCCCGTTTGCTGCTGGAGCGCTTCGGCATCGGCGCGGCGGCCGGCTCGTACCCGGGCGAACTGTCCGGCGGCGAATTGCGCCGGGTTCTGATCGCCCGCGCGCTGATCAACCGTCCCCGATTGGTGATCGCCGATGAGCCGACGTCGGATCTCGACGTCGAGTCCAGCCGCGGCATCATGGAGGAATTCTCTCGTCTCAACGCCGAGGGCGTGACGCTGCTGATCGTCTCGCACGACCTCGACTCGCTGAGATACGGCACGCGGGTCTGCACGATGAGCGAAGGCCGCCTGCACGAGGGCAACCTGTTCGAAGCGTAAACGGGAACTGCGGGGAAACGGAACGCAAAACAAAAACCGCGCGGACGAACGGAATTTTTCCCGTTCGTCCGCGCGGTTTTTTATTCGCTTCTTTTGGGGGCAGTCTCACGATCGCCTGCGCCAGACGGCGGCGGCGTTGCTGCGGGAGATCAGTTCGTCCACGGGAATGCCGGCGGGGCAGATGTCGCGGCAGGCCAGCGACGTTCCGCAGCCGGAGTAATAACGTCTGACGTATTGTTTCGCCGCTTCGGCGCGATGGGCGGCGTCGCTTTCCTGATTGAAAATGCGGTAGGCGCCGACGGCCGCCGGCGCGCCGGCGAAGCCGCCGTCGGCGCGGAAATTCGGGCAGATTTCGAGGCAGCAGCCGCACATCAGGCAGCGGGCCGACTGAAAGCGCAGTTCATGGGTCTTTTCGCGCATCACGGCCTTGCCGGAGAGCCAGAGGTGGATTTTTTTCAGCTGTTCGAAGATGACGCCGCGGTCGACGACGAGATCGGCGACGAGCGGGAACTTGCTCAGCGGCTCGAGCGTGACCGTCCGCCCCAGAGAGCCGAGAAAGGTTTTGCAGGCCAGCGTGGGCAGGCCGTTGACGCGCATGGCGCAGGCGCCGCACTTGCCGCAGACGCAGCCGCATTCCCAGCGGATGGGCGGCGCTTCGCGGCCGTTCAGGTCGATCAGCGGCGTGCGCGCGTTCAGTTCGCGCAGCGCGGCGGCGACGGACCCGGACCCGTCGCATTCGCAGGCGAATTCCTGCCAGAAAACGGGCGCGCCGGGGCCGGCGGCGCGTTTGACGCGGACGACGAAGTTCACGGGCGCTCGTCCTCCTTTCCGACGTCCTCGAACGTTACGGCGACGCGCGCGCCGTCGAAACGCGCCGCGCTGGTGCGGCGAAATCCGGCGTCGTCGCGTTCGGGAAAGTCGCTGCGGAAGTGCGCGCCGCGGCTTTCCTCGCGGGCCAGCGCGCTTTGCAGCAGAGCCCGGGCCAGCAGCGGCAGCGGGCCGGAAAGCTTTTCCAGTTCGCTCAGGCCCCGGGCCATGGTCTCGCCGTCGCGGACCACGCCGAGGCAGCGTTTGGTGATTTCGTGCATGGCGTTCACGTCCCGCTGCGGCGCAGGCGGCGGCGCTTCGCCGGCGCGACAGCGCGAGGGAGCGGCGGCCTCGTCGATGGCCGTGCGCGCCGCGATCTGCCCGCCGTAAATGGCGCCCAGCAGCGAGTTGCCGCCGAGGCGGTTGGCGCCGTGGTACAGGCAGGCGCACTCGCCGGCGGCGTACAGGTTTTCGAACCCGGCGACGCGGTGCGCGGCGTCCACCTTCAGGCCGCCCATGAAGTAGTGCAGTCCCGGCTCGACGGGGATGGGCCGCTCGCGCGGATCGAGGCGCAGGTAGGTGAGGCAGGTGTCGACCACGCCGGCCAGCTTGCGGCTCATCACGCTCTCGGGCAGCTCCGTCAGGTCGAGGAACACGGGGCCGCCGCGCCGCGCCCGCCAGATCTCGCGCGCGGTGACGTCGCGCGGCATCAGGTTGCCCAGCTCGGGATATTTTTCTTCCATGAAGTACCAGCGCTCGCCGCCCCGCATCGTAAAAAGCCGCCCGCCTTCGCCGCGCGCGGCCTCGCTGATCAGGTGGCGTTTGCCCGAAGCGGGAACGGTGGTGGGGTGGTACTGGATGAACTCTCCGTCGGCGATCGCCGCGCCGAGGCGGAACAGTTCGGCCGCGGCTTCGCCCGTGTTGTCCAGCGAGCCGGTGGTGTCGGAAAAAAGGCCGTGCATGCCGCCGGTCGCCATGATCACCGCGTCGGCGCTGACTTCCGACAAAGAGCCGTCGAAACGGTCGCGCAGCAGCGCGCCGCCGCAGGCGCGCCCGTCGCACAGCAGCGTGACGAAATCGTGATGCGGCAGGCGGACGACTGTCCCTTCCGCTTCGCAGCGGCGCATGGCGTCGATCAGCGCCGTCATTATCTGTTTGCCCGTGCTGCTCTGGGCGAAGGCGGTGCGTTTTTTCTTCTGTCCGCCGAAATTGCGCTGGTCGATCTCGCCCCCCGCCCGATTGAACTGCGTCCCCATTTCCAGCAGGCGGCGCACGATGCCCGGCGCCGCCTCGGTCATGCCGCGCAGCGCCGCGGCGTCGGCCAGCCCGCAGCCGGCTTTGTACGTGTCGGCAAAGTGCTGCTGCGGACTGTCGTCCTCGCCCTTCACGTTCAGCGCCGCGTTGATGCCGCCTTCGGCCATCACCGACTGGGCGCGCTCCGACGGCATCGACGAGGCGAGCGCGGCGCGGCTCCCTTTTCCCGCGGCGGTCAGGGCGGCCGACAGGCCCGCCAGCCCCGCGCCGACGATCAGCACCGTCTTCATAGCCACTGCCACTCCGCGTAATAAAAGATCAGCGCCGCCGCGAAAAACAGCAGCAGCAGCGAAAAGACCAGCAGCAGATCGCCCTGCCAGACGCGGTAGCGACAGACGCCGAGCGAGACCAGCAGCGGCCCCAGCCCCGCCAGCGCGTGCAGCGCCAGCGCCGCGGCCAAAAGGACCTGCACGAGCATTTTCAGCGTCGTGAACTCGAACAGCACGAACTGCCCCGAGCGAACGCGGCCGAAAACGCCGACGTGCAGGCACAGCAGCAGGATCAGGGCCAGCCCGCTGAAACGGATCGCCCAGAAGCGCGCGTTCTGCCGCAGATACAGCGCGCCGCGCCGCGAAGCTCGCAGCGTCGGAACCGTCAGCGCCAGACCGATGGCGCCGTGCAGCGCCGCCAGCGCCATCGCCGTCCAGGCCGCGGCCTTGTCCGTGCCGGCGTTGACGCCCAGCAGCATGAAGCTGCCCGACATGCCGTGCCACGCCAGCAGGACCAGCAGCGCCGCCGTGACCAGCGCGTTGAGCCGCCTCACAGCGCGCGCTCCATTTCCCGCGTTTTCAGCGTCAGCGCGCCCAGCCGCCCGATGTCGCTCATGAGGATGACGCGCCGCGGCGCGACGAACAGGTCGTACTTGCCCGCGAGCGCCTTCGACCGCAGCATCACGGGCGAGCAGGGGCTCAGCTTCACCTTCAGACCGGCGCGTTCCAGCCGGCGCGCCAGACGCCGCGCGTAAACGCCGAGCGCCTTTTCGTCGGTCGTGTAGGCCAGCTTCAGTTCCCGCGGACCGTGAAAGCGCGCCTCGCGGCCGAGCGCGGCCTCGCGCAGTCCGCGCAGCAGTTCGCCGGACGCGTCCGCGCGCGGGTTGACCGCCAGCAGGTAGAGCCCGTCCAGCTCCTTCCCGCCGGCGCGGGCGCGCCGCGCCCCCGAGGAAGCGGCCGAAAGCGCGTCGAGCCGCGAGCGGTAATAAAAGCCCGTTCCGGCGATCAGCCCCAGCGCCAGTGCCGTCGCCAAAAACGCGTGTTTGACCATGTTCTCACCCTTCCCGAAAGATCCACTCTGCGTTAGGTTTCTCAAACTTTAGCCCCATTGTACCGCAATTTCGGGGAAAGAACACGCCCGCCGACGGCGCGGCGCGAAAAACGGCCCCGCGGAGATTTTTTCGTCTGTTCCCAACCTTCCGATCTTCTGTATAATGAAACTCATAAAGGAAGGGGAGTGAACGCCATGAACGGAAAGTACGAACAGCTCCGCATCATTCCGGACGCGGACGGAGATTTCGTCGCCGGCAGCGAGCTGACGGCCGTGAAGCAGTTCATCGCGCTGTGCGCGCGCGGCCCGGCGGCGGAGATCGAAACGGCGCTGCGCCGGGGCGCCCTGTCCGGCGCCCGCGACGAGCGGGGCGTGACGCCGCTCATGGCGGCGCTGAACTCCAACTCCAGTCTGGCGGCGCTGAAAGTCCTGATCGAACACGGCGCGCCCCTGGAGGCGAGAAACGGCGAACACGCCACGCCCCTGATGATCGCCGCGCAGAAACGCAGCGCCGTCGTCGTCGACCTGCTCGTCGAAGCGGGAGCGAAAGTCGGCGCGCGCGACCGCCAGGGACGCACGGCGCTGATGTACGCCGCGGCCTACAACCGCGACGCCGCCGTCGTCGACATCCTGCTGCGCTCCGGCGCGCAGATCGACCGCGGCGACCGCGACGGCATGACCGCGCTGATGCACGCGCTCAAGCAGGTCGTGCCGTCGTCTGCCGTGGTGCGCCTCCTGCTGCTGGCGGGAGCCGACGCCAATTTCCGCGACAAAAGCGGCTGGACGCCGCTGAAACTGGCCGCCGTCTACAACAAAACGACCGAGGCGGCGGAGCTGCTCCTCGGCGCGGGGGCCCGCCCCGGCGGCGAAGCGGAGCAGGGCGCGCTGGCGGGATTGCTCCAACAGAATCCGCTGATGAGCGATGCCGACAAGACCCGTCTGAACAGCCGGCTGTCCCGTCTCTATTATTTCGAAAAGAAGGAACTGTGATACTGGTTTTTGATAGAAAACGATAAGTGCCCGCCCTCCGAAGGAGTCCGGCCGCTTACAGCTCTCCCGGCTGCCGCGCGGCCCGCTTTGCGGATTTTGCTCGCAGCGCCCTTGCGTTCGGCCTTTTTCGAATGGAAAGCGCTTCTTCGGTTCCGGATCTGGGCAGCAGCGAGATGATGCCCTTTGTCAGCGTTCGAAAGGGAAAATGCGCTATGGGGAAAAAGATATTGAATATCCATTGCCCTCAGTGTGGGGCGCCGGCAAATTTTGACATTGTCCATCAGGTTTATGAATGCGGCTACTGCGGCGGAACGGTGAAGGTCGAGGCCGCGCTGGAGGAAAAAAAGGATTACCGGAACGCGCAGCAGAAAAAGATGAAGAAGTCCGCGGAGGCGTTCTCTTTGGAGTCCGCGTCCTGCAGCGGATGCGGCGCAACGATTGTGTTCGAGGAAAACGAGGCTCTGTCGAAATGCGCGTTCTGCGGCAGGAGCCTGGTGCGGAAAGAGTATCTGTACGAGGCGGGACTGCCGGAGAGCGTCATCCCGTTCAGGCTCGCGAAAGCGGAAGCGCAGCAAAGGCTGGAAGAATGGTGCGACCGGAACAGGCGCAAAAAAGAGGCGCAGCATCTGCGGGGCATGATCCCCGAGCTGAAGGGATTCTATCTTCCCTATGAGATGGTGCGCGGCCCGGTGCATTGCCGCGTGAGCTGCGGGAGGACGGCCAAGGTCTACGGCTTCGACGGTTTTGTGAACGATGAGTTCGTAAACGGTTCGAAACAGCTCGACAATTTACTGTTGGACGCCATGGAGCCGTTTGATCTGGACGGTCTTGAAGCCTTCGATTTCGCTTATGTCGCGGGACAGCATGTAAAGATAACGGATATATCCAACGCCGAAGCCGAAAGGCGGATGACGGAAGAGATCTCGGAAAACTACAGGCCGCAGCTGGAAAAGATGTGGGGCACCAAGGCGATCAAGGTCGATACGGAGGGAAAGTCCGCCGTCAGGCTGCCAGTGCTTTTGCCGGTCTATTATATTTCCAGCGGGGATATCTGCGCGGCCGTGAACGGACAGACGGGCAAAGTCAGCGTCCGCGCGGAGAAGAAAACGTATTACGTCACTCTGCCATGGTGGCTGAAAGCTATGGTAACGCTGCTTTCGGCAGTCGGCGCCACATTTTCCGCGATGGCGCTTTCCGGCATGGACCGCGGGGAAAGCCTGGGCATCGCGGGCATGCTCGGGATCTTTTATCTGATCGTCTATCTGTGCATGCTCGGCGATTTCGCGAATAACCGCGGGGAGATCGGGTCTTACAGAAAGATATTCACCTCGGGAGAGCGGACCTTCCGCAGGGACGGAGGAAAGCTTGTCCTCCGCGAAGAGATTCTGGAGCGCAAGGTGGCCCGGCCGGTGTTCTTGAGGGAACTGGACGGCAGGGTCCAGCCCGTCATCTATCTTTTCAAATCGCCGAAACGGATGATGGGGATCGCGCTCCTGAGTTTCACGGTCATTTTTTTACCGGCGATCATCGCGCTCTTTCTCAATGGATTCGACTTTGCGAGGCTGACTCTCGGCGGCTCGGCCGTATGGTTCTGCGTCGCGGTCCCCGTCGTGCCGATTTATTTTGTGGTCTTCGGCATTGCAAGGCTTTATGATACCCCGTGGATCTATACTCTTGCGGAGGACGGCGGAAAGAAGCGCTACAGAAAAAAGACCGAAATCACGTGGAAAAAAGCGGCAAGCGGCCTCTCGGCCTTCCTCCTTTTGCTGGTAAAGCCGCCGTTCTGCCTGGCAGCCTGGTTTGGAATCGCGTCCTTTTGCGTCATGTGTTATTTGACGGCCTTCGGTTTTTGATCGGCGAAACGAGAAGAGGCTCGAACGCCGGACGCTCCCCAGCCCCTCCGCGCGAGAGCCGCGAAGCGGAGCGCGCGGACGGCTGCCCGCGGCTCCCGGCTCCGTTTCGACGCGGCGGCTCCCGATCGAAAGAAATCTGCGAAAATCCGTTTTTCGTCGTGATCCCCGCTTGCTTTTTGATAAAAGTCTGATAAGCTGAGAACAGTTTCATGAAATATGCTTACCAAAGGAGGAGACGAAAGTGGCGAAATTTGTGATGAAAAGCGTCGCGTCGGGCTTGAAGTTCGATCTGAAAGCGGGTAACGGCGAGGTGATCGCGACTTCGGAAGTGTACACCACCGAGGCGGCCTGCCGCAACGGCGTCGCCAGCGTGGTGAAGAACGCGGCCGAGGCCGTCTTGGAAGACCAGACCGAGAAGGATTTTGCCGTCCAGAAGAACCCGAAGTTCGAACTCTACGCCGACAAGGCCGGCGAGTTCCGCTTCCGCCTCAAGGCCCGCAACGGCCAGGTCATCGCCGTTTCCGAAGGCTACAAAGCCAAGGCCGGCTGCCTGAACGGCATCGAAAGCGTGCGCAAAAACGCCCCGAACGCCTCCGTCGAAAAGGCGTAATTCGTTTTTTCGCATCTGCGATAAATCCTGTCGTTATCTTTTTTCGATTCAAGTGTTCCACGTGGAACATTATCGCCGCGCCCTTGCAAAGGGCGCGGATTTTGTTAAAATATGCCTGAAGCCTCTCGCAGGAGGCCCAGCCCCGTGCGGCGAAAAACCACGAATCCCGTCAGGTCCGGAAGGAAGCAGCGGTAAGAGGATCTTTTCGGGTGCCACGGCTCTCTGGGTCTCCTGAGGGAGGCTTTTTCGTCGTGCGGCGCGAAAAAAAACAACGGCCGCCACGGAGAAGAGCGGGAGAAAAGCGCGACGCCGTTTTTCGCCGTTTCTCCGTGGTGGGGTTTGTTTTTTTTCTCTCTTTTGTAATTAAGCCGCGGGAGTGGAGCGGTGACAGATGGCCGGGCGGCGGCTATAATATCTTCGTTCGAATAAAAATGACCGACGGTCGTTATTTTGACTTGCCGTCTTGCGACGGCGCGAAAGGAGGCGGAAAGCGTGCCGAAACTCTCGGCCGAGAACAAAGAGTTGATCACGGCGGCGGTGCGGGACAAGGCCTTTGCGTGCGCCTGCGCGATGCTGCGCGAGGCGGGATGGCGTCGCTTCACGATGAAGGATCTGGCCGTGCGCATGGGCGTGGCCAAAGGTACCGTCTACAATTATTTTCGCGACAAGGACGCCGTGATCCTCTTCATCCGTGAAACTTTGGCCCGTCAGATCGCCGCCCGCATCCGGCGCGACATGGTACGGGAGAGCGACACCCGCCGGCTGCTGCGCCGCATCGTCTTGAAGTCGATCGAAGGCATGAAGGAGTTCCGCTTCCTTCATTTTGCCATCGGCGACGTGGTGATGAGACGGGCCAGTCCGGAGGGGACGGCCGCTGACGATGCGGCCATGGACTGCGTGCACGACGTTCTTGCCGCCGTCATGGAGCGGGGCATGAAGGACGGTTCGGTGCGCCCCGGCGATCCCGTCCTGATGGCGGCCGCGCTCCATTCGTCGCTGATGGGCGTGGAAATGGGCAGCCGCTTTCACTGCGGCCTGGACACGAATTCGCAGAAGATCCGCGGGCTGATCGCCGATCTGCTTCTGCGCGGCATTTGTACGGAGGAAAAATGAAAGTTACGGAAACATCATTGAGAAGGCCGGTGACGGTCGTCGTCCTGACGCTGGCACTGGTGTATTTCGGGCTGTTCTCTTACTCCCGCATGGGCGTGCAGCAGACCCCCGACGTCGATCTGCCGGTCGTCATGGTGACGACGACGATGACTGGCGCCACTGCCGCCGTGATGGACAACAACGTCACCGACGTGCTGGAAGAGCAGATCAACACGATCTCCGGCATCGAGAGCCTGAGCTCGTCCAGCTACATGGGCGCGGCCGTCACCGTGGTGGAGTTCGATCTGGCCCGCGACATCGACGCCGCCGCGGCCGACGTGCGCGACAAGGTCAACGCGGCGCAGGCCGATCTGCCCGACGAGGCCGATCAGCCCATCATCGCCAAGTACGACATCGGCGACTCGCCGCTGGTGATGTTCTCCATCGCCGGCGACGCGCCTTACAAGGACAAAGTCTATTTCGCCGACAAGGTGGCCAAGGTGCAGTTCCAATCGGTCAACGGCGTCGGCAACGTCAGCATGCCCGGCATGCGCGAACGCGAGATCCGCGTCTGGATCGACCCGGTGCGCCTGCGCTCGCGCGGTCTGGTCGTCAGCGACCTTTCCAACGCCATCGCCAGCAAGCACGTCGAGCTTCCCGCCGGCAGCCTCAGCATCGACCGCTTCAAGATGGACCTGCGCATCGAGGGCGAGTATTCTTCGGTGGAGGAACTCAAGGGCCTCCCCATCACGACGCGCAACGGCGTGGTGATCCGCCTCGGCGACGTGGCCGACGTGGAGGACGGCTTCGAGGAAGAGGACAGCGAAGCCTTCGTCAACGAGCGGTCCGCCATCGTCATGAGCGTCATGAAGCAGCGCGGCGCCAACGAGGTGGAAGTCTGCGACGCCATCGTCGCCAAGTTCAACGAGATGCAGGGACTGGTGCCCGAGGGCATCACGATGCAGCAGATCTACAACAAGTCCGACTTCATCCGCCGCTCCATGAACGGCGTCGGCGGCGACATCATCCAGGCCGTGATTCTCTGCTCGCTGCTGATGCTGTTTTTCCTGCAGACGTTCCGCGCCACGTTCGTGACGGTCATCTCCATGCCCGTCTGCCTGATCGGCAGCTTTTGCGTGCTGTCGTACCTGGGCATCACCATCAACAACATGTCGATGATGGCCATCTCGCTGGCCGTCGGCATGGTCGTCGACGCCACCACCGTCGTGCTGGAGAACATCTACACGCACATGCACAAGGGGCTGCTGCCGTTCGACGCGGCTCTCAAGGGCACGAACGAGGTCGGCTTCTCCGTGCTCGGCGGCGCCCTCACCACCATCGGCGTGTTCGCGCCCATCGCCACGATGGGCGGCATCATCGGCCGCTTCTTCTACGCCTTCGGCATCACCGTCGTCGTCACCATTTCGCTGTCGCTGATCCTCTCGCTGACGCTGACGCCCTTTGCCTGCTCGCGCATTCTGCGCATCACGCCGCCCGGCCGCGCCGCGCAGTTCTGCGACGCGCTGCTGCGCTCTCTGGAACGCGGCTACCGCCGTCTGCTCACCGCGGCCGTGCATCACAAGACCGTGACGCTGGCGGCCGCGCTGGGCATTTTCGTCTTCGGCGTCTTCGTGGCCGGCAAAGTCGGCTCCACTTTTTCGACCAACGACGACCAGGGCATCTTCATCATTAACTGCGAACTACCCTCCGGCACCGAGATCGAGGAGACCGGCCGCGTCATGCAGAGCGTCGCCGACGTGGCGCGCCGCCATCCCGGCGTTATGCGCACGATCATCTCCGCCGGCTCCGGCAGCGGCGGCGAGTCGAACAAGGGCAGCATCTACGTGCAGCTGCTCGCCCGCAAGTCCCGCGAGGCCCAGGACGTCGTCATGAACGATGTGCGCAACTCCGTGGCCGGCTTCCGCGACGTGACCATGAACTTTACCACGTTCGGCGGCAAGGACGTGGAAATGGTCATGTCCGGCGCTCCCACGGAGACTCTGGCGGCGCTCGCCCAGAAGCTTACGGCCGAGATGAAGACCATGAACAAACTGCGCGACGTCGAGACCGACGTGCGCCTCGACAAGCCCCAGCTCAACATCTCCATCGACCGCAACATGACCGACGCCATGAACGTCGACGTGCGCTCGCTGTCCACGGAGATCCAGGCCTACTTCGGCGGCGTCAAGGCCGGCGTGTTCAAGGAAGGCGGCTACCGCTACGACATCCGTCTCATGGCCCGCCGCGGCCAGCGCTCCAGCCTTGAAGACCTGCAGATCGTCTCGTTCAAGAACGGCGCCGGCGAAATCGTGCAGGCCCCCGGCCTGATCACCGTCACCAAAGTCATGGCCCCCAGCGTCATCAAACGCTACGGCCGCCAGACCGCGCTGACCATCTCCGCCAACGTCACCAGCGATTATTCCATGGGCGAAGCCATGGTCTACATTCAGGAGCTCGGCAAAAAGTACATTCCCGAAGGTTCGGGCATCACCCTCCAGCCCTCGGGGCGCACCAAGAACATGCAGAAAGAGTTCGCCCGCCTGTTCACGGCGCTGCTCATCGCCATCTCGCTGATGTACGTGATCATGGCCGTGCAGTTCGAATCGTTCCTGCATCCCTTCACGGTCATGTTCTCGCTGCCGCTGATGACCCCCGGCACCTTCTGCCTGATGTACGCGATGAACGTCAAACTTGACGTGATGGCCTACATGGGCATCATCCTGCTCGTCGGCATCGTCGTCAACAACGGCATCATCCTCGTCGACTTCATCAACCAGAACCGCCTGAGCGGCATGGACAAAGTCAGCGCCGTCATCGACGCCGGCCCGCGCCGCCTGCGCGCCATCCTGATCACATCGCTGTCCACGCTGATCGGCGCCATTCCCGCGGCGCTGAAGCTGAGCGAAGGCTCCGAGTCGCGCCAGCCCATGTCGGTGGCCATTTTCGGCGGGCTGTTCACCTCCACGCTGCTGACGCTGCTGGTCGTGCCCGTCGTCTATCTGGTGCTGGACAACGTCAAGGAACGTCTGGGACGCAAACTGTTCCAGAAGGCGCTGCCTTAGTTGAAGTTGAAAGAGAGGAGAAGCGAACATCATGAAAAGAATCCAAGCTGCCGCGCTGGCGCTCTCGTTTTCGCTGCTGGGATTTCCCGCGCTGGGCGCGCCGGCGGCCAGCTCCCTTCAGGCGCTGCGGAACGCCGCGCGTCCCGCGGCCAGCGCCGCCGGCGACTCAGAAGCGGTCATCCTCACCATGGGGCGGGCGCTGAGCATCGCGTTGGACCGCAACTTTACCGTGCTGACGGCGGAGCAGAACGTGGAAAGCGCCAAAGGGCAGAGCAAAGCTGCCGGCGCCGCGCTCAACCCGCAGCTGAACCTTCAGGGGCAGGGAAGCGCCTATGACAACATTCCGAACTATCCCGACAACGAACTGGTTTCGCGCGTCACCGTCAGCCAGAGCCTTTATTCCGGCGGCAAAAATCAGGCCCTGGCCCGCCAGGGAAAGCTCGGCGTCAAACAGGCCGAGCAGAACCTGCGCGACGCCCGCGAGAGCGTGGCGCTGACCGTCTGGAACGCCTACTGCGAAGTGCTGTACCGCCGCGAAGTGCTGCGCAACACCGAGAACGCGCTCGACTACTACACCAACGCCGAAAAAGAGCTGAAAGAGCGCGTCGTCTACGGCCTCTCCACCAACCTCGACCTCACCCGCGTGCGCCAGCAGAAAGAAAACGCCCGGGCAAGCAACATCGCCGCCGGAAACAATCTCGAGGCGGCACGCATCGAATTGTGCCGCCTGCTGCGCATGCGCCCCGAGACGAACCTCGCCCTCTCCGGATCGCTCGAGGATAATCTGCCCAAACTGGAAGACACCCGCAAAATCCCCGACGACGTCGAGGCGGCCGTCCGCGAAGTGCTCGAACGCCGCGGCGATTATCAGTCGCTGCGCTACGCCGCCGCCTCGCGGAAAGACGAGATCGCCGTGGCGAAAAGCGGCATGCTGCCCACGCTCAGCCTCAGCAGCGGTTACCGTTTCGGCTACACGTCGAGCGGCCTCGGCGGCGTCTCCGACAAAAATCAGTGGACCGCCTCGCTCACCCTCGACGTTCCCGTCTACGACGGCGGCAGCACCAGCGGCAACGTCCGCGCCGCCAAAGCCGGACTGAAGGCCGCCGAGCACGCCTTGGGCGAAAAAGAGGACAGCATCAAGGCCGAACTCGCCGACAGCTGGCTCAGCCTTCAGAACGCGCTGGAAACCCTCAACGCCGGCCGCGCCAACCTGCAGCTGGCCAAGGAGAGCCTTGCTTACGCCGAATCGGGGTACCGCGAGGGCGTCAACACGCAGATCGACGTGCTGCAGGCCCGCAGCGAGCTGACCGACGCGCTCCAGCTGCTGGCGCAGTATCTTCGCGACAGCCGCGAAGCGCAGGCCGGCCTGTGGAAAGCGCAGGGCATCCTCATTGAGCGCGCCCTGCTTCAGGAAAATCTTCGCGGCAGCGCCGCCGCTCCGGCGAAAAGCGCCGCTTCCGGAAAGAAGACAAAGTGAGGTCGATACACATGAAATTCGCCAAAGTCGGAAAGTATCTTCTGCCCGCGCTGCTTGCCGCCGCGCTGCCGGGCCCGTGCGGCCCCGCGGCCGCCGCGTGGTTCGGTTCCCGTGCCGAAGCCCGCGCCAAACAGCCCGCCGCGCCGCTGCCCCGCGTCGAAGTGGCCGTCGTCAAACGCCTCAGCAGCGTGCAGCAGGGCATCAACACCACCTCCACGCTCCAGGCCCTCGAAGAAGTGATCCTCAATCCCAAAGTCACCGGGCGCATCGACAATCTCGTCGTCGCCAAGGGCGACCTCGTCGAGGCCGGCGACACGCTCGTCGTTCTCGACAGCCGCAACCAGGAAGCCGAGTACAACTCCATGCAGGCTCAGGTCGCCGTCAGCAAAGCCGAGCTCTCCCAGTCCGCCGTCACGCTCGCCGACGCCAAGCGCGAGCTCGACCGCTACAGCCGCCTGCGCAAGTCGGGCTACGCCACCCAGCAGGAATACGACACCCGCAGCACCACCTATCAAGCCGCCGTAGCCGCCAACGCCAAAGCCGCCGCGCAGGTCAAGCAGGCCCAGGCCAATTTGGACGCCCAGGCCGTGCTGCTCAGCGAATACCAGCTCAAAGCGCCGATTAAAGGCGTCATCCTCGACGATTACGACCTCACCCTCGGCGCTCTCGTCAAAGACGCCACCAACGTGCTGCGCATCGGCCGCGTCGATCGCCTCAAGGCCCGCGTCGACATCCCCGAGCGCGACATGGGCCGCCTGCGCCTTGGCATGGACGCCGTGCTCACCTTCGAGAGCCTGATCGGGCAGACCTTTTACGGCACCGTGACGCTGATCGATCCCTACATCAACACCTCCACCCGCACCATTGGCGCCGAGATCACCGTCGACAACCAGGCCACCGGCTTCAAGCTGCGCCCCGGCATGTTCGCGCGCGTGCTGCTGGTCGAAACCAGCGAGGAGAACCCCCTCGTCATTCCCACCGAAGCGCTGCGCGCCGACGGCTCCGTCATGGTCGTCCGCGGCGGCAGGGCCGCGATCCAGAAAGTCGTCACCGGCGCCGCTACCGGCGGCATGGTCACCGTCTCCGACGGGCTGCAGATCGGCGAAGACGTTGTCGTCTCCGGCGGCAACAACGTCAAAGAAGGCGACGAAGTCGAGTTCGTCATCACCGCCGAGTAGGCTCCAACGACTCCCGCCGCGAAGCGGCGGCGGACGGCCAAACAAGAGCCGCCGCCAAGACGCCGGGAAAAACGGAATAAGCCGGCCGCTTCGCGGCGCAAAGAACGAGGGCGGATGATTGGAATCGATCCAAACATCCGCCCTCGTTTTTGTTTTTTGAGGATTCATGTTTTTCTCCGCGCGGCGGCTTCTGTTGTGCCGTATGGATTTTGTTTAAAAGTTATTATCCAGTCAATAATTATATATTTGTCTGAATTACAGGCATTTTAGCAGGTTTTGTCTATTGTCCGTAAAAGCATCTTTCGTAAAATGGCAAAGTAAAGTGTGCTTGAGAAGTCTGGAACACAAGCAGGAGAGGTGGCGCGCATGGCCAAGGTACGGCAGACCACGTGTGAAGAGCGGCTGGAGATCGTCAACTACTACCTCGACAACGGCGCCGACTGCCTCAAAGTGATCCGCAGGTACGGCGTCAGCTACGGCCAGATTTATTCATGGATCAACAAATACCGCCAGTACGGCGCCGCCGGCCTGCAGGATCGGCGCGGCACCGGGCGCGGCCTCGGCGAAGCCGACGAGCTGGGCGAGACGGAAAGGCTGCGGGTCGAGAACCGCCTGCTCCGGGCCAGCATCAAAAACCTCAAGGAAGAGCGCCATGTGCTCAAAAAACACCTCTCTTACCTCGAGCGGCGCATCGCCGGCGGACAGGCCGGAAGCGAAGAGCACTCCGCGTGACCGAAAGCGTGTGGCGAACCTCCCGCCGGGAGGCTCGTGCATCATAAAACAACATTTCACGGCCGCATCAGGCGTGAAACGGGACGAAACGAAAGCGCGACGGGCGAGGAAACGTGGAAACTCCCCACAAACGCGGTTCGGAACGGTTCGTTTCAGCCCCGAACGGCCGGGAAACGGCGTCATGAGACGCCGCAAATCATGGTTCCGTTTTGAGGAGGAGTTTTGAGAATGAGTATGAAGAAAATGCTCGCCGTAGTCGCCGCCGCATCGCTGGCGGCCGCAGCCGCGCCGGCGTTCGCCGCGAATCCGTTCAGCGACGTGCCGATGAACCACTGGGCGTACGACGCCGTGGAGCAGCTGAGCGCGAAGGGAATCCTGGAGGGTTATCCGAACGGGACGTTCAAGGGCAACCGCGCCATGACCCGCTACGAGATCGCCACGATGGTGGCGCGCATGATGGCCGCGGGCGGCCTGAGCGGTGAAGACCTGGAGAAGCTGAAGGCGCTGGTGGTGGAGTTCCAGCCGGAGCTGGAAGCCTTGGGCGTGAAAGTGGACGGCTTCGACAGCCGCCTGAGCGCGCTCGAGAAGGGCTTGGGCGGATGGAAGATCACCGGCCAGATGCGCTTCGACTACAACGCGTGGGATAACGATGTCTTTGATAGTAAGGGAGAACCTGTGGGGGCTGGTCATGACGGCTTCACGATGAACCGCGCCCGTCTGTTCCTGCACCGCGACCTGAGCGACGGCGTCAGCTTCGACGCCCGCTGGCACAGGGGTAACTTCGACCGCTGGTGGGTCACCGCCAAGGACTTCATGGGTCTGGAAGGCCTGACGATGCGCGGCGGTCAGTTCTACCTCGACTGGGAAGACGAAGACGGACTGTACGACGACAACGACGCGTTCAACATGGACGCCAACTATCGCGGCTTCGACCTGAAGTACAACCGCGGCATGTTCACCGTCGAGGGCTTCGCGGCCTCCAACCAGGGCGGCAACATCTACGCTGACAACGCCAGCGACGAGTACTACGGCGCCCGCCTGAAGTTCGACTTCAGCGAGAAGTTCTGGCTGAGCCTGAACGGCCTGTGGTACAACGTGGACGACGTGAACTACAAGACCTACTGGGCCGGCCTCGGCTTCAGCTTCATGGACGGCCTCGAGCTGAAGGGCGCCTACTACATGGAAGACATCGACGGCGCCGCCATCGACGATCCCAAGGCGTTCAAGGTTATCCTCGACGTCAGCCAGGACGTGCTCAAGTTCACCAGCCTGTGGGTCGAGTACGCCAAGTTCGACGAGGGCTTCTACATCGACAGAAGCCCCTGGTCCTTCAGCGACATCGACTGGCCGGGCGATATTTCTGATGGCGTCATCCTGCCGGACGACGTGGACGTCCTCTTCGTCAAGGCCAAGCAGAAGTGGAACGACAAGTGGAGCACGATCGAGCGCTACGTCAAGTATGACATCGACAGTTTCTGGGATGCCAAGGAGTGGTCTGTGGCCATCGGTTACCAGTACAGCCCCAACCTCTACTTCGAGCTGGCCTATGCCGACATGGACGGCAGCTTCCTCGCTCCCGACTACGACAACAACCAGATCCGCTTCCGCACGCTGCTGAACTTCTAAGCGAATCTCTGCCAACGCAAAAAGCGGGGCTGCTTCGGCAGCTCCGCTTTTTCGCATCTTCGCGCGTTGTGAAAAGTTCGTGACGCGGCGCGCGCTTTGAGGTATGATCGATTATATTGGTGACGCTGCGGCAGAGCCTCGCCTTTCGTCCTGCGACGGCGGCGAAGCCTGCGGGGAGCGTCGGAAAGGCGGCCGCCATGGATTTCACGAAGAAAGAGATACAGAGCGCGTTCTGGCAGCTGCTGGAAGAGCGCCCGTTCGGCAAAATCACGGTGAAAGCCGTCGTCGCGCGCTGCGGCGTGAACCGCAACACGTTTTACTATCACTTTCAGGACCTTCACGATCTGCTCCGCAAGTCCGTGCTGAGCTGGCTCGACGATCTGTTCGCCGACGAGCCGACCGCGGCGGCGGTCGTCGCCAAACTGTCGCAGCGCCGGGCGGCCGTCATGCACGTCTACAAGTCGCTGCCGCGCCAGGCGTTCATCGAGGAATTGGGCGTCTGGGCGCGCTACGCCGTGGCCCGCTGCGTCGGCGAAGGCCGGCTTTTCGCGGAGAAGGAGAACCGGGAGCTGCTGCTTTCCGTGTGCCGCTTCGCGCTGCTGGGGTTCCTGCTGGACTGGCTGGAAGGGGACATGGGCTCCGACTTGGGGAAAAGTCTGTCGCGCTGTGCGGAACTGCTGAAAAATTTCTCCCTCCCTCCTAGTTCGAAGGCTCCGCGCTTGTAACTGAGGCGGCGAAATCGCGGGCGCGTCGCGTGGAGCGACGGAAATTCTCGGCAAGATGGAGAAGCTTTTTCTCCCTCTTGCTTTTTTTGTCCTTTGTGGTATCATCCAACTGTCGGTTATTGCTTTATCATGATAAACTATTAACGGAGGAGCGATGCCTATGGAGACCATGAAAGTTGACGTGCCGGCGGAGGTGAAGGAGCGCTTCGACGCCATGCTGGCCCGATTTTCCCGCGAGAACAACGTGACGCTGGTCGTCCGCCCCGACCTCCCCGCCGAAGAGCAGCCGCGCCACTGATGAGAGCGATTCTCGATGAAAAAGGCCCGACGGTCGCGTGACCGTCGGGCCTTTTGCGTTTGAATGTCAGGATCGGACGAAGTGCACGTTCTCGCCCGTTTCGGCGCGGCTGGATCTGAACTGGGCCATGGGCTGATCTTTGGCGGGGAAGCCGAGCGCCACGGTGATCATGACGCGACGTTCGGCGGGCAGGCGCAGGAACTCGCGGATGGCCGGTTCGACGATCAGCGTGTAGGCGATGATGCAGCTGGCAAGGCCGTGCCCGGCGGCGGACAAGCACAGGGTCTGCGTGAACATGCCGATGTCGAGGAGATGCAGGGGGCTGGGCTCGCCGTCCATGCAGACGATGGCGGCTGCCGGCGCGTCGAAGAAGCGCAGGCAGCGGCCGATGAAGCTTTTCGGCTCCCAGCCCTGGCGCTCGAGAACGGGTGCCAGAGCGCCGTTCAGTTCGCGGGCGCGGGCCTGCCACGCGGGCATTTCCCGCCCGGCGTGCATGGGCACGCCCCGGCCCTGATGAAAGGCTTCGTCCATCTTTGCGCGCAGGGCGTCGAGGCGTTCTCCGGCGACGACGTAAACTTCCCACGGCTGGGCGTTTTTGGCCGAGGGCGAAAACGTGGCGTATTTCAGCACCGACGCGAGCAGTTCCGGCGCCGGCGGCGTGTTTTCAAAGGCGCGGCAGGACCGGCGCGCGGCGATGCCGGCCAGCAGTTCTGTAGATTTTTCATCGTTCATTTCGTGATTCCTCCCCGGGAAATCAATGATTCCCTTGAAAAATTATAACGCCGGCCGGGAATGCCGGCAAGCGGACGTTCGCGCCCTCCGGGGCGGAAACGGCGCCGCAAAGCCGCCCCTGCCGCGGCCTATGCCGTCGCCGCCCGCCTGCGGCCGGCAAACCATGCGCCGATGTCGTACAGGGGAACGTTGACCATCCATTCCTGCTCCCGGTACGGCGAAAGCGACGTACGCACGCTGAGGGCGGGGCCGTATTTGGCATGGAAGGCTCTCAGGCTCTTGGCCTGAAGGTTCTCCGCCGCCTTGACCTCGACGGGAAGCAAATGTCCTCCCGCTTGGACGAGAAAGTCGATCTCCCCGTCCGAGCGCTCTTCCGAAAAATAATATGCTTGAAGGCCGCTGTCGGCGATGAGCTGTTGCAGAACATACTGTTCCGTCAGCGCGCCTTTGAACTCCTCGAAGAAACGGTTTCCTGCGAGCAAGGTTCGCCGGTCGAGTCCGCTCATGGCTGCCATGAGGCCGACGTCGAGCATGAAGAGCTTGAACTGCGAAGGTTTGGCGTAGGCCGAAAGCGGCAGCCTCGGCTTCGAGACGCGAGGCACGAGGTAGACGAGTCCAGCGTCGTGCATCCATTGGAGCGCCAGTTCGAAATCTTTCGCCCGGGCGCCTTCGCGGATCTGCCCGAAGACGAAACGCCTGTTTTCCTTGGCGAGCTGGGCAGGAATCCCGTTCCAGACCTGAAGTATCCGCCGCACGGTCATTTCCGGAGCGTGTTTTGAAAAATCGCTCTGATAATAGATTTCCAGGTTTTTCTGCACCTCGCGCACGGCTTCGCAGTCGCCGGTATCCAGCCATGTTTGAACGGCTTCGGGCATGCCGCCGGTGAAGTAATATGTCTTCAGCTGCTGGATGAAACGAGAAGAGAATACGTTCATCATGTCCGTGTCCGCCGTTCCCAGCATTGCGCAGAGCTCTTCCATGCCGCAGGCGTCGAGGAATTCGCGGAAGTGCATCGGATACAGGTTCAGAAAGTCGACCTTGCCGACTGGAAAAGACGTTCCCGGATGAACGGTCAGCCCCAGCAGCGAACCAGCCGCGATGACCTGATATTCGGACGCGTTCTCGCAGAAGTATTTGAGCGCCGTCAGCGCAGCCGGGACTTCCTGCACTTCGTCGAACAGAATCAACGTGTCTTCGGGCGTGATGATTGTTCCGGATTCGACCTGCAGGCCGTTGATCAGACGCGGGATGCCGAAATCGCCGTCGAACAGTTTTTTCAGGCTGTCGTTATGCTCGAAATTCAGATAGACTGTTTTCGTGTAATGAGTGCGTCCGAATTCTTTCATAAGCCATGTTTTGCCTACCTGACGGGCGCCGTGGATGACGAGAGGTTTGCGCCGAGGGTTTGTTTTCCACGCTTCAAGGCGTGTCATTGCGTATCTTTTCATGCTCTTGCCTCCGTGAGGGGATGTTTTTATTCTATTACAAAAAACGTAAAAGATCAACAAAACTCGTCCGTAAAAGTGTAAAAAACTACATTTTCACGGACGAGTTTTTGTTGGCGGTCTGTCATGAGTTCTCGCACGAAGCCGAACGAGAGGGAGGATTCCCTTCGCGCCGGCGTAACCGGGGCGAGGCGTGCGCATTTTTGCCCCGACGTCTTTTCGGCGTCGTTCTGCCGTGTCGTGCGGGCCGTCTTCTTGCCGCCGCCTGCCGCAGACTATATAATCGTGGCGGAGCGTGCGAGGAGATGTTCCGGCCCGGGGCGGGCGGAAAATTTTTTCGGGGAGATGAAGCTGAATGGTGCGTTTAAGATACTGGAGCGCGTTTTTGGCTGTCGCGGCGCTGGGCGCTGCCGTCCCGGCCGCGGCGCTGACGAAGGAGGAAGTCGACGCCCGCTGGCAGCGGCTGGCGGCGGCGCAGGCGGCCCGCGCGGTGGGCGAGGCGAAAGCGGCGGAGCTGCGCCGGGCGCTCGACGCTCAGGTTATCGAGGGTTCTTTGTACTCGCTGTGGCGGCGCTGCGTCCGGGGCGAGGGGCCGCAGCGGCTGCAGGCGGCGTGGAGCGTTCTGCGCGTCCACGTGCCGGGCGGCGACCCGAGCCGCTGGAACGAGGTGGGCTTTTTCGAGCTGCCGTCGGAAACGCCGCGGGCGTTCATGGTGATCGACGCGCTCTATGCGGCGCTGATCGAACTGCCGCGCCGCGAAGGCGGCGAATGGCTGGCGGCCGGGCTGCTGCGCGATTTCGCGCGCTCGCCGCACGGGCGTTACGACTTTCTCGGCGTCTGTCCGGCGCCGGTGGCCGAGGCCGTGGCGGACATTGCGGCGCGCACGGGGCTGAGCGGGAACTGGCGGCCGCGCCGGGTGGTGGGGCGTCTGCCGATCGCCCGTCCGGTGCGCGGCACGGTCACCGACTCCTATGCGCGCGACGAGGACATGCAGTTCCTCGACGGCGCGGGCATCCCGGCGAGCAATGGATTTTACGCTTGGGACCGTCCCTCGGGGCGGATCTACCGCATCAGCCTGCACGACCGTAAGCTGTTTTTCATTCCCGGTTTTTGAGCGTCAAAGAAGATGAGAAAGGGAGTTGCGAAATGACGGAGAACGAAACGAAGGCATCGGGCATCGCCGGCGACGCGGGCTACGCGGCGCCGCTGTACGAAACGCGCGCGGAGGTGCCCGAGGCGGCGCGCTGGAAGCTGGAAGACATTTACGCTGCGCCGGCGCAGTGGGAGGCGGAAGCGAAGGAAGCGGAAGCGACGGCGGCGGAGCTGGCGGCCTGCCGGGGGCGCGTGATGGGTTCGGCCGCGTCGCTGCTGAAGGCGATCACGCTGGACGAGCGGCTGGACTATCTGCTGGGGCGGCTGTACAGCTACGCGGTGATGCGCAGCCACGAGGACACGGCGGCGGAGGGGCCGAAGGCGCTGGCGGCGCGCGCCACGCAGCTGAGCGTTCGGGCGGCGGAGGCGTCGGCGTTCCTGTCTCCGGAGATCCTCGCCGCCGACGAGGCGAAAATCGAGACCTTTCTGGCGCAGGAGCCGAAGCTGGAGCTGTACCGCCTGATGCTGCGGCGCATCCTGCGCGAGAAAAAACACGTCCTTTCCGCCGAACAGGAAGCCGTCATGGCGGCGATGGGCGAGCTGGCCGGGGCCCCCGACGGGATCTTTTCGATGCTTGCCGACGCGGACATGCAGTTCGGCGAGATCGCCGACGAAAAGGGCGAAAAGCGGCCGCTGACGCAGGAAAGCTACGGGCGCTACATCTCTTCGCCGGAACGCCGCGTGCGCCGCGAAGCGTTCGAGGGCATCCACCGGACGTTTGCGAAGTTCCGCAACACGCTGGGCGCGACCTATGCGGCCAGCGTCAGAAAAGACGTTACCTTCGCGCGCCTGCGCCGCTACGGTTCGGCGCTGGAAGCGTCGCTGTACGGCAACGAGATCCCCGTTTCCGTCTACGACGGCCTGGTCGCGGCGGTGAACGAAAAGCTGCCGGCGTTGCACGAATACGTGGCGCTGAAGAAAAAGGCCCTCGGCGTGGAGCGCATGGAGCCGTGGGATTTGTACGCCCCTTTCACGAAGGAACTCAAGCGGACGTTCAGCTACGAGACGGCGCAGAAGCTGGTGCTCGAAGCCGTCGCGCCCTTGGGCGATGAGTACGCGCAGGCCATGCGGCGCGCTTTCAGCGAGCGCTGGATCGACGTGTACGAGAACCGCGGCAAGCGCAGCGGCGCCTATTCGTGGGGCTGCTGGGGCGTGCATCCCTACATGCTGCTCAACTACGGCGGCACGTACCGCGACGTGTCGACGCTGGCCCACGAGGGCGGGCACTCCATCCACACCTGGCTGTCCAACGCGGCCCAGCCGCAGGTCTACGCCAGCTACACGCTGTTCGTCGCCGAGGTGGCCAGTACGGTCAACGAGACGCTGCTGGCGGAGCATCTGCTGGGGAACACGGGCGAGCGCGAGGAGAAAATCTTTCTGCTGAGCCAGCAGCTCGAGCTGATCCGCCAGACCATCTACCGCCAGACGCTGTTCGCCGAGTTCGAACGCGACGCGCACGCTCTGGCCGAAAAGGGCGAGCCCCTGACGCCGGAACTGCTGAACCGCATGTGGAGCGAACTGTACACGCGCTACTACGGCGAAGAAGTCGGCGCCAATTCCGATCTGGCCGCGGAATGGTCGCGCATCCCGCACTTCTACAGCGCTTTTTACGTCTATCAGTATGCCACCAGCCTTGCGGCGGCGCTGGCGCTGGTCGACCGCATCCTCGCCGGCGGGCGCGCCGAGCGCGACGCCTATCTGAACCTGCTGCGGGGCGGCTGCTCGAAGGACCCGATCAGCCTGCTGCGCGACGCCGGCGTGGACATGAGCACGCCCGAACCGGTGGAGCGGGCGCTGGCCGTGTTCGAGCGCAAAACGGCCGAGCTGGGGAAACTGCTGCGGTAAAACGGCTTGCAGCGGCCGGGCGCCGGGATTTTAACGGCGAGGATCCGTTGCAATGCATTTAACGAAAAACGTTCGGCCGGACGCGCATGTCCGGCCGTTTTTTTGTGCTAGAATACTGTCAGGCAAGGTTTAAAATTCAGACAAAGAGGGGAGTTCTATGGATAAGCTGAGTCCCGTGGGCGTTTTCGATTCCGGCGTGGGAGGCTTTTCCGTCGTCAGGGAAATACAGAAAGTCCTGCCGGGAGAAGACGTGGTCTATTACGGCGACAGCGCCAACATGCCTTACGGCAACAGATCGGGCGAGGAAATCCTGCATCTGACGCGCCAGATCCTCGCGTTTTTGGAGCGGCGCGGCGTCAAGGCGGCGGCCGTGGCCTGCAACACGATTTCTTCGCTGATCGATCGGTACCGCGACGATTATCCGTTCAAGATTTTCAGCGTCATCGAAGCGGGCGCCGCTTCCGTGGCGACGCTCGACGCCGACTGCGTCGGCGTGATCGGGACCGTCTTCACGGCGCGGTCGGGGGCGTACCATCGCCTCATCAACGCCGTCCGGCCGGGGATGAAGGTCTGCGTCCAGGGCTGCCCCAATCTGGCGCGCCTGATCGACGGCGGCGACCTTCGCCCCGAATCGATCGATCCCGAGCTGCGCGCGGCGGTGGAGCCGCTGTTGGCCCAGGCGCCGATCCGGCACCTGATCCTGGGCTGCACTCATTATCCGCTGGTTTCCGGACACCTGAATCGTCTTTATCCGCAGCTGACGCTGATCGACCCCGCTCATGAGCAGGCGCTGGCGGTGAAGCGTTTTCTCGAAGCGCAGGGGCTTCTCAACGACGCCGGCTCCGGCAGCCTGGAGCTGAACACGTCCGGAGACGCGGCACAGTACGCCGAGGCGGCGCGGCGCTTCGGCCTGAAAGAGCCGCGCGCGATCAACACCGTCGCGGTCGCTCAGCCGCTTTAGACAGAGGGCAAAAATGCCCTCCGCGCTCTCGACGGCGCAGGGGCATTCCCGGCGGCGCCCAAACGCGCCGCCGCAACGATCGTCGAACGCCGCCGTTCCCGGCGGCCAAATCAGAGGAGGCTGGTTTTTGTGAAGATGAGAAGAATTGTTTCCGCGATGATCGCCGCGTTGACCCTGGCGACGGCCGCTTGCGCCGCCGACGTGGCCCTGACCTCGATCGGCCAGGGACCCGATGCGATGATGGTGAAAGTGGTCATGCGCGCCCTGAAGGTGACTCCCGATTATGATGCGCTGATGAGGCCCGAAGCGCTGCAGAACCAGAAAGTTTTGGTCGCCGTCGTCGGCGGCAGCTCCAAGGGGCTTGGCGCGGCGGGAATCGACAAGGAAGAAGAAGTGGCGCGTGCGAAGGCCCTGCTGGACGCGGCCGCAAAGAAGGGCGTGAAGGTCCTGATCATGCACGTGGGCGGCGAGGGACGCCGCGGCACTCTGTCCGACCTGTTCATCAACGCGGCGGCTCCTTACGCTGACGGCATGATCGTCGTCGACGGCGGCAACTCCGACGGGTTGTTCAACAAGTACGCCGACGAAAGGAAGATCGTCATCCAGACCGCTCCCAACGTGAAGGGAACAAAGGAGCCTCTGGACAAGCTCCTCGCCGACTGGAACGCGGCACAGTAAGGCGCGCCCATGGAGTGGTTCTGGCCGGAAGGTTTTTATACCTTCCTCATGATCGCAGTTTTCGCTTTTGGCGCTTTCCGTTGGAAGCTGCCTATCGCCGTGGCCATGGCCCTGGCCGCGATCGTGGGCGCGCTGGCCGGCGGCGAAGGGTTCCCGCTCCGTCATTTTGTGGAAGGGCAGTTCGGCTATCTGAACACGATTCTTGTGATCGCCACGGCCATGGTCTTTATGAAGGTCATTCTCAGGATCGGCCTGCTTGACGCGCTGTCGGCATGGCTGATTCGCAGGTTCCGCCGTTTCCCGGCGCTGCTCAGTATCGGCCTGATGCTGATCGTCATGGTGCCCGGCATGATCACTGGCTCGTCCACGGCTTCCGTGCTGACCACGGGAGCGCTGGTCGCTCCGGTGCTGAGGGCGCTCGGAGTCGACAAGGTCAAGACGGGCGCGATCATCTCCATGGCCGCCCTGCTGGGCATGATCGCGCCGCCGATCAGCATCCCCGCGATGATCATTTGCGCCGGCGTCGATATCCCTTACGTGGGCTTCGCGCTGCCGCTGCTGGTCTGCACGATGCCGCTGGCGGTCGTCTACGCGCTGACGATGATCTATCCCGCGATCCGTAAAGGCGAAGACACGCAGGCCCTTGAAGCGCACCTGAGAACGATGGAGCGCGAGAAGCTCGGTTTCCGCCTCGCTCTGCCCGTGATCGTGCTGGTGGCGCTGTTTGTCGTCGAGCAGGCGCTGGCTTCCGTCTGGCCGGGGCTTGGCATGCCGCTGATCTTCCTCGTTTCCGCGGCGGCGGGATTCTTCGCGGGAGTGAGATGGAACTTCGTCGACACGGTTACCGAGGCGATCGACGACTGTCTGCCCGTGCTCGGCATCCTCATGGGCGTGGGCATGTTCATCCAGATCATGACGCTGATCGGCGTGCAGGGCTTTATTGTCGTCTCGACGCTGAGCCTGCCGAGCTGGACGCTCTATCTTGGCATCGCGCTGATCATCCCGTTGTTCGGAGCGGTCTCGTCTTTCGGCGCTTCTTCGGTGCTCGGCGTTCCCTGCCTGCTGGCCATGCTCAGCAAGGATTCGGTCGTCGTCGCGGCGGCTCTCAGCCTCGTGGCTGCGCTGGGCGATTTGATGCCGCCGACGGCGCTGGCCGGCATTTTCGCCGCGCAGGTGGTCGAGGAGGAGAACTATTTCAAGATCCTCAAAAGGTGTCTCTGGCCGAGCTTCATCCTCGACGTCTGGGGCATTCTGATCATCGTCTACAGCAACGATATCGCTGCTTTGCTCAAGTAGGGAGGGAAAGCCTGATGACGCTAATCTACCGAGGAATCGTGCTCTTCGTGCTGCTCTTCGTGCTGCGCTGCATGTTCAAAGAGCGCTCGTTCTGGAAGCAGGTCACCGGCGCGATGGTGCTTATACCGCTGGTCCTCCGCCTGCTGATGATCAAGTAAGGAGGCCGGCGTGATGGAAGAGAGATCTAGGGTCAAAGGCAGTCCTCTCACGGCTGTGGCGCTGTGCGCCTTGGTCGGGCTGATCTGCTGGCTGACGGCGCGGTCGTTCATGTCCATGTGGAAGCCGGATGTCTTGTATCCGGCGCCGGGCTTCGAACGGCATATGCTGTCCGAATGGGAACCCGCCTTGAAAGGGACTCACGGCGACACGCCCGTTTACGTTCAGAAGGGGGCCGAAGAGGGGGGCACGGTCTTCGTTATGGGCGGCACGCATCCTAACGAGCCTGCCGGCTATATGGGCGCCGTCATGTATCTTGAGCGCGCGCAGGTGAAAAAGGGGCGCCTGATCGTGCTGCCCTGCGCCAATATGTCGGCGTTCACTCACAACTCGCCTCAAGACGCGGCTCCCCAGCGCTTCCACATTCCCCAGGAAGGAGGAAAGGCGCGGGTGTTCAAGTACGGTTCGCGCGCCACCAATCCAATCGACCAGTGGCCGGAGCCCGATGTGTATATCCACTATCCTTCCGGTCAGAAACTCGATGGCGGCTCGCGCAGCAATCTGAACCGCTCCTATCCCGGAACGAGGAACGACGGTCTGACGCAGCTGGTCGGCCTCGCCATCGTCGAACTGCTGAACAAGGAAAACGTCGATCTGGCGTTCGACCTTCACGAAGCTTCGCCGGAATACCCCGTCATCAACGCGACGGTCGCTCATGAACACTCCATGGAGCTGGCCGCGATGGTCACGATGGAACTCGAGATGATGGGCATTCCCATGCGGCTCGAGCCTTCGCCGGTGAACTTCCGCGGTTTGAGCCACCGCGAGTGGGGAGATCACTGTCCTAATGTGATCCCGATCCTGATGGAAGCCGGCAATCCGGCGCAGGGGCGTCTGCGCGGCCACACCGATGAGGCGCTGGTGCTCACGGGGCACGACAAGGCTTACATGAAAGCCGCCACGCTCGGCGTGCTGTTCATCCCCTACGTGGACCGGCAGCCGCTTGAATTGAGGACGGCACGCCATGTCGCAGCCGTGAGCAAGTACGTCGAACTGCTTGGCGACGTGCGCCCCGGCAAGGAAATCGTCGTGGAGGGCATCCCTTCGTATGAAGAGATCAACGAAAAGGGGCTCGGCGCCTGGCTGGCCCCGGCGCAATAAACAGTCGTTTTATGAGGTTGGGCTTTAGGGCTGCGGAGCGTTTTGCAGTCTCAAAATACAAAGGAGGGAACGGTATGAAGAAATTGGGCGCAACGTTGGCATTGGCTCTGGTCGCCGCTGCTGCATGCGGGGCCGGCGCTGTGGAGGTCAAGGATGTTTACGCCGAGCATGGCATGGTGGCTGCGGCGCACGAATTGGCGGCCAAAGCCGGCGTCGAGATCCTGCAGAAGGGCGGCAATGCGATCGACGCGGCGGTCGCCACGGCTCTGGCGCTGAACGTCGTAGAGTTCAACGCTTCCGGCATCGGCGGCGGCGGATTTATGACCTTCTATTCGGAAAAGACGAAAGACGTGATCTGCCTCGATTACCGCGAGCAGGCTCCCGCTTCGGCCACCAAGGATATGTTCGCGTCCGAGCAGGCCAAGAAGGAAAAGTGGTCGGCCTACGGCGGCAAGTCCGTCGGCGTGCCCGGCTGGCTGAAGGGCATGACCTACGCGCTCGAGAACTACGGCACCATGACCTTTGCCCAGGTTGCCGAACCCGCCATCCGTCTGGCCGAGGAAGGCTTCGTCACCGACCCGGCCCAGAAGGGATTCATTCAGGATCACTTCGAGACGCTGAACCAGTTCAACGAGCCCGGCACGCTGCCTTTCTTCGACGAGGTCGGACTGCCCATCGAGGGCGGCACGCTTCTGAAACAGCCGGCGTTGGCCAAAACCTTCCGTCTGATCGCCGAGAAGGGGATCGACGTGTTCTACAAGGGCGAGATCGGCGAGGCCATTTGCAGGGCCGTGGAGCGCACCGGCGGCAAGATGACCATGGAGGATCTTGCCAATTATCAGATGTACGTCCGCAAGCCCGTCATCGGCACCTATCGGGGTTACCGGATTTATTCCGTGCCTCCCGCGTCGTCCGGCGGCACGCATGTGGTCCAGCTGCTCAACATCATGGAAAACTACGACGTCAAGAGCTTGGGATTCAAGTCCGCGAAGAAAGTTCATGTCTTCGGCGAGGCGACGAAGATGATGTTCGCCGACCGCAGCAAGTACATGGCCGACACTGCTTACGCCAAAGTCCCGCTGGCGGGGCTGCAGTCCAAGGAATACGCCAGGGAGGAAGCCGGCAGGATCACCGACGCGATCGTCGACAAGCCGGAAGCGGGCGATCCCTGGAAGTACGACACGGCGGAGAAGACTTCTTTCCTCGGCGGCATGGGAGACGAGCGTTTCTCGACTTCCAGCTTCTCCGTGGCCGACCAGTTCGGCAACGTCGTCACTTCGACCAACACGATCAACTTCTTCATGGGGTCTTCGGTGTTCGTGCCCGAGTACGGTTTTCTGATCAACGACGAGATGGACGACTTCGCTTCCAATCCGGAAAGCGTCAACGCCCCCGAACCCGGCAAGCGGCCTTTGTCCTGCATGAGCCCCACGATCGTGCTCGATCCCGAAGGGCGTCCTTTCATGAGCATCGGTTCGCCCGGAGCGACCCGTATCATCACCGCCGTGGCTCAGTGCATCATGAACGCCGTCGACCACGGCATGACGATGGACGAGGCGATCGAGGCGGCGCGCTTCCACAATCAGAGCGGCAACGAAATGAGAACCGAAAACGATCGCTACGACAAAGCGCTTCTTGACACGCTCGAACTGATGGGCTACAAGATCTCGCTGCAGGAACCGCTGTACACCGGCGGCGCCCAGGGCATCATGTTCGACTGGAACGCCAAGGGCACCGACAAGTTCCTCAACGGCGGCGCCGACAGCCGTCGTTTGGGAGCGGCCGTCGGCTTCTAGCGGGAAAAACGATCTTCATATTGACCGATGAACACAGCGCGGAAAACCGACGGTTCTCCGCGCTGTGTCGTGTGCGGCGCCGGGATTTCTCGGGGACCGTGATTTTCCGCTGCCGAAAGGGTTTGCCGCAATGGAGCGAGGCGGTCCGGTCGAAGTTCTTTCATCGCCGCGTCGAAAATGTTCTGTGCGTCCGTTGCGCGAGTCGCGACGGAGACGCCGTGAGCGCATATAATACCGCGCGATTTTATGGAGGCTGACGTTTTCTCGGGAAATGTTCCGTAAAATGCGGGGCCCATCGCGCCGCTGGCGAGGAATAACACGACGGGAGATCGCATAACGCCGCTTGGAATGTCTCTCAATACAAGGGGACGTCCTCTATTGTATACTTTGGTTCGGGGACTTCTCAAAACAAGGTTAAAAATGTATAATAACGCCAAGGGGAAGATTCATTTCTCTGAAGATTCATATCTTATTCTGTGGAGGGATACGGATGAAGAAATCAAGAGTTTTGGCAGTTGCGCTCGCGGGGCTTTTTGCCGCTTCGACGGCTTTTGCGGCCAGCCAATTCATCATGGGCACGGGGGGCACGTCGGGAACCTATTATCCTCTGGGCGGCGCCATTTCCCAGATCATCACCGACCATTCCGGCGGCAAGGTCGCCTGCGTAGCTCAGGCGACGGGGGCTTCCGTCGAAAATCTGAATCTGCTCAACGCCGGCGACATCGACCTGGCTCTGGTGCAGAACGATACTGCCGATTACGCCAAGCGCGGCGTGATGTTCTTCAAGGCCCCGCTGGCGAACGTGACCGGTATCTGCCGCATCTATCCCGAGCACATTCAGGTTGCCGTCAACGCCGACAGCGCCATCAAGTCGCTGGAGGACTTCAAGGGCAAGAATATTTCCGTCGGCGCGCCCGGTTCCGGCAACGAAGCGAACGCCCGCCAGATTTTCGGCGAAATCGGCCTGTTTGACGGCACCAATTACGTAGGGTTTACGCCTCACTTCCTGTCCTACGCCGAGGCCACGTCGCACTTCAAGGATCGCCTGATCGACGGTTTCACCTTCACGACCGGCGCTCCCAATTCGGGCATTCAGGAGATCGTCACGACGCAGCCTCTGCGTTTCCTCGAAATCAAGGACAAGCTTCGCGACGATATCATCGCCAAATATCCGTTCTTCGCCCCCGCGCTGATCGAGAAGGGAACGTACAGCGGGCTTGATCACGACGTCGAGACTATCGCCGTGCAGGCGTGCCTTGTGGCCCGCCGCGACATGTCGGAAGACGAAGCCTACGCCGTCACCAAGGCGATTTTCGAGAATCTCGAAGCGCTTGGCAACGCGCACGCCAAGGGCAAGAATCTGACGCTCGAACACGCTCTCGACGGCATGACGCTTGACATTCACCCGGGCGCTCTGAAGTACTACAAGGAGGTCGGCCTGGTCAAGTAAACAGGGCTCGGAAGTTTGGAGCTTTCTCAAACGGAAGGAGTCGTGAGGCTCCTTCCGTTTTTTCAGGAAAAAGTGCGACTTTTCATGCTGTCGGCGGTGTGCGGCGGAGAGGACGTGGACATGAAAAAATCCCTGGGTCGTGTGTCTCTTTTCATCTTTCCGCTTATGGCTGTCGCGGGGATTCTGCTTTGTGTGCCGCAGCAGTATCTGACCGTGACGGACGAACGGGGAGCGGTGGTTTATCTGCGTCCGGTAAAGCTGGGAGAGCGCTACACGGTGCGTTTTATCCATTCGGTGGCGCGGCGCCCGGTGGACGAGATCTACGAGATCGCCCCGGACTGCTCCATTCTGCGCGAAACGGTTTATGACATGATGGGCGCAGGGCTGCCGACGGAACCTCTGGACGGCCAGACCTTCACGGTTGAGGACGGCGCGTACCACATCAGGGGTTTTCATCTGAGGATTCCGGTGCTGACCTATCGCATCAGCAAGGTTGCGGCGGATCACACGCTGTTTGTCGGGAATGATGAATTCAGGCTGAAACAGTGGGTGTCCGCTCCGGGAAAGCCGCTGACGTTTACGGTCCACAGAGGGAATCTGTTCGAACTGCTGAAGTTTCAATGTCGAAGCATGTTGTAGAGTATAAGGGGGTAGTGGAGTATGGATGAAGTGAAGAAAGAGTCAGGCGCGACAGGGCTGCCGCAAGAGAAAAGGCAGCTGAATGCCGACACGGTGGCCGGCGACCAGAGCGCAGTTCAGGAAAATCTCGAAAAGTACGATACGGAATCGCGTTATCGCCGTCCGGACGGTTTCTGGGGCAAGGCGATCAAGCTCATCTGCATCGTTTTTTCCCTGTTCCAGTTCTATACGGCCGGTTTCGGCGTGCTGCCGGCCCAGATTCAGCGTCCCTTGCACGTGTTCTTCACGTTCGTGCTGATTTTCCTGCTGTATCCTTCGTTCGCGTCGTTCTCCAGAAAGACGATGCATTGGCTCGACGTGCTGCTGGCCGCTCTTGCCGGTTCGACGATGATTTATCTTGTCGTCAATTACGAGGCGATTCTGTACCGCGGCGGGCTGCCCACGACGCTCGACCTGATCTTCGGGGCTCTGGCGATTCTGTTCACGTTCGAAGCGGCGCGCCGTATCGTCGGCCTGCCGATCGTGCTTGTCGCGTTGGCCTTCGTGCTCTACGCCCATTTCGGCAAAATCATGCCCGGCTTCCTCGCTCACCGCGGTTTCAGCTGGACGCGCATCGTCAATCATATGTACCTGACCACTGAAGGGATTCTCGGTTCGCCCGTCGGCGTTTCTTCGACCTTCGTCTTTATGTTCATCCTGTTTGGCGCTTTCCTGAACAAGACCGGGCTGGGCAAGTTCTTCATCGATCTGGCCCTTGCCGCGGCCGGCCATCAGGCCGGCGGCCCGGCCAAAGTGGCCGTCATCTCGTCGGCGTTTTTCGGCACGATTTCCGGCAGTTCCGTGGCCAACACGGTGACGACGGGAACGTTCACGATCCCGTTGATGAAGAGCATCGGCTATCTGCCGCACTTCGCCGGCGCGGTCGAGGCGGCGTCGTCCACGGGCGGCCAGCTGATGCCCCCGATCATGGGGGCGGCGGCTTTCATCATGTCCGATTTCATCGGCGTGCCCTACATCACGATCGCCATTGCCGCCGTGCTTCCCGCCCTGCTCTACTACATGGCGGTGTTCATCATGATCCACATGGAAGCCAAACGCCTCGGCCTGCGGGGGTTGCCCAAAGAGCAGCTGCCCAACACGAAGAAGATCTTCCTGGCCGGCGGGCATCTGCTCATTCCGCTGTTCGTCATCGTTTACATGCTGATCAAAGGCTATACGCCGCTGAAGGCCGCGTTCTACAGCATCCTTTGGACGGTGGCCGTGGCCATGTGCCGCAAGAACACGCGCATGAAGCTGAGCGACATCATCGCCGCTTTCGACGAAGGCGCCCGCAGCTCCCTCGGCGTCGCCGCGGCCTGCGCCTGCGCCGGCCTCGTGATCGGCTCCGTGACGCTGACCGGCATCGGCCTGAAGCTTGCCAACGGCATCGTCTCGCTGGCCGGCGGGCATCTGTTCTTCACGCTGGTGCTGACGATGATCACGTCGATCCTGCTGGGCATGGGGTTGCCCACGACCGCCAAGTACATCGTGCTGGCTTCGATGGCCGCGCCCGCCATTCAGAAATTCGGCGTGCCCGTGCTGGCGGCGCACATGTTCATCTTCTACTACGGCATCATCGCCGACCTGACGCCGCCGGTCGCGCTGGCGGCCTACGCCGGCGCCGGCATCGCCGGAGCCAACCCGATGCGCACCGGTTTTACCGCTCTGCGTTTGGCCGTGGCCGGATTTTTGATTCCCTATTTCTTCGTTTACAGCCCCGAACTGCTGATGATCAACGCCTCCGTCGCCAACACGACCGTGCCGGTCGTGACGGCGATCCTCGGCACCGTGCTGCTGTCCTTCGCGGCGGCGGGCTATTGGCTGCGCAATCTGAACCTGTTCGAGCGCGCCGTGATCTTTGCCGCTTCGCTGCTGCTGATCCAGCCTGGCTGGATGACCGACGTGATCGGCGCCGGCGTCGGCGTGGCGATGTATCTGCTTCAAAAGATGACGCTGAAAAACAGGGCGTGACGGCGGCGCCCAATCCGGATCGGCTGCTGGGCAGCCGGTCCGGATTTTCTGTCGGGAGCCGACGCAGAAATTTCATCCTATCGGGTGATGCGAGCGTCTCGTTCCATGGTAGGATACGGACGGACATGGCGTGCAGGAAAGCCTTCCGATACTGATTTTCAACGAGAAAGCATCATTGATTGAAAATGCCGTGCCGCAAAAAGCCTGCGGCACGCGATTTCATGCAGTTTTCGGCGTGCCTTCGGCGCTCTGAAAAGGGCGAAGAGTCTGTGCCCCTTTTTAACGAAAACGGGTATGACCCGATGAGCGGCGCGGGGACGTTCGCGGTATACGGGCGGCGCTCTGGGCCGCTTGGGGCATTCTCTTCATCATTATTCACGGATGGGGCGCAAAAAACACGAAAAATGTCATGTTTTAGATTGTATTCTATTTAATATTGTGCCTTGAGAAAAAGAGTTCGGAATGATAAGATTTGCTCAGGTAGTGCGCCTTTCGTGAGGAGGGCTGATGTGGGTCTCGCCTCGGGCGAGACGATTATTTGAGAGGTGGAATGACTTATGAAGAAATTCCGTTCCGTTCTGGCCGCTTCGGCGGCGTTGGCGCTCCTTGCGTCTTCCGCGTTTGCGGCTCCCCGCCCCGGCGATCTGACGACCGGTCTGGTCAACGGCGGCGACTGGGGGGCGTTCGGTCTGCGCGACGCTCAGGCGCTGCTGAGCAAGCCGGCTGATTCCTTGCTGATGCGCGCCATGAAGATGCTGCCCGCCGAGCAGCTGAAGAACTACGCCGACAAGGCCGGCAGCTTCGACGTGCGCATCGGCCTGAAGCCGAGCCTCGACGAAGTCGACAAGCTGGCTCTGGCGGCGGAGATGAAAACGCCCCTGACCGCCGAGGATTTTGCGGCCGCCGGCAACTTCAAAGCTCCGGAGTTCACGGTGACCGCTCCCGAAGGCACGACCGTCACGCCGCTGGGCACGGTGGACTCCGAGGACAGCTCCATTGGCCTGATCTATCTGGCGACGCTGGAGCGCGACGGCGCCAAGTACCTGATCGGCGCGAGCGGCGACCCCGCCAATCTGGCCGTGATGGCCGGCGCTCCCGAGGGCAGCGTCCTGGTGACGGCCCATACGCCCGCCAACATTTGGGTGCAGATGCAGATTTCGGCGGAGACGCTGGCCAAGATGGACGCCGCGCTGCCGCAGCCGCTCAGCCTCGAGCTGGGGCTTGACGACACGGCGACGTCCGTGAAGGCGATGCTGTGGAGCAACCTGGTGGACGAGATCGGCGCCCTGATCGGCAAGGACCTGCGCGCCGTGCTCAACGGAGGTGCCGCGGCCAAGGCTCCGTTCGTCTGCGGCTCTTCGCCGCTGGCCGCTCTCGTGAACCTGTCCGCTTCCTTCCTGCCGGAGAACTTCAAGCTCGCCGACCTGATCGCCGACGCGGACATGCTCAAGGAAGCCGAGTCAGAAATCAATGGAGCCATTGGCGCCGTCGGCCTTGAGTGGGCGGACGTCGTCAAGATCCTGCGCGGCAACGTCACGCTCGGCGTGGCCGGCAAGCTGGCTGCTCCCATGGTGGGCGAAATCCCCGGCCTGTACCTGCACGTTTCCGACATCGACGCCGCCAAGGCGGCCGCGCTTGCCAACATGCTCGCCGAGCAGGGCAAGATGGTGGCCGGCGAACCGGCCGCCTATGACACGGACGGCTGGAAGGGCTTCGCGTTCGCCGCGCCCGTCTCGGTCCTCGTCGCCAGCGGCGAGAAGGGCCTGCTGATCGCCGGCATGAACGCCGATCAGTTCGGTCAGGCCGCGGAAGCGGCTTCCGGCCTTGCGGCGGCGCTCGAGCCCCGCAACGTGGCGCTCGGCGTCGACGTCAAAGTCCTGCAGCCCGTGCTGAAGAAGCTGTTCGCCGACTTCGGCGACAGCATCATGTCGGAGTTGGGCGGCGAGGGAAACAAGAGCGTCGTATCCATGGTCCTGGACAACATGGGCATGGTCGACGCGGTCAACCTGGTCAGCGCCGACGCCGACACGCTCGTGCTCGAAGTGACGCCCAACGCCGAAATGGTGGGCGCGTTCCTGCCCGCGGCGCAGTAAAATCGTTTCTTCCGCGCGTTTCAAGAAGCGAAAAACAAACGAACCGCTCCGCTGAAATTTCAGCGGGGCGGTTCGTTTGTTTGCGCGCCGTTTATTTGACCTGTTTGCCTTCGGCGTAGAGCTGGACGATGTTGAGGATGACCTTGACGCATTTTTCCATGGAGCCGACCACGGCGTACTCGTACTTGCCGTGGCAGTTGTAACCGCCGATGAAGAGGTTGGGCGTAAGCAGCCCGCGAAAGGAGAGCTGCGAGCCGTCGGTGCCGCCGCGGGCGGCGATGATTTTCGGCGTGACGCCGGCCATCTCGTAGGCTTTCAGCGCGGTGTTGACGATGTCCATGCGCTTCTGCAGCGGCACGGCCATGTTGTAGTACTGATCGTGCATTTCCAGCTCGGCCAGTTCGCGGCCCCAGCGTTCGTTGAGCTGGCGCACGAGCAGCCGGAAATGTTCCTTGCGCGCCTCGAACGTGGCGGTGTCGTGGTCGCGGATGATGTAGGTCATCTCCGCCTCTTCCACGCCGCCCGTGATCCCGGTCATATGGTAGTACCCCTCGTACAGCTCCGTGTGGGGCGGCGTCTCGGCGGGCGGCAGCGAGGCGGCGAACTCCACGGCCACCATGGCGGCGTTGATCATCTTGTTCTTGGCGGTGCCGGGATGGACGGCGACGCCCTTGATCTTCACGTGCGCCTGGGCGGCGTTGAACGTCTCGTAAGAGAACGTGCCCGTGCCGCCGCCGTCGACGGTGTAGGCGAAGTCGGCGCCGTATCTGTCGAGGTCCCAAAGTTTGGCGCCGTGGCCGATCTCCTCGTCGGGGCAGAAGCAGACCACGATCTTGCCGTGCTTGAATTCGGGATGCCGCGTCATGTATTCGACGGCGGTCATGATCTCGGCGACGCCGGCCTTGTCGTCGGCGCCGAGCAGCGTGGTGCCGTCGGTGACGATCAGCGTTTCGCCCTTGTGGTCGTTCAGCTCGGGAAAAACTTTCGGCGACAGCACCACGTTCTCCGCGGCGTTGAGCACGACGTCGCCGCCGTCGTAGTTCTCGACGAGGCGAGGTTTGACGTTTTTGCCGGTCACTTCGAGCGCCGTGTCGATGTGGGCGCAGAAACCGATGGCGGGCGCGCCCTCGCAGTTGGCGGGCAGAGTGGCGCAGACATAGGCGTTTTCGGTGACCGTCACGTCGCTGAGGCCGAGGCCGCGCAGCTCTTCGCCGAGTACTTTGGCGAGATCGTGCTGGCAGGGCGTGCTGGGCACGCAGTTTTGCCCTTCGGCCGACTGAGTGTTGATTTTGACGTAGCGGATAAAGCGATCAACCAGTGAAGACATGAAAGATCCTCCTTAAAAAATCCAGCGGAAAATTGGCGGTGCGGAACCATTCTACCGCAAAAAACGAAAACGGCGTCGTCAAAAAAGGGCCTGTGGCTCACACAGACCCTTTGTCGGAACTATTTAACGAGCGTACTGGATCTTGCCGGTGAAATGGCAGGCCACGAAATGGTTGGGCTCGTACTCGTTCAGCTCGGGCGACTGCTGGCGGCAGACGTCCTGGGCGAAACGGCAGCGGCCGGCGAAGCGGCAGCCCTGGGGCGGGTTGACGGGGCTGGGCACGTCGCCCTCGAGGATGATGCGGTTGCGTTTCTGTCCCACCTTGGGGATGGGAATGGCCGACAGCAGCGCCTGCGTGTAGGGGTGCAGGGGATTCTTGAAGGTGGTCTTGTAGTCCGTCAGCTCCACGATCTTGCCCAGATACATGACGGCGATGCGGTCGGAGAGGTGCTTGACGACGCTGAGATTGTGGGAGATGAACACGTAGGTGTAGTTGTTCTCTTTCTGCAGCTGGTTGAGCAGGTTGAGCACCTGGGCCTGGATGCACACGTCGAGGGCGGAGACGGGTTCGTCGAGGACGATGAACTCGGGGTCGAGCGCCAGAGAGCGGGCGATGCCGATGCGCTGGCGGCGGCCGCCGTCTAGTTCGTGGGGATAAGCGCCGATCAGGCGGCGGGCCAGGCCGACCGTGTCCATCAGCTTGGTGATGCGGTCGTTCATTTCCTTGTGGCTGGAACAGATCTTGTTGACGATCAGCGGTTCTGCGATCAGCTCGGAAACGGAAAGGCGGGGGTTCAGGCAGGAATAAGGATCCTGGAAAACGATCTGGACCTTTTTGCGCATTTCCTTCATTTCGCCCTTGCTCAGGCCGACGATGTCGTGTCCCCAGAACTTCACTTCGCCGGAGGTCGGTTCCAGCAGGCGGATCATGGCGCGTCCCAGAGTCGATTTGCCGCAGCCGGATTCGCCGACCAATCCCAGCGTCTCACCGCGTTTGACGAAGAAAGAGACGTCGTCGACCGCATGGAGCAGACCGCGCGGCGTATTGAAGTACTTCTTCAGGTGGTTGACAACTACCATGGGCTGGTTGTTCAGCTGTTCAGTCATAGTCATCGGCCTCCTTTAGTTGTTCTTCAGCGCCGCCGTGCGCACGGGGCAGGCGACGAAATGCCCGGGCGCCACTTCGGTCATTTCCGGAGCGCTCTTGGAGCAGTTTTCCGTCGCGTAAGGGCAGCGGGGATGGAAGCAGCAGCCGGGGGGCAGATTGGTGGGATCGGGCATCAGACCGTGGATGACCTTCAGTTCCTCCTGCTCCGATTCGAGGTCGGGCAGCGAGTTGAACAGCCCTTCCGTGTAGGGATGCAGCCGGTGGTTGTAGATCATCTCGGTCGTGCCGTATTCGACGACGCGGCCGGCGTACATGATGGCCACCTTGTCGCACATCTCGGCGACGATGCCCAGATCGTGGGTGATCATGATCATGGCGGTCTTGAACTTTTCCTTGAGCTCGTGCATCAGTTCGAGCACCTGCGCCTGGATCGTCACGTCCAGAGCCGTGGTCGGTTCGTCGGCGATCAGCAGCGTCGGGTCGCAGGCCAGCGCGATGGCGATGACGACGCGCTGCTTCATGCCGCCCGAGAACTGGTGCGGATAGGCGGCGCCGCGCTCGCGGGGGATGCCGACCAGTTCGAGCATGTCGCCGGCGCGCTTGAGCGCGTCGGCCTTGGTGCCCTTCTGGTGCAGCTCCACCATCTCGGCGATCTGTTCGACGACGGGAACGACGGGATCCAGCGAGGTCATGGGATCCTGGAAAATCATGGCGATCTTGCCGCCACGGATGGCGCGCATCTGACTTTCGGGCTTGCTCAGCAAACTTTCGCCTTCGAAGAGGATGTCGCCGGAAATGATTTTGGCCGGCGGCGTGGGAAGCAGGCGCATGATGCCCAGCGCGGTGGTCGTCTTGCCGGCGCCCGTTTCGCCGACGAAACCCAGCGTTTCGCCGGGAGCCAGTTCGAGGTTCAGGCCTTCGACGGCGTGGACACGGCCGCTCTCGGTAACATAGTGGATGGTCAGATCCTTGATTTCGAGGAGCAAATCTTTGTTTTCGGACATGGCGTGCTCCTCCTTAGCGCTTCAGCTTGGGGTCCAGGGCGTCGCGAAGACCGTCGCCGAGGAAGTTCAGGGCCAGAATCGTGAGCATGATGGCCAGACCGGGATAGAGCGTCAGATGCGGGAAGTCGCGGATGTACTGACGGCCGCCGGAAAGCATCGCGCCCCATTCGGGATTGGGCGGCTGAATGCCCAGCCCGATGAAGGACAGCCCGGCCGCGTTGAGGATCGCCGAGGCGACGCCCAGCGTGGACTGGACGATGATCGGCGCCATGCTGTTGGGGATGATGTGGCGCAGGATGATGCGCAAATCGGAAGAGCCGACGGCGCGGGCCGCTTCGACGTACTCCATGCCGCGGATCGAAAGCACCGAGCCGCGTACGATGCGCGCGTAATTGGGAACGGCGGAGATGCCGACGGCGATCATCATGTTGAACAAACCCGGCCCGAGCGCCGCGGCGATGGCGATGGCCAGCAGCGTCTGCGGAACGGCCAGCAGCACGTCCATGACGCGCATGATCACGTTGTCGAGCGTGCCGCCGTAAAAGCCGGCGAACGCGCCGAGCAGGCCGCCGATGACCAGCGAAATGCCGACGGCGATGAAGCCGACCTGCAGCGACACGCGCGCGCCGAAGATCAGGCGGCTGAGAATGTCGCGCCCGAACTCGTCGGTGCCGAGCAGATGCTTGGCCGAGGGCAGGTCGAACGTGTGCATCAGATCCTGCTTGGAGAAAGGGAACGGCGCCAGCTGGTTCGCGAAAATGGCGCAGATGACCAGCAGAATGATAAAACCCAGCCCGAACATGGCCAGAGGGCTTTTGCTCAGACGATGCAAGACTTCGGCGATGCCGCGGCGCTGTTTTTTGACGGGAGCGTCGATAACTTTTTCAGTCATGAGATGACCTCCTCTATCGTTTGTACTGCGCCTTGATGCGCGGATCGATGAAGGCGTACAGAATGTCGACCAGCAGGTTGACGACGCTGAACGCCGCCGAGACGCACAACACGGCTCCCTGCACCATGGGATAATCGCGGGCCATGATGGACGTGAGCATGACGCGCCCGACGCCGGGAATGGCGAAAATCGACTCCGTCAGCAGAGCGCCCGACAGCAAGTGTCCGAACTGAAGGCCGCAGAGCGTGACCACGGGGATCAGCGCGTTATGCAGGGCATGTCCCCAAATGACGACGCGTTCGGTCTGCCCCTTGGCGCGCACCGTGCGGATGTAGTCGGCGCGAATCACTTCGAGCATGGAAGAACGGGTCATGCGCGTGATCATGGAAATGGACTGAGCGGACAGCGCGACCGAAGGCAGGATCATCGCCTTGAACGTGGAAAAACCCGACGACGGCAGCCAGCGCAAACGCACCGAGAAGAACAAAATAAGCAGCAGCCCCAGCCAGAACACGGGCATGGACAGACCGATCATGGCGAAGATCATCGTCACGGTATCGAAAAGAGAATATTGTTTGATGGCCGAAATAATGCCGCATGGGATGCCGATGAGGACCGCTATGAATATGGCGAAACCGGCCAGTTTCAGCGTAGCCGGAAACGCCGCCAGCAGCTCCTTCATGACGGGCGTTCTGGAGGCGTAGGAGCGCCCGAGATCGCCCTTGACGACGATCTTGTACAGATACGTGCCGAAGCGGATCCAGAAAGGATCGTTCAGGCCTTCCCGTTCGCGGAACTCTTGAATGGCCGTCTCTGTGGCCTGGTCGCCGAGCACCATCTTGGCCGGGTCTCCCGGCGTCAGATAGAGCAGCAGGAAGACGCAGAACGCCACGCCGACCAGTACGGGAATGAGCAGGACAATCCGGCGGAGAATGTATCGAAGCATGGTTTTACCTTCTTTTCGTCGAATTTTGATCGCTGGGTTCCTGGTTGGGAATCATACTGTCTCTGAATCAAAAGCTGAACACAAGGGCACTGCGAGCCATGTGAACGCTTTTTATCAAGAAATAGTATAAAGACGCATTGAGCGATGTATAAAACTTCAGACCGATAAAAACGCCAAGAAAAAAGAGCAGGGGAACGGGAAATTCCCCTGCTCGCGTGCATGCTTAAGGGATTCTCCCCAAAGCGGACGACGCTGCGGATTACTCCTCGAAGTAAACGGTACGGAAGTTGTAGGTGTCGTTGGAGCCGACTTCAAAACCCTTGATGTACTTCTGGGTGCCGACACAGTTGTCGTCGCTGTGAAGATAGACCTGGGGGCACTGATCAAGGAGGATTTCCTGAGCTTCCTTGTAAACGGCGGCGCGCTCGGGACCGTCGAGGGTCTTGCGTCCCTTGTCCATGGCGGCGTCGAAAGCGGCGTTGCTGAAGAACGTGAAATTGGAACCGGCGTCCGTCTCGAGCAGGCCGCTCATGGCGAAGTTGGGATCGGGAACGCTGGTGGACCAGCCGAGAATGAACATGTCGTGGCTCTTTTCCTGAAGTCCGTTCAGGTACGCGCCCCACTCGAGGACTTTGATCTCGGTCTTCATGCCGACTTCGGCCAGCATGCCCTGAATGATCTGGGCCATGTCCTGGCGCTCCTTGCGCTCGTTCGTCCAGATCTGGTAGGTCTTGTTCAGATCGATGCCCGATTCGGCGAGCAGCTTCTTGGCCAGCTCCTGATCCTGCACGTGCTCGGGCTGATCGTTGGCGATGCTGTAAGGCAGAGCCGCGGGCACGATGGCGCGGGGCACGCTGCCGTTCTTGCCGAGCTTCTCGTAGACGACTTTATGCATGCCGACGCTGTCGATGGCGGCGTTGATGGCGCGGCGGACCAGCACGTTATCGAAGGGGGCCTTGACCGTGTTGAACCCAAGGTAAGTGACGTTGACGGCGGGAACCTGCTGCAGGACCAATTCGGGGTTGTCCTTGACGCGGTTCAGGTCGTTGACGGCGATGGGGAAGGCGATGTCGACGCCCTGGGTCTCGAGCTCGATGGTGCGGTTGTTGGCTTCGGGAATGGAGCGGACTTCGAGATACTTGTACTTGGGAGCTTCGCCCCAGAAACCGTCGAAGCGCTCGAGCTCGTACTTGTCGTTCTTCTGCCAGCTCAGGAACTTGAAGGGGCCGGTGCCTACGGGCGGTGCGGCCAGCGTGCCGTAGTTGTCGCCGGCGGCTTCAACGGCCTTCTTGTTGAGGATCGAGGCCCAGCTGTGAGTCAAGGAGTTGAAGAACGAAGAGTTGGGAGCTTTCAGTTCGATGACGAACGAATAGTCGTCGAGGACCTTGACGTCCTTGACGTCCTGGGAGTAGCTGCGGATCTTGGCGCCTTTGTCGGTGGTGGCGCGCATCAGCGTAAAGGCGACGTCCTCGGCCTTCAGCTCTTCGCCGTTATGGAACTTGACGCCCTTGCGCAGGTTGAACTTGATCTCGGTGGGCGAGACGAACTCCCAGCTCTCGGCGAGACCGGGATGGACGACGTTCTGATTGTCGCGGAAGATCAGCGTGTCGTACAGCTCGAAGCAGCAGCGCGAACTGGGAACGTCATTGTGGCCGATAGGGTCCATGCTGGTGACGTCGTACTGATCGGCGACGATCAGACGATCCTTGGCCGCGAAAGCCGTGCTGGCTGCCACGCCGAGAACCAGGGCCGCAAGAGCCAGAATGGTGCTTTTCTTCATATAATGCCATCTCCTTCAATAGGATAAAAGCACTGAAAGCCAAACTGCCGTCCCGCCTCCCGTCAGCGCCCGCCGGGGACGGGATGGCGACATCGCGTCGCCGCCGCGCGGCCCATCCCGCAGGCCGCTTTGTTTCCAAATCCGCTTTCCGTCTTTATTTTCGCGTCCAAAGAAATAATCGCCGACGCTCCCCTTCCGAATGTTATTTATTGTTAGGAAAACACGGCGAAAGACAGAAAGTTTTCATGCGAATAATTATGCCTTATTCGGGGCTCGTCGTCAAGAAGATATAATTTTTAACTTGTCAAAGACGAGAAGTCAAAATTGCGCGAATGTTTTCGAGAGAATCTCTTATGTCTTGAAGCGGCTCGTTCGCCGAGTCTTTTCTTTCGTTCTTGAAGCGTCGTTCGTTTATTTTCGCGAGGATGTTTGGGTTTGTCTTAACTAATCAAGGCATGATTCAATAATTTTGTCAAAGAATCCGCTTCGAATCGCGTCGAGCAATGATCGACCGTCGGCCGGGAGAGCGATCTCTTGTTTGGGGAGGAGCGAGTCTTGAGAACCGCTTTCTGGAGGCGCGTTTCCCGAGGGGATTTGACATTCTGCCAACTTATAAATTAAAATGAGTTGTCACAATCTCTGAGAATTTTTCTCGAACATGTGGTCGAACGGAACTCATCAGAAGAGGGGATTTCCATGAGGAAAGGGCAGGGGCAGTCCGTTTATTCCAAAATCGCCTTCGATCTCGCCGTCAAAATTGCCAGCGGCGAACTCAGGGAAGGGACGAAGATCACCGGACGCTCGTTGATGGGGACGCAGTACAAGGCGTCTCCGGAAACGATTCGGCGCGCGCTCTGGCACCTGAGCGACGTGGGGGTCATTTCGACGCAGGACAACGTCGGTTCGACCGTCGTATCCCGGAGCCATGCCGTGGAATATGTCGAGCATCGCCGGCTCGACAACGATCTGCTCGCGCTCAGAGCGCGGCTTGACGCCATGATCGCGGCGCGGGACGAGCTTAACCGAGACATCGACGCCACGCTCGGGCAGATCCTTGAACTGAACCAGCGCTTTCGGGACAGCGACCGACTGCACCTGTTCACGTTCAGAATCGGCGGCAATTTCCCCGCTCTGGGGGTCAGCATCCGCGATTTTCAGTTTCGGCAAAAAACCGGCGCCACGATCGTGGCGGTCAGGCGAGGTGACGAAACCATGCTGTCGCCGGAGCCGTCGACGCAATTCAAGCTCGACGACGTGTTGATCGTCGTGTGCGGAGTGCAGCATATCAATAAAGTTCGCGAACTGATGGAGGGCGGCGTTTCCGGGACCTTCCGCGAAAGTTGAGGGGCGGCGGGCTGATTCGTTTTTTTCAGAGAGTGACGTGCTTCTTCGAAAATCCTTTGAGCTCCGTGAAGGTTCCGTTTTCGAGGGGACGGAGTTGTTTCCCGTCATCATCGGGACTCCGGATAATCTGGAACTCATGAAAAGGAGGACATCATGAAAAAGACAACGAGATCGCTGCTGCTCTTGGCAATGCTCCTGCCGTGTGTGTCGGCGGGGTGCGGCGCCGCCGGCGGCACTGCGGCGGGAAAAGAGAAAACCGCTCTCACGTTTGCCGACGTGGGCTGGGACTCCATCAAGCTGAACAACGCGCTGGCCGGCTTTGTGGCGGAAAAAGTTTTTGGATACACATGGCAGGAAACGCCCGGCTCCACGCCGATTTCGCATGAGGCGCTGTTGAAGGGAGAAATCGACATTCACATGGAGGAATGGACCGCTAATATCCCATCTTACGCTCCGGACCTGAAGGCCGGCCGTTTCACCGAACTTGGCGTGAACTTCGACGATAACCGGCAGGGGTTCTACATTCCGAAATATCTGGCCGACCGCTGTCCCGAACTGAAGAGCGTAAAAGATCTGGCCCGCTATGCCGAACTGTTCCCCGACCCTGAGGACGCCTCGAGGGGCATCATTTACGGCGGCATCGTCGGCTGGGAGATCACGGAGATCATGAACCGCAAAATCGCCGCCTACGGGCTGGATAAGAGTTACAACTATTTCGCCAGCGGCAGCGACGCGGTGCTCAGCGCGGCCATGACCTCCGCGTGGGACCGGCAGGCGCCGATCGTGGCCTATTACTGGGAGCCCACGTGGCTGCTGGGAAAATACGATTTCGTTCTTCTCGAAGACGATCCGTACGACGCCGAACGCTTTCACGACGGCTACGGCGCCTGTCCTTCGGTGACGGTGACGGTCGCCGTCAGCAACGGATTTGCCGCGTCGAATCCGAAGTTCTGCGCGTTTCTGGCCCGCTTCGGAATGTCTTCCGCGATCATCAGCGAGGCGCTGGCCTATATGAACGGGACCGGCGCCGATTATAAGGAAGCCGCCAGGTGGCTGCTGGCGGAATCGCATCCCGAGCTGCTCGACGAATGGCTTTCCCCCGCGCAGGCGGCAAAGGCGCGGGCCGCGCTGTGACAGCGGCGGAACAGTTTTTCGTGTTTTGTGGCAAAGAGACAGACTGATGGATTGGCTGTTTCAATTCCCGGAGTTCTTCAGACTGAACACGACGGCCGTCGACCGGGCGGTGCGCTCGTTCGCCGTGGAGGCCGAAGGCTTTCTCAACGCGGTGAAAGGCGGCCTCAGCAGCCTGGTGAACGCCGTCCTGCTGTTTTTGAGATTCATCCCGTGGCCGCTTTTCCTGCTGCTGGTCGCGCTCCTGGGCTGGCGCGCCCGCCGGAGCCTCCGCAGCGGCGTTCTGTACGCCGCGCTGATCGCCGCCATCGGCTTCGTCGGACTGTGGCGGATGATGCTGGTGACGTTGTCCGTTGTGCTGGCCAGCGTAATGATCGCGCTTATCATCGGCATTCCGATCGGGATCCTGATCTCCGGTTCCGATCGGGCGAATAAAATGCTCCGCCCCGTTTTGGACGCCATGCAGACGATGCCGGTATTCGTCTATCTGATCCCCGCGCTGCTGCTGTTCGGCACGGGCAACGCCTCGGGCGTGATCGCCACGGTCATTTACGCCGTCGTTCCGGTCATCCGCCTCACCAGCCTGGGGATCCGCCAGGTGGACAAAGAGGTGGTGGAAGCCGCCAGGGCTTTCGGCTCCACACGGTGGCAGACGCTGTTCAAGGTACAGATCCCGCAGGCCAAAGCGACCATCATGGCGGGCGTCAACCAGACGCTGATGATGGCCATGTCGATGGTGGTCACGACTTCGATGATCGGCGTGCGGGGGCTTGGCATGGAGGTCTTGAACGCCGTCAACCGGATCGAGATCGGGCGCGGGCTCGTCGCCGGAAGCTGCGTGGTCGTCCTGGCGGTTGTGCTCGATCGGGTGACGCAGGGGATCAGCCCCGGAAAAGGCGCGAACAGACCCAATGGAGACGGAGGACAGGCTCATGACAGTCCTTCGAAATGACGTGATCCTGAGCATGGAGCATGTGACCAAGCTCTATGGTCCGAACGGCGCGGAAGCGTCTCGCATGATGTCGGCAGGAGCCGACAAGGAGGCCGTTTACAGGGAAACGGGCTGCGCTGTCGCTTTGTGGGATGTCAGCATGGAAGTCCCCGCGGGAAGCATTTTCGTGATCATCGGCCTTTCCGGCTCCGGAAAGTCGACGGCGGTGCGCTGTTTCAACGGATTGACGACGCCGACGAGCGGGAAAGTCCTCTTCGAGGGGCGCGATATTCAGTCGATGAGCCGCAGAGAACTGCTGGACCTGCGCCGCGACAAAATTGCGATGGTCTTTCAATCGTTCGGCTTGATGAGCCATAGAGACGTTTTGGGAAACGTCGCCTACGGGCTGGAGGTGAAAGGCGTCCGCCGCGAAGAGCGCGAACGGCGCGCGCGGGAGATCGTTTCCATGGTGGGACTCGACGGCTGGGAACGTCGGTCGTGCGGACAGCTCTCCGGCGGGATGCGCCAACGAGTCGGCATCGCCCGGGCCCTGGCCAGCGATCCGGAAGTGCTGCTGATGGACGAACCGTTTTCCGCGCTGGATCCTTTGGTGCGCCGGGACATGCAGTTCGAACTGCTGCAGATCCAGAGAAAGCTGAAAAAGACGATCGTCTTCATCACGCACGATATCGACGAAGCCTTCAAAATGGGCGACGTCGTCTGCATCATGAAGGATGGAAAAGTGGTCCAGACTGGCACGCCGGAGCACCTGAGCACGCGCCCTGCCGACGATTACGTGCGGAATTTCGTCAACGGCGCGGACAAGACGAAGGTGGTGACGGTGCGCAACGTCATGATCACGCCGTCCAGCATCGTCCGCTTGGACAACAGCGTGGATTACGCCATTCATGAAATGCGGATGAACGGTTTGTCTTCCGTTTTCGTGATCGACCATGATTTGCGTCTGTCAGGGATCCTTTCGATCAGGGAGGCGATCGAGGCGCGCCGGCAGGGACAGCCGATCGCTCAGGCGCTCTGCCGGGACGTGCAGGCCGTAACGCCCGATACGCTGATCGCGGACGCCATCTCCCTCGCGGCGGAGGCGCCGTTTCCCATCGCCGTCGTCGACGAGGAAGGGGTTTTGCTCGGCATCGTCACCAAGGCCAGCATCCTTTCCTCTCTGATGTGAGCCGCTTTCCGGCGAAAAGCCGGAGGCGCGGGCTGCGGACGTCGCGCTGCGGTCTTTCGGTATTCGCGAGTTCGTTGAACGAGAAAAGGCTGCTTCTCTCCATGCTTTTGCGCGGAGAGAAGCAGCCTTTCTTGTTCGAAGCGGCGTTGGCAGAGGCCGCGGGAGTGCGGCGGTCAATCGAGCGGCGCCAGGTCGGGGAGCTGCCGGCTGGGATTGTCGTCCAGCGTGTAAACGGAGAAGGAGATCGCTTTCTGCCGCCCCAGCGAGTCGGTCACGGAAAGGCGGTGACGCCCCGGCGTCATCGGCCACAGGCAGGGGCGGTCCGCCGTGCCGCGGCCGGCATATTTGCCGTCGACGAACCAGAAGAACTCGCCGGTGCCTTCGGCGCGGAAGACCAGTTTGGCGTCCTCCTCGTGCATCAGATAGGCTGCGTCGGCCAGCGGCGAAGCGATGGTCAGCTCGGTGCGCTTTTCGCGCGAGCTTTCCATGTAGACGGACAGTTCCTGCGGCCAGACGACCACCACTTTGCCTTTTTCCAGCCGGTGCATGGGGCAGACGCCGGACGGCGAAACGCCGGGAATGAAATATTCCTTGACGGTCCGAGGGCAGAGCTCCGTGGGCGGCAGTCCGGACAGGGCGCAGACGTTGCGGGACGACACGCCGGCCGGCGGCGCGCCGAAACCTCCCGGCGGCAGGGCGCGGAGCGCTTTCAATACGGCGGGCGCGGCCGCGCCGAGGCCGACGAGTTCGGGATGCGGTTCGCCGCGCGGATCGCCCAGCCACACGACCAGCGACCAGCGGTCGTTCCAGCCGGCCGTCCAGGCGTCGCGCAGACCGTAGGAGGTGCCGGTCTTGAAGGCGATCTGCCCGCGCGACGGATCGACGGATCGCAGCAGCGTCGGCATCCGTGCCGGATCGGCGAGGATGTTGGTGGTGATCCAGGCGCTTTCGGCGGAATAGACATCGCGTTCCGAAAGAGGCTCGCTTTCGATGAAGCGGCTCTCGATCAGCCGCCCACGGCGCGCCAGCGCGGTAACGGCGCGGGCGAGCTGGAGCGGCGACACTTCGCAGCCGCCCAGCACGAGCGAGTCGCCGTAATGTGCGGCGCTCTGCGTCAGCGCCGCGAAGCCGAGATTCCGCAGTTTCTGCAGCAGGCGTTCGCCGCCTTCCGCGCGCAGGACGCGCACGGCGGGGACGTTGAGCGAATCGACCAGCGCGTTGGCGGCGCTGACGGGGCCGCGATAGATGCGGTCGAAGTTGCGCGGCGCTCGTCCCGAAAGCGTCAGCGGCGTGTCGGCCATCAGCGAGGCGGGCGTAAGCGCGCCGTCCTCGAAGGCCATGGCGTAAGCGAACGGTTTCAGCGCCGAGCCGGGGGAGCGCAGAGACGAGGCGCAGTCCACCCAGCCGGCGGGAGCGCCTTTCATGCCCCAGCGGGCGTTGGGCACGTAGGCGCGTACGGCGCCGGTGTTGTTTTCGATCAGCACTCCGGCCGCCGTGACGGCGTCGTCCTGCGAGGCCAGCGCGTCGAGCAGCGCGGCGCGGAGGACTTTCTGCGCGTTGCGGTCGAGCGTGGACGTAATGTCATTCTCTTCTGTCAGGCTGATGACTTTCTGGCAGAAGACCCACTCGTCGGCCGGCAGCGGCGAAATTTTTTCCGGCAGAGGTTCGGCCATGGCGGAGCGCGCCTGCCAGTCGGTGATCTTGCCGCGTTCGCGCAGCAGCGAAATGGCCCAGTTGCGACGCTGCCGCGCCGCTTTGGGGTGCAGGTCGGGACGGTAAGCGGTCGGCCCCTTGACCATCACGGCCAGCAGCGCCGCCTGTGCGATGGTCAGATCGCGGGCCGAGCGCCGGAACCAGGCCAGCGAGGCCGCTTCGACGCCGCGCAGGTTGCTGCCGAGAGGGATCATGTTCAGGTAGGTTTGCAGGATTTCTTCTTTCGATATGACTTTTTCCAGCTGAGCCGCCTGGGCGAACTCGCGCAGCTTGTTTTTCAGATTGCGTTCGGCCGGCCAGCAGAGGCGGATCACCTGGCTGGTGATTGTCGAGGCGCCGGAGCGCACCTTCCCGGCCAGCAGATTGTCTTTGGCGGCGCGCAAAACGCCCAGCCAGTCCACGCCGCCGTGCGACCAGAAACGCCGGTCCTCCACTTCGACGACGACGAGCGGCATCCAGCGCCCCATCTCAGAAAGAAGGACGGGGAGACAAAACTCCCCGTCCTCCGACATGGTCACGCTGAGCATCGTCCCTTTGCAGTCGCGCACGACCGTGGAACGGGGCCAGGACGAAAGGCGCGCCTCGATCGGCTCGAGCCGGCCGAGCCGGTTCCAATAACGCCAACCGGCTGCGGCGGCCGCGAGCGACGCGCAGAGGAACAATCCTCCCATCCAAAGCGTGAGCTTATGAAATTTCATCTGAATGAACGGTTACTGAATGGTCACCGTGTCGGCCTTGCCGAGGTAACCGATGCCCTTGTTGCCCAGCGCCTCGACGGAAATGGGCGGTACGGAGAACGTGCCGCGGTAGACGGCGCGGAGCGGCAGTTTCCATTCGAAGCTCTTGCCCTGCCCGTCGATGTGGAGCAGCAAACGGTCGAAGCGCAGGTCGGAACGGACGGAGTAGCCTTCGCCGGAAGCCATTTCGCCGGCGCCGACCGTTTCGAAGCCGGCGGGAAGCAGAGCGCTCAGCCGCAGCGCTGCGGGGCGCGACGTGGCGGTGACCTTGATCTTCATGTTCACTTCCTGGCCGAAAGCGATCGAGGACAGATTGAGAACTTTGTCCGTCTTGGCGTCGACGAAGCTGCGCTCCACGCGCAGGCCGCGGCTGTAGCTGCGCGGCTCCTTGTCGGGCACGCCGCTGGCGGTCCAGGAGTACCAGATCGAACCGGCGCCGCTGGCTTCGAGCTTCATGGTCCCGCCCTTGCCGCCGCGCCAGATCGCGGGTTTGCCGTCGAAGACCGCCGCTTCGTTGCCGTCGGAGTCGAACAACTTGGCCGTGACGGGGCCGGGGACGACATGGGTGGAGAACACGCCGAGCGCCATGATCATGCCGCCGGCGTCGCGGGCGTTGCGGCGTCCGCCGCCCTTGGCCAGTTCCGCGGCGATGCGGGCCGCGAGATCGCGGCTGGGCGCTCCGCCGGGTTCGATGGCGTCGAGCGCCAGCATCCTGAATCCGGCTTCGGGCAGCGACAGCTTGGCGTCAGCTGAGGAGGATTCCGAACCGGCCAGCGCCTGGGCTTTTTCTTGATCGCCGGCAAGGGCGTAGCTGGCGGCCAGCAGCGCGCGGCCGGAGCCGTCCAGATCGCCGATGCGCTCTTCGAGCCAGTTCATCCAGCCCAGCGGCGCTTCGCCGCCCAGCGCCAGCACGTAGGCGCCATAGGCGCGGGCGTTCATGGCTTCGCGCACGTTCTTTTCCGGCAGCGGCTCGGCCATGTAACGGCGCAGCCACTGAGTTCCGGCGTTCAGACCCGAGGGGTCGATGACGCCGGCGGCTTTGACGGTCGTCAGCAGGTGCAGGGCGGCCACCGAGCCCCATTCGTCGGTGCCGTCGCCGCGCCAGGCGCTCCACGAGCCGTCGTAGAGCTGATAGCTCGCCAGACCGGCGAGGACGGTGTTCATGGCGATGCGGTTTTCGATTGGGTTGACCAGATCCTGATCTTCGTCGCTGAGCAGGCTGGGCATGTTCAGCGTGATCCAGCCGCGCGAGACGAGACGATCAAGGCCGAACCCCCACGTATCGACCGTCTCGAGCAGCGAGACCGCGTCGACCACGGGCGCGCCGGAAACGGTCAGCGTCAGGTTGCCCGTACCGGGGTACCAGTCGTCGGGCAGGACGATGTCGGTCGTTCCTTCGCCGGCGCTGCCGCCGCCGACCACGGAAGTCAACGGCCAGCCGGGACGGATGGCAAGGCCGGTTTCGGACTCATAGTCGCGGCCGTCCAGAGAGACGGAAGCCTTCAAAGCGCCATGTTCGCTGCCGCTGCGGGCCGTCAGCGTGGGGATCAGCGGCGTCAGTTCGAGACGTTTGTTGGCCGTCAGCGCGATCGTATCCTTCCACTCGCTTTGACCGCCGAAGTTCAGGTCGAGCCCTTCTGCGGGAGTCACGACGGCAGAGGCGCTGCCGCCCTGCTCGGCGGTGACGTTAAGCGCCGCCTGGAGCTGGTCGCCGGGCGCGGCGAAGCGGGGCAGCGTCAGGTCGATGACCACGGGACGGGCGATCTTCGACTCGGTCTCGGCGCGTCCCAGAGCCACGCCGTCGACAGCGATCGCTTCGACGCGAAGCGCGCCGGCAAACTCGGGCACTTGCGTGGTGATCTCCGCCGCGCCGTCCTTCAGCTCGACGGCGGGCAGCCAGATCGACAGGGGTTTGTAATCGGAAGCGCGGACCGGCGACATCATGTCGGCGTTGGCCATCAGCTTGGCGCGGTACATCTCGGCGTCGTCGCCGCCGGCGGGATGGAGCAGCGTCGTGCCGCGGGCCTCGATGGGCAGCAGCGAGTCGTAAATGTCGCACATCTTGCCGTCCATACCGCGGCGGCGCGTGAAGTATTCCCACGGATCGGCGTTGTCGCTGCCGCTCAAAAGCAGGATGCCGCGATCGACGAGAGCGACGGCCACGGTGCCTTTGGCGGGCTGTCCCTTGGCGTCGGCGACGCGGATCTTGGCGCTGAACACACCGGGCTCCGCCTTGTCGGGCGCCTCGACGGAGACATTCAGGCGGCGGTCGCTGAGGTCGAGCTTCAGCGGCAGAGCGCCCAGCGCGCGATACGGCGGCTTGGTATCCGCCCCTTCGGGACGGACGACCTGGATCGTGAGCCAGCCGTTGGGAAGCAGCTCTTCGGTGACGGGAACGTCAACGGTCGTTTCCTTGTCGGCCATGTCGAAAGACTTGACCGTCACAGGACGGTCGCTGCCGAGGGCGAGGATGGCGCGTCCCGCGAAGGGGGACTTGACGGTGATCCGCGCCGTGGCGCCGGGCAGATAGCTTTCTTTGTCGGACTTCAGCTCGACGCGGTCGGGCATGACGGCCCCCATGGAGGCGGAACCGGTCCAGTTTTCCCATACCCAGAGGCGCAGCGAAGCGCGCCCGTCTTTGTGGGTGAAGGTCAGGCGGTATTCGCCTTCGTCCTTGGGCGTAAAAACGTATTTGCCCTTGCCGTTCAGCGTGACCTTGTCCATGACGGGCTCGGAGAACTCTTCCTGCCAAGTCATGCGGCTGCCGCTGTCGTCGCTGACCATCACGTAGCGGCTGGTGACTTTGCTGATTTCGACGACCACTTCGCCGAGGTTCGCGGGCTTGTCGTCGGGATCGACGGCGACGAGGCCGATCTCGGCGGACGTGTTGGGACGGATTTCCGCCTTGGGGGCCATCACGCCGATCAGCGCCTTGGTGGGATAGATCGGCACCGAAACCGTGCTGCCGGTCCAGCGGCCGCTGGCTTCCATGACGTTGAGACGCAGATGGGCGCGGACGATCGAAGGGGCGTTCAGATCCTCCTCGGGCGTCCAGACGGCTCGGGCGGCGCCGTTTTCGTCAAGTGTGCCGCTGTCGATCTGGCCGGAAGAGCGCCCGGCGTCCTTGCCCATTTCGGAGCCGAAGACATAGCCGGGATTCGCCTTGGAAACGTAGGCTTCGGGAACGGTGGTGTAGTCGAGTTCCCAGTTCAGGCCGGCGCCGCTGCCGCCGAAGAGGTAGCGGGCGCTGAGCTCGAGCGTGGCTTCTTTCCCGGGATAGAGCGCCTTGGGAGCCTGGAGCTTTGTTTCGATCTGAGGCGGACGGAACTCCTCGATCTGCACGGCGCGCTCGGCGACGACGGTCTGCGTGCCGGGGACGGTCAGCCGCAGCGAATAGGAGCCGCTGTCGACCGTCGCGGGAATCGGTACGGAGATGACGCCCGTGCCGCTGGCGTCGAGCTTCATAACGCCGGAAGCCAGGTCGATGCCGCGGGCGGTCAGCGCCCAGTTCAGCGGGAATTCGCCGGGCAGTTCGAGCACGGTGCTGCGCACGATCGCCTCGGCCTCGAGCGTTTCGCCCGGCTGCCAGAGGGCGCGCGGCAGGATCCACATGCCGTCGTAAGCGTCGTTCCACGGAGCGCCGGAGATGTCGACATCGCGGCCGGAAAGCTGGTTGACGCCGAGCTTGACGAAGGAGAGACGTCCTTCTTTTTCGACGGTGACCAGCGACGGATGAAGATCGTCCTGCCAGCCCTCGGCGACGGCGAAGGATGCCAGGCCGTCGGCGTCGGTTTTGCCGTTCAGAAGCAGCTGGTTTTTGGCGGAGTAGACCTTGACTTCCGCGTCGGCCAGCGGCTTGCTGTCCGAAATTGAATTGGCCCAGACCTGCAGGCCGCGCTTGTACATGCGCGCCGATAGCGCCGTGTCGGTGACGCTGAGGAGCATTCTGGCGCTGTCCCACGTGGAGGGATCGCCGTTTTTGGCCTCGATCAGGTAGACGCCTTCGCCTTCGCAGCCGAGGCTGGCCAGGTCGAGAGCGCGGCGCGCGGTCTCGTTGACCATGCCGCCGACGGCGTATTTCTTGGAACCGAGGGGCTTGGCCCAGTTGGTAAAGCTGCCCTCGTCGTCAAGATCGAGCGCGGCGATCGGCACGTTGTTGTTGTAGAGCCGCCACGCCGAAACTTCGAGCGTTCCGATGTTGGCGCTCTCCACGGCGACGCGCGGCGCTTCCGCGGGAGTGAGGAACATGCCGGCGGCGGGGAAGCGTACGAACGAGGGCATATCGGGGAAGATGAACGCCTTGACGAAATCCTCTTTCATCGGCTCGGCATCCTGACCGGTCAATCCTTTGCGGATCGTCACCGAAACGCGGCTGCGGGGGGCGAAGTCGCCCTCGATGTTGAAGCCGTCGTAAGCGCCGCTCAGCGTGAAGGGAACGGCGGGAGAGAGCTCGATGAATCCTTTGGCCTTGGTCAGGTCGACGCTGTTGTTCAGGCCGACGTGGATGCGTCCGCGGCCGGATTCGTTCATGAAGGCGTTGGAATCGGTCACCAGCGTTTCGGTGGACACGTTCAGCGTCGCTTCGAGCCCGCCTGCCTGCGGCAGGTCGCCCTTGTCGGGCAGCAGGCCGCCCTCGACGAGGACTTTGACGCTCTTGCCGTAGACGGAGCTGGTGCGCACGATGATCTCTTTGGCCGGCGTTGCGCCCTGAATGTTGTAGCTCACGGAGTTGCCGGCAGCGTTGAAAATTTTCAGGAAACCGCGCAGGCGCACGGGCGAGACTTCGGCGTTGAAGTCGAGGCGCAGCGTCAACTCGCGGTCGGGCGACGTGCCGATGATGGTCACGCGGTCGAAACTGAGCGCCGGGCGATGGAACGTGAAGCTCTGACGTCCCGCGACCAGCGTACCGCCGGCGGTACGGAGCCCGCCGGGGCCGAAGTCGGCGTCATAGCGCGTGGCCGGCTGCAGATTGGCGGACGGCGTGAAGACCAGCTGATTCGTCTTCACCCACTTGGCCGTGCCGGGCAGAGCCGGACGGAACTTGAGCGGCACCGCGCCGCCCGTGAGAGGCTTGTTCAGCTGGTTGCTTTTCACCACGTCGCCGCTGAAGACGACGGTGAACTGGGGGCGGTTGGCCGTCACTTCGCCCTCGGGGGAGAAGCTTTTGACGGTCACATCGTTGGCCGCCCAGGCCGCGCCGGCGAGAAGCAGGCCGCACAGCAGGGCGCCGAAAAATTTGCGCATGGAAAGACCTCCTTGCGAGAAAGATTTTATGATGCGGAGAACGAGCTTACGGAAGCTGCGTTAACACCAGAAACGTTCCCCGTGGAACATCTTCGGCCGGCGCGCGAATTCCGCCGGCAGAGCGGCGGTTGACCGCGCCGGAGCGCGGAAAGACGACCGCACGGCCGGCGGCGTGGCCGGCGCCGATCTTTTGTTGATGAAGTACCAGGCGCTGCCGATAAGCGCTGCCGTCAGGAGCACGGCGATGGCGACGCGGAGCGCCGAGATCGGCGACTTGCCGCCGACCCGTCCGGTCTGTCCGTTGACCATGAAGTTGTAGACCTTGCCGTTGTAGCGGAACGACGACAGCCACACCGGCAGCAGCAGATACTTGAACTTGAGGTCGTCGTAACTGGTCTGTACGTTGACGTTGGCGACCGTGTCGGCGCGGCATTCGTAGCGGATCTTCTGCTCGACTTGGCGTTCGAGATGGTCGTGGATCTCCTCGCGGCCCTGTTCCCAGCCGTCGTTGAGGCCGACGGAGTAGCGTTCGGCGGCGTAGCCGGCCAGGTATCGGGGGTTATAAGCGACGTTGGCCTCAGTGTCGAAGGGCAGAATCTCGTTCAGGATCGAGGCGTCGTGGCGCGCCGTGGCGAGCACGGGATGGTCGTTGACGAATTCGCTGTAATCGCCGGAAGTGTAGTACCAGTCGGTGACCGTGCGGGTTTTGCCGTCCGCTTCCCTGACCGTGCGGTAGATGCCGTAGCGCCCATCGTACTCGGACTCGGTCTGCGTGTCGAAGGTCCAGTAAGGCAGATAGACGCCGTGGAAGGCTTCGGGACGCGCCTTCTGCTTGGCCAGCGACGGGCAGAACAGTTTGCCGGCGATCCAGCGCTTGAAGTTCGTGCCGGCGGTCTTCTTGTCGATCTTGAACGGGCAGACGCCGCCGGGGGCCATCGTGTCGTCGTCCTGCACCTCCATGACCTGGTTGGAACCGCAGTAAGGGCATTCGTTGGCGACTTCGAGCGCGTCGTAGATCGTTTCCGCACCGCAGGACTCGCAGAGGACCCGTTTTTTGGCGGCTCCCCAGTCGTGACTGGCGCGGTCTTCGGCGTCTTCAAAGTCGATCTCGCGGGCGGCCTCGCCGGCCGCGATCTCTTCGGCGTATTCGCAGTAGGGGCATTTCATGCCGCCCGTGGCGGGATCGAACTCCATGACGCCGCCGCACTGCGGGCATTTCTTGTCGGTCTCGTCCTTGGTTCGGACCCGTACAGGTTCCTGCTCATCCTGAAAGGCCGGTTTTTCTTCCATGAAATTTTCTCCTTTCGAGCGCGATGCGGAAACGCTGCGGAAAATCCTTTATTTGGCGACGTTGTCGTTTTCGTCGAAGGGATCGCCGCACTCTGGGCAGAACTTGGGCGGATGATGGGGATCCTTGGGCTCCCAGCCGCACTTGTCGCACTTGTAGAGCGGTTCGCCGGCGGGCTTTCTGGCGCCGCATTCGGGGCAGAACTTGCCCTTGTTGACGTGGCCGCAGGTCGGGCAGGTCCAGCCTTCGGCCGGAGCCGGCGCGGGCTGAGGGGCGCCGCACTCCGAGCAGAACTTGCCGCGATTGCCGTCGTGTCCGCACGTGCCGCACTTCCAGCCGGCGGGAACGGCAGCCGGCGCCGGCTTCGCGGCCTGCGGGGCGGGGGCTGCGCTCTGCTGCTGCGCGCCCATGGCGAACAGATTGGCCGCGTTCATGCCGCCGGCCTGAGAGGCCATGTTCATGCCCGCGAAGGCGAACATCGGCCCCGTCGCCGTGTTGGAGGCGGCGGCGCGCATGGCGTCGGCCTGCGCCTGGCCGAGATGGGCGGCCATCATGTTGGGATTGCGGAGCACGGCGCTGCGCTGCATCTCCTTGATCATCTTCTCGTCCTCTTCGGACGCCTTGACGGAATTCACGCCGAAAGCCACGATCTCGATGCCGCGCAGGGCCCCCCACTGTTCGGAGAGAATGTCGTTCAGCGCCTTGGCCATCTCCATGGTGTGAGCGGGCAGGGAGCTGTAACGGATGCCCTGTTCGGAAAGACGGGCGAAGGCGGGCTGCAGCGCCGTCAGCAGCTCGGTCTTGAGCTGGCTGTCGATCTGGTCGCGCGTGTAGACTTCGTTCACGTTGCCGCAGACGTTGGTGTAAAACAGCATCGGGTTGGTGATGCGGTAGGAATATTCGCCGTTGCAGCGGATGGCGATGTCGATATCGAGGCCGATGTTGCTGTCGACGACACGGAACGGGACGGGGTTGGCCGTGCCGTAGCGATTGCCCATGATCTCCTTGGTGTTGAAGTAGTAGACGCGCTGCTCTTTGGGGGCTTCGCCGCCGAAGGAAATGCGCTTGCCGATGGTCTTGAAGCTTTCCTTAAGGCCGTGCCCGAGCCCGCCGTAGAAGATGCTCGGCTCGCTGGAGGTGTCGTAGACGAACTCGCCCGGTTCGGCGCAGAGCTCGACGACTTTGCCCTGGTCGACGACGATCATGCACTGGCCGTCGGCCACGGAGATGATCGAACCGTTGCTGATGATGTTGTCGCCGCCCTTGTTGTTGCCGCGCTTGCCCTTGCGTTTGTAGCCGCGTTCGACGAGCACGTCGCGGTCCATGGCGTCGCAGTAGAAGTATTCGCGCCACTGGTCGGAAAGCACGTCTCCCATGGCGCCGCCGATCGCTTTGAAAAGTCCCATTTTCAGCACCCCTCTCAGATTTCTTTCTCAAGTTTTCCCGAGAAATTATTCTTTATTAACATCATCGTAAGATTAACATAAAAAGCCGTTTCATGCACGGGGTTTTTGTCGGTTTTCGAGGCTTTCCCGTTTTTGAAAAATGAAAAACGCGCGCGGAAAAAAGACAGCCTGATCGACGTTCTTGCCGCTATCATAAGCGCGCCGCCGCGAGAAGACATCACCCGAAGGGGTGAAAGTCGCACCGCGGACGAACGCAGCGGCGCGGAAAGATTTTTTTCGTCCCGCGCGGAACGAAAAAAAACGCCCCGCGAAACCCAAACGTTTCGCGGGGCGGAAAGAACATCCCTCACTCGAGCGCGAACGGCAGTTTTTTGTAGATCACGACGACGCCGCCGGAGAAGCCGCGCGTCAGCTTCCCGTTTTCGAACTTGATCTCCGCTTTGCCGAGCAGGTTTTTGAGGTCGAACGCGTAAACGCCGCCCTCGTTCCGCCACATGCCGCAGTCGCGGTTGTCCGCGGAGACCGTGCCGTCGGAACGGATCCAGATGGGGCGCGCGTTGGCGCGGTAGTTGTCGCTGGTGATGCCTTTCGGCATTTCTTCGCCGTTTTTCGTCACGCTTGCGGGCTCCCAGCGGCCGACGAGCGGTTCGCTCTCGGCCGCCGCCGCTTCGGCCGCCAGCAGCTCGCTCATGAAGACGGACTTGAAGCGGCGCTCTTCGCCCTGGCGCGCGTAGATCACGCGCGCGCCGTCGGCAACGAGGTTTTCGATGTGCGCGCCGCGCAGGACGAACTGATAGTTTTCGAACGTCATGACGAAGCTGTTGTTTTCGAGCTTCCAGGAGCCGAACTTTTTGCCGTCGAACAGCGTGCCGTCGGCGCGCACGGAAAGCGGCGTCAGCGGCGCGCGGGCCAGCCGGGCGGCGCGTTCCAACTCGTCGCCCATGGCGTCTTTACCGCCGGCGATCAGTTCCACCGGCGTCCATTCGCCGACGGCGGCGGCCAGCAGCTCGGGATCGCTGGGGAACTCGTTGGGCAGTTTGCGGAAGACGAAATGATAGCCGTCGGCGTCGCGAAAGTTGACGAGGCCGTTGTTCTCGACCCAGAGGCGGCCGCTCATGTCGCCGAGGGTGTAACCGCCTTTGCCGTCGGGTTTCCACGTCTCGTCGCGCGGCTCGAAGCGGTAGGTGCCGTCGGTGCTGAAGGTGACGGTGCGCAGGCGGCCGGCGGCGGCTTCTTCCATTTCGGCTCCGGTCAGCGTGCGGCCGTTCACGCGCAGCTCGGCGGGGACCCACGTGCCGGCCAGTCTGCCGACGGCGATCAGGCGCGTCACCGCGGCGGCGGCGTCTTTCTGCTCCTGCGCCTGGCGGCGGATAGCGGCGAAGCGCGCGTGGTAACGTTTGGCGGGGCCGTCGGCAAAGGCAATGCTTTGCAGGATGGCCATGGTCTCCACGTCGGGGAGGATGCCCTTGCGCAGCAGTTCGCCGATCTGTTCGGGCTTCAGCGCCGTCTGCGCGTCGGGGCCGAGCAGCGGGCGCTCCAGGATGGAGATGTTCATGGCGTCGCGGAACTCGTTGTGGGCCGGTTCTTCCTTGCGGGGCCAGTCGGCCCACAGGATCATGTCGTACTGCGTGCCGGGGACACGCTTGTCCTGATATTTCGACGGCGTCACGTAGAACGTGAAGGGAATGTCGTCGATCAGCGCGGACTGCAGCGGCGCGCCCGCTTTTTCCGCGGCGGCGGCGATCTTCTGCTGAAACTCTTCGGGCGAGTGGGAGTAGAGGATCTCCTGCGAGAAGCGCAGCGTCTTGGTGGTGATCTTGCCGGTCGGGGCCTTGAAGTCGAGCCAGCGGTCGGTGTCGAACGTGCCTTTCTTCCAGCCATGCGGCAGCAGGAGCGTGGCGATCTTGCCCCGATATTCGCCGCCCGACTGGATCACTTCGGCCACGGTGACGGCGCCGGCGGCCATGGCCGAAATTGCGGCGAGAAACAGCGCCAGAACGAGGGCGCGCGAGATTTTCATTTTTTGTGCCTCCCCTTTAATATTTCATCGTGTGCCAGCCCGGCGAGCCGCCGTAGGCGACATCGAGATGCGCGACGGAGTCGTTCCAGACGCGGCGCAGCTCGGCCAGGCTTTTGCGCAGGCGGCGCATGTAGGCGGGACCGCCGCCGCTGGAAATGGAATCGCCGGTGTTGAAGGCGGTGGCGGCAACGTTCTTCCAGGTGCGCAGGCTGCCGCCGATGGTGTCGCCGTTGTTCAGGTATTCGATGGTCGTCAGCGCCGTGTCGAGCAAACTGAAGGAATTGAGCAGGATCTTTTCGTCGGCGTCGACGAGGCGCTGGATATTGTCGTAGCCGGGCAGTTTCAGCACGGCTTCTTTCGCCTGGTTGAACGCGTTGTGGGTTATCCTCCATTCCTTCATGAGCGCTTCGAACATGCTTTTCTGCTCGTTCAGTTTCGAGTCGCTGCAGGCGACGATCTGCGAGTCGAGGACGCGCATCTCGTTCTCGAAGTAGGGTTTGGCGCGCAGCTCTTTCTGCACGTATTCGTTCAGGCCGGCGTAGACGACGACGTCGGCGAAACCGACGTTCCAGGGATAGGGGCCGCTCGCTTTCACGCCCTTCAGATCGACGTTGTTCTTCAGCTTTTGGGCGGCGTCGGCGAACTTGCGGTAGGCGGCGTCGTAGCCGTTCATGTGCTCTTTGTAGGCCGGCCCCATCTCTTCGAACCATTGGAAGGAGTCGTTCAGTTTCTTGGCGCGGATGACGGCCGAATTGGCGAGGAGGATGACGATCATGTCGCGGAACGTGGTCCGGCGGAGGAAGGTGTCGTTGTAGCGCTGAAAAGCTTCGGCGATCTCCCGGCAGCGCTGGATCTCCGCCGGCGTGCCGGTGAAATTCAACGAGGGCGAGAACATCGACGGAGAATACATGTAGCTCACGTACTGTCTTAGATTGGCGACGCGGTCGGGATCATGGAAAACTTTGCCGGCGGCGAGAGGGGAGCGGATATTGAGTTCCTGCACGATGTAGCCTTTGCAGAACGCGAGGTCGTATACGGCCGGTTTTTCTTCGGGCGTTCCCGCCGCCGGTTCCTGCGCGGCAGCGGGCAGCGCGGCGCTCAGGCAGAAGATCAGGACGGCGGTCAGACTTTTTCTTTTTACGGGAGGAAACATTTTTCTTCAGCTCCTCTCGGAGGTTAAAAGCGCGGCTGGTAATCGTAGACGTACCAGCGCCCGCCGCCTTCGCGGCGCAGGCGGTGCGGATGCGGCGAACCGACGACTTTGCCGTTTGCGTCCCAGGCGCGGGTCTCGACGACGGCTTCTTCGATCTTCGTGCCGCCGACTTTGTTCAGGGTTTCTTTCTGAGCGGCGTCGAGGAAGAAGTTCTCCAGGTCGTTTTTGTCGTCGAAGCCTTTCAGCACGCTGATCTTCGCCTGGCCGAAGGTGACGTGCACGTACTCGCCGTGGAAGCGCCCCTGATGCAGGTCCCAGTGGTAGGAAAGCAGTTCCTTGCCGGTGTCTTCCTTGTAGGTGTCAGGGTAGATGCACTCGCGGTACAGGTCGTAGTTCTTTTCCTTGATGGCGGCAACGTAGATCTCCATCAGCCGTTCGGGCGAGACGTCCGCTGGAACGGACGTGACGCTGTACCAGCTTTTTTTCCTCTCCGCGACGATGTCTTCGCCGGCGAACGCGCCGCCTGCCTCGCCGTCCGGCGTATGATAGGCCATGACGTGGCCGGGGACGTACAGCGCCACGGGCGTGACCACCCAGCCGTACTGGAAGCCGCCGACTTTTTTCTCGCCGGCTTCGGGGATCTCGGCGGTGATGTCGGTGATTTTGCCGAGCACGGTCCAGCTCTTCACCTCTTCGAGTTCGGTGTCCACCTGGCGGCGGAAGCGCTTGGCGGCCTCGTAAGGGCCAAGCCAGGCGCGGCTGCCGATGTCGACGAAGTAATAGCCGGCGGACGGCTTGCCGGCGAAAACGTACTCGCCGGTCGCGCCGTAGAACTGATGCTGAGGGTACTGGACGTCGTCGAGAAGGACGTATTTGCCTTCCAGGTCGCTGACGGCGGTCTGTTTGGCGTCGGGCGCGGGGAAGGGCGTGTCGATCAGCGTGTCCCGATGCTCGGCGAGTTTCTCGTCCCACGCTTTTTTGCCCAGCGCGGCGATCTCGCGGCGCAGTTTTTCTTCCGTCTGCAGGTAGGCTGTCATCTCCGGCGTGATTTGGATGTAGTCCCCCTTGCTTTTCATCAGCGCGCTTTTGACGCGCTGGAACAGCTCTTCGACCTGGGGATCGTCGGGGTACTGGAGCTTGAGCGCCTGCACGCGGCTGAGCGCGTCCTGCTTGCCGCGCCAGACCATCTTTTCGCCGCCGCGCTGGCGTTCCACCTCTTTCTCGAACTCGCGCACGTAGTATTCGGCGTGTCCGATCAGATGCTCCTTGCTGACCGCCCCCGCGGGCGCGGCGTTCAGCGCTCCGGCGCAGACGGCCGCGGCGGTGAAGAGCAGCAGCGATTTCCTTTTCACGTTCATTCGCTGTGAGACCTCCTCGTGATGAATTGGATGGGCGTCAAAATTTATAGCCTTAACAAATTTTAGTGAGAAATATGTTATCATGAACGAGTTAAAAAATCACGGTGCATAAATATTTGAACTCTGATAGAATAATGCGTATGGAAGAAATTTGCTTTCTTCATCCGCGATGTGTTCCGAAGACGAGGAGCGCGCGACGCGGCGAAAAAACTCGAACGCCGGGCGGAGGCGAAGGATATGGTTCGAATCATGATCGTCGAGGATCAGACGATGGTGCGCGACGCGCTGAAAAACAGTCTGGACGGCGTCGGGGATTTCCGCGTCATCGCCGCCATCGCCGACGCGGCGCTGGCGGAACTGTACTGCGAGAGGACGTCTCCCGATCTTGTGCTGATGGACGTGTGCACCGAGAACGATTCCAGCGGTCTGGACGCGGCGGCGGCGATCAAGAAGCGTTTCCCGCGGGTGCGCGTAGTGATGATGACGGGGCTACCGGAGGTGACGTTCGTCGAACGGGCTCGCGAGGCGGGAGCCGACAGCTTCGTTTACAAGGATCTGGGCGTGGACGGCCTGGCCAGAGTGATCCGCGACACCTGCGCGGGCAAAAGCGTGTATCCGGGACGGCGCGAGGAAGCGCTCAACTTCGGCGAGCTGACGCGGCGCGAGCGCGAGGTGCTGGTGCTGATCTGCGACGGGCTGTCGCGGCGGGAGATCGCCGAGCGGCTGAACATCACGATCAACTCGGTGAAGACGCATTTCTCGAACATCCTTTCGAAAACGGGCTACGAGAGCGTCGCCAAGCTGGCGATCTTCGCCGTTTCCAACGGCTTCATCAACACGAAAATATGAAACGGGAGCTTCGAGCGAATCGGAGATCCCGTTTTTTTACGCTTCGTTCTCTTCCGGCGGCAGCTTCACGGTCACGGTGAAGCGCGGGGAAGTCGCGATCTCCAGCGTGCCGCCCGCTTCGGCGGCGAGGCGGCGCATGCCGGCGAGCCCCTGGTTTTCCCGCAACGGAGCGGCGGCGTCGTAGGCCGTTCCGTCGTTGACGACGCGCATGACCAGCCCCCGCGCGTTCCGTTCGAGGCGCGCGGCGACGCGCGCGGCCCCCGCGTGCTTGACGGCGTTGGTCGACGCTTCGCGCAGGATCTTGATCAGCGCCGCAGCCTGCCGTTCGTCGCGGGGAAGCCGGCCTTCCACGGTCAGCTCGACGCCGACGAAGCCGAACGACCGCTGCAGGTCGGCCAGCAGCCGCGCGGCGGGCGCCGTGACGTCGGCGCGCAGGTCGTCGATCAGGCCGGATATGAGCGGCAGAAAACGTCCGAGATCGCGGAGATTCTCGCCGCCGCGCTGCAGGTACTGCTGCATCAGATAGATGCGGTGTCCCGCCATGTCGTGGATGCGGCCCTGCAGGCGCGCCAGCTCCTGCTCCCTCTTGACGGCGGCGAGCGCCGCTCCGGCTTCGCGCAGCGCTTCGGCGCGCGCGGCCAGTTCTTCGTGAAGCTTTTGCAGCTCGCGCGTGAGCCGGTCGGTCTCGGTCACGCAGGCGGCGAAAATCGCGCTGAACGCGCGCCCTTTCACGTCGAGCAGGCGGCGCGAAAATTCCCACGACTGGCCGCCGGCGCGGAACAGCAGTGCGTCCGCGAGCGCGATCCGCTCGACGCCCTCGCGAAGAGCGCCGCCGTTCAGCGCCTGCCAGAACGCCTCGCCGTCGCGCAGCGGCCGGGCCGTGAGCGTTTCGGCCAGAAGCAGCATCTGCCGATTGGCGAGCACGGGGCGTCCGGCGGGATCGCTGAACAAAATCCCGTCCGGCAGCCGGTCGAGGGCTTCCTTGATCGACGCGCGCGTGACGGAACGGCGGCGTTCGCGCCGCTCGCGCGCGTCGCGCCATGCGGCTCGCAGCGCGAAGAACAGCAGCCCGAGGACGAACAGCGGCGCGAAAAAGCGCGCGCGGTCGAAGCAGGGCAGCGAAGCCGCCGCGAAAAACGCTCCGGACAGATCGGCCGGCCGCCGCGAAACGGCGCCGAGGAAGATGAGCGGGACTGCGGCCAGCCACCGCCACGGCGCCAGCGGAGCGACGGCCTCCGTCCCCGCGTAGCCGCGGCAGTGGACGGTCAGCAGCAGCGCGAACGCGCCCAGCAGATAGAAACCGATAAAGAACTCTGCGAAGCGGGCGGCGCGCAGGCCGGGACGTTCGCGCTGCAAGCCCAGCTCCAGCGACAGAAAAACTTCGAACAGCAGCGCCAGAGCGGCCAGCCCCATCAGGGCGATGCGGAAAAAAGCGCCGGACGCCAGCAGTTCGCTCATGGGCGCGCCTCCTTCCCGGGAGGAGCCAGCGGCAGGCGGCAGGTTGCGTACAGGCTCTCCTCGTCGCGTTCGAGACGGTACGTGCCGCCCAGGCGGCGCAGCGTGTCCCGCAGCGGCGGCGGCAAAAGCGCCGCTTCGTCGGGCGGCTGTGAGCTTTCGATCACGAGGCGCAGTTCCAGCTCGCCGCCGGCGCGCCGCAGGCGCATCAGCAGCGACGCGGGTGCGGCCGTCAGGCAGCTTTCCAGCGCCTCTTCGAACAGATCGTAGACGAGCATTCCCGTCCGCGCCGGCACGCTGCCGCTTTCGGCGCAGAACGGGGCGCATTCCACGCCGGTCTGGGCGGCGCAGCGGGCCGATTCCATGGCGGCCTGCATGATCTCGGCCAGCGGCAGCCGGTTCGACTGTTTGCTTTTCAGGAACAGATGGCTCTTGCGCTTCACGGCGCAGATCAGCACGCCCAGACGGGCGAGAGCGCGGCGGACCGTTTCGCGCTCGGCTTCGGCGGGGCGCTCGGGAACGGCCGCGAGAAGCCGGCGTGCCGCTTCGATCTTGTCCTGCATGCGGCGTTCGACTTCGGCGCAGAGGCGGTTCTGCCAGCGCAGTTCCAGCAGGCGGCCGCGGATGCGGTTGCGCTGCGCCAGCAGGCGGTTGCCGCGCTCGCGCTCGCGCGTCAGTTCGCGCAGCTCATCCTGCAGCGCCAGCAGCGCGCTTACGTCCTCCTCCCACAGCACCGAGCCGCCGCGCAGCGGCCACGAGCGGCGCTGCGTCCCCGGCGGCGCGTCCGCGCCCGGACGGGGCGGAGCGAGGCGGGTTCGGTAGACGGTCGTTCCCCGTTCGTCCTCAATCCACATCCGCGCCGGGGCGAGCGCGAACAGTTCCTCGTAGCGGCTGTTGCAGGGAAGCACGCCGCTGCGCAGACAGCTTTCCCAGAAGATAAAGACCGCGACGGCCGCGGCGAAAATAAAGCCGCCGCCCGGCAGCCACGCCGGCCGTTTGACGAAATACAGCCAGACGTAGAGCGCGAAAGCGACGAGGATCGCGATCGGCGCGGCGGCGCGGCGGGCGCGGGCCGGCGAGGCGGCGTTTTTGATCAATCCGGCGGCGAAGCACAGCGTCGAGAGCGCGATCCAGCCGACGAGGATTTTTTTCGCCCCCGCGGCCAGCGGCAGGACCGCCGCCAGCCACAGCGCCAGCGAAACCGTCAGGTGGAGCGTCAGCGCCCGGTCCAGCGGCGGCGCGTCGAGCGGCTGCGAGGAAACGCGCAGGATCATCAGATCGAGCCACGGCAGCAGCGCGAAGATCAGCCAACTGACAACGTCCATGCCGCGCAGCGCCGCCGTCTGCATGAGGCGGTATGCCTGCCACCGGTCGCGGGCCATGGGCAGATTGAACGCCGCCAAAAACTGCGTCGCCCGCAGCGCGATCCAGAAAAACAGCAGCAGCGCCGTTCCCTGCATGCCGCGGCGCAGCGCCGGATGAACGACGCGGCGCTGCAGCGACCAGCTCCATCCGCACAGGACCGCGAGAAAAAGCAGATGCCCCAGCCCCTGCCCGACGCCGCCTTCCAGTGCCGTCATGGTCGTCTCACCTCCGTGCGGCGAAATTTCTTTTTCTGGAGCTTATCCTATCACGGCGCGGCGGAAAAGCATCACCCGAAGAGGTGATTTCGGCATCGGGCTGAAGCTCCCTTAAATCAATACATCGGCTTATCATAAACGATAAAATGCTTTACGTGGAACATTCGCGGTCTCGACCTTGCGGTTTCTTCCCCGTACGGCGCTCAATGCGCAAAGGCGAACGACCGATCGACAGCTGCCCGATACCGATTTTCGACGAAAAAAGGTTGAGCCCGAAGAGGCGGTATTTTCCTATTTGTAGTCTTTGAATTATCGAAACTGCGTCAATTCGTGCGCGGATAACTCGAGTCCCATTCGTGATCGTTCCTGATCTGCGAGTCGGTAAGCATGAAGTAGTCGCGGATGATTTCCTCCGGCGAGTCGGGCAGCGGGTCGTCGAATGTCACGTCAATGTGACGCCAGCGTCCGCCGAGGCGGACCATGTTCCATGCGTGCGGTTCGGCAGGCTTGCCGCCCTTTCCGTGCACAAGAATGCATTCTACGCCTGACAGCCGGCACATCAGCTGAAAAGCGGAGGCGTAGCTTTCACAGATACCTTCTTTGTCGACCAGAACGGAATGGGCTTCGCGGTCGGGCGTTTGATGATAATCGTCGAGGTTTGCGCCTTTAGTGCGGTAGCGTGGACGATCGCTGTAGCGTGCCGAGGCGACGAGAAAATCATGAAAGCCTTTGATCAGCGTAAGCCGGTCACGGTCGCCGCCGGAGCTTGCGAGCGTATCGATCAGAGCCCAGGCGGCCATGACGGTTTCCCGGTCGCGCTCGCTCAGCTCGGACCACACCTCCGGATTTTGCGCGCCGCGCCAGCAACGATACCAGTCATAATAGACAAGCCGCAGGTGGAGCTTTTCGTCATCGTAATCAAAATGATAACTTTTGATGATCCAGTCGAACATGAGCTCTCCGAGATATTTCTCGATGGCGCTTTCGTGAAGATTGGCGCTGATGGGAATGGTGATTTCCCTCTCCAGCATGCGAACGTGCGGTTCCAGCGCGGTTTTCAGCTGAACGTAGTTGCCTGGGGGCGCGTTTTTGACGCGACGATCCTGTTTTTGTGACAGGTCTTCGGTGGTGGGGGTGAGGGGATTATCGAGCAACTGGGTCAGCCAGGAAATATGGGGCGCTGGCGGCGTTTCCCGATTGGTCGTTTTCGTTGTCCCTCGGGCGCGGAACCATGAAGGCAGCAGCAGGCTTTCCGTGTCGTGCCGCGGTTGGGCCGATGTGTACCAGTCCGGCAGCCCACCGCTCAGTTTGGCGCGTTTTTCGGGCGGCGGCGCAGGGATGACAAGTTTTTTGTCCTGCTGCCAGATATTGCCGATGGATCTCGCAAATTCGGCAATGTCAAGTTCCGGCGGCTTGGCACGCTGTTTGGCAAACCATGGGGGCAGCACTGCCTTGAGGGGCAGCGCCGCCGTTTCTTCGCCAAAATAGTCGCGCATCAGGGAAGCCGTGTGCTCCTCTAGAAACCAGCGCGGCGCGATGGCGATGGTTTCAAGGTCACTATGCTTCTGGACGAACCACGCCGGCAGTACGGGCCTGATTTCCAGCGCCGGCGAAGAAGTGACCAGACTGAAAAAAAGAGTCGAAAGGCAGAGAGATTTTTTCATGGCGTTCGCCTATCGTCTCAGCGTCAGCGTGTACTCTTCGCCATCGCCGACATCGAGCGGGCGGAAGACGACGACGCGTCGGTTGTTGCCCGGGCAGGCCTGGTCTTCGCTGTAGGCGAAGCCCTCGGCGCGGACGAAGCGCACCTGGGCGCCTGCCATATCGTCTCCGTCCCAGGTGTGCTTCATGCCGACTTCTTCGGCATAATAGAAAATCACGTCGATGCTGCTTTTCAGGTTGTAAACGGCGCTTTTGTCCGGTTCGATGGCTGCCCAGCCCATGGTTTTCCAGCGGGCGCTCGGATCGTCGTACCATGAGATGGCGACAAAAATCGGGGCCGGATTTTTATTGACGACGATAAACTTTTCCAGCGCCGCAGCCTGCCGCGGCAGGACGAGCGGGCAGAGAAGCGTCAGGGCGAGGAAAAAACGAAGATTTTTTTTCATGGCGCGGATCCCGCACGGCTATTTCATCTGAATCGAATCAAAAACCGCCGCCGCGGAATCGCTCTGTTCCCCCCAGATAGTGATCACGGCGCACTCTCCTTCTTCACCGGAGCCGTAAATCTGGACGTACAGCGGAGTGCCGTCGACTTCGGCGGCGTAGTCGTAACTTTCGTCGCCAAGCTCTTCAAAATCCTCGCCTTCCATTTCCTTACAGGCGGCTTCGGCTATTTCCCTGACGCTGTGCCCTTCGGTCGGGGCTTTCGCGACGGTGACGATCGTATCGCGCTTGGGCGAGGCGAGAATGACCGCAGGGGCCTGCTTTTTCATGGTCCAGCCCGAAGGGATGTCGGCGACGAAAAAGCCTCCGTCAACTTCCTTGGCGTAGACGGCCGGAGCTAGAAGCGTAAAAAAAAGAATGACGATGAATAATTTTTTCATAAAAAGAGCCTCCTTAAAGAAGTATATGCAGCGATGGCGGAAAAAGGTTTTTCCCAAATGAAAACCGTGAATATCTTAGCACCTTTGCGCGCGGTCGCCAAAAATCGCTCATTTAAAAAGGGCCTCCCCGCCGGGAGGTCCTGACTGTTTCTCTATTTGAACGCAATGGAATTGAACACGTCGGTGGCTGTGTCGCTCCCGTGATCGCCGATGATGGTGATGCAGCCGTACACGCCGCCGCCGAGGTCGAAAACTTGGGCGTACAGGGGCTGCCCGTTGGCCGCGCCGGTGTATTCCCAGGCTTCGCCCTCGCCCTCCATCCTGACGAGGTCCTGAGAGCCGTGCGCTTCAGCCATGCGGGATGCGGCGTCATGCAAGGGCGTGCCCGCCGCGGGCATTTTCGTCACCGTGAAGACGATCGCTTTGTCGGGAGACGCAAGCGCGGCGGAGTTTTCGCCGTCCGCCTGGAGCGTCCAGCCTGCGGACGGCGTCTCGACGGTGAAAAATCCGGCGTCGACTGCGGCGGCGGACGCCATCGCGGCCATCGCCAGCGTCGCCGCGAGCGCGAGAATTTTTTTCATGGAAGGTCCCTCCTCAAAAGGTCACGACACTCCGGCCGCGCGGCCGGAGTTTTCGGATTCCCGATCTACGGCTGTAATCATATCACGCCGGCGCGCTTCGCGAAAAGACGCAGGAGGCGAAAAAATCACCTTTTCAGGTGAGGCCGAGCGCCGTTTTTCTGGTAAGATAAGGGGACGGAAAACAATCTTTTCGTCAGCGTCCGGCCGTCGGAAAACGCCGGGCGCAATCGGGAAAGGCGTGAGATCGATGAAGGCAAGGAAACTGATCGTGGGAGCGCTTGCGGCGCTGGTATCCGTTTCGCCGGCTTTCGCCGCGCCGGCGAAAACGCGGGAACTCTACGCGGCGGATCCCGGCGAAGGCAGGGTGTACAGGCTGGAACCGGGGCGGAAGACCGAACTCGGCTTCGAACTTCACGAGGTCAAATCGGGCGGCGAAACGCGGTATTACTGGGCGGCGCTCGATCCGAACGCGACGGACGAGGCGCTTCCCGAGTCCGGCGTGGCGTTTTTTGCGCCGGACGGGCGCCAGAGCGCGCTGCTTCCTCTGCAGGGCGGGTTCGACGGCGCCTGCGTGGCCGCTTCGCCCGACGCGGCCAGATTCGTGCTTTCGGTGCCCGACGGCGAGGCCGGGCGCGTCAACCGCGTCTACGATTTTGCGCAGATGAAGCCGCTGACCTCGGTGCGCGGTTCCATCGTCGACTGGGGCGGCCCCGTCTGGGTGGACGAACGCCGCTTCGTTTACACGTCGTTTGACGACGCGAAGATGAAAAAGCCCGGCCTTGAAGGCGCGGAAGCCGGTTATCTCTCCGTGCTCCTTTTCGACGCGGACAGCGGGGAGACGCAGGCGCTCAAAGCGGCTACGCCGACGGACGAGTACGCGATGATGGGTTATTGCGACGGCTTCGTCACCATGGCGCATTATTACGTGGACGACGCGTCGCAGTGGGCGGCCGGCGGCCCCGAGGAGAACGAGGCGCTGCGCTCGGAGCGCACCTATTGCTGGCTGCCGGGCTGGAAGCCGGGCGAGTGGTGGCGGACACCGAAAAACGTTTTCAGCGTCGACGTGAAAAACGGCCGCGTGTTTGCCGGCGAGGGGCGCGAGCGCAGGGAATACGCCGTCGAGCTTCGCCAGGGACAGTTCCAGGACGCTTTCTCGCCGTTCGACGACGAAGCGGTGAGGGTGGACTATTACTGGTTCGTGGCCGGCGGCGAAGGGGATCCGGCCGGCGAGATCCCCGTGCTCTACGTCTTCACGCTCTCGCAGGACAGCGCCGAGGCCGACGATCCGGCGCTGACGGCGGCTTTTTTCGTGGGCGAGCCGGAGAGGATCCGCGATGTCGGCATTTCGCCCAAGGGCGAGCGCCTGATCGTGGCCGTCGGCGAAGAAGGGTCGCAGGTCCACGACCTCGAACTGTACCGGCTGAGCTATTACGAGCACGAGGCGTTTTGCCACCTGGCGACGCTGCGCCCGGCCTACGGGGCGTTTTACTGGTTCGATCCCTGGCGCGTGGTCTATTCGGCGCTGAACCTCGAGGCCGACCTGCAGAGCGGGCGCGAGCCGGGCTACGCGCTGGACGTGCGCGTGTACGACAGCGCCGTGGGCGAGGATTATCGGATCACGGAGAGTTCGACGCTCGACAGCTATCGGGCCGTGGGGCTGAGCGAAGACGGGGACATCGAGATGGAACAGATCTCCGTTCCCGATCTGGCGGACTGGAAAGACCCGGGCAGGGAACGGCGCACGCGTCTGAAGGGGCGGATGCCCGCCGCCGGCTAATGCTAATTCTTGATAGAAAGTATCAGCATAGTTTTCTTTTCGTGGAAGCTGCGGGGGAGTTCAGTCGCTCAGAACTCTCTCGATCGCTGCGCGGTCTGCCCAGCTCGCTTTGTGAATCCCCCCGCAGCCCCCTTGCGTTCGGCCTTTTAATTAAAAAATAGTATAAGACGTGTCGGACGATAAAATTTCCGCCGCGCTTCGAGGCTGCTGGAAGCGCGGCGGAATTTTTTTACGCGGGGACGGACTTATTCGTAGCGCGGCGGCGCGTGACGCTTGGCGTCGGCGTCGCGCTCTTCCAGGCCGTGGATCTCCTTGCCCAGCGAGACGCTGAGCACGACGCGGATGATGACGATGGCGGCGAGGACGCTGACCGTCTGCAGATCGGGGTTGCAGATCGTCAGGATGATGTCGGCGGCGACGAGGAACTGCAGCCCGAGCAGCATGATCTCGCCGAAGGTGCGGCGCAGGCGCAGCCAGCCGCCGCGCATGTCGACGTCGACGCGGTAGTTTTCCAGCGCCAGCGCCACGATGCGGTACAGGGCCAGCAGCACGCCCCAGGCGATGATGAAGATGCTGATGAATTCGATCACGGTCGCGACCCAGCGGGCAATTTCCACGATGCTCACGGTGTTTCCTCCTTAATGAATGGATAACGAATGGCGAACCGAAAACAGTAAAACTATATTTAACAATGCGTTGGTATAATAACCGATTTGAGCGCTGTTGAAAAGAAGCAATTTCCCGTCCGGAAAAATCTGAAGTCTGGGCGGCGGCGCTCCTTTCATCTATAATGCGCAGGAGAAACGGCGCCTTTTTAGCGAAAAAAACGGAGCGGAGGAAAAACGATGATCAAGATGATCGCGACCGATCTCGACGGCACGCTGCTGGCCCCCGGCGGCCTGTCCATGCCGGAGCGCAACCGCTTGGCGCTGGAAAAAGCGGCGTCGCTGGGCGTGCGCGTGGTGATCTGCACGGGACGGCTGTTCGCCGGCGGGCGCAGGTACGCTTTGACGGCGCCGGGCGACCAGCCGGTGATCTGCGTCAACGGCGCGGTCGTGCGCATGAGCCGGTCGGAGACGTACCTGCGCCGCGTCGGTCTCGAACCGGAACTGGCGCGCGAGGCGCTGGATCGTTTTCGCGCGGCGGGGGCGAAGCCGTGGTTTTACGTCGGCGACGTCTGCTTCGCCGAAGAAAGCTCCGACGCGCTCGACGCCCTGAAACGGCGCACGGGTGCGCGGGTGGAGCTCGTCCCCGACCTGGCGGCGAAATGCGGCGAACGGCCGGAAAAACTTCTCGCGCTCCTGACGCCGCAGCAGGTCGAGGCGCTGGACGGCGATCTGACGGCACGCTTCGGTCCCCGACTCTACGTGACGCGCTCCAGCGAACGCCAGATCGAAGCGCTGGCGCCGCAGGCGAACAAGGGACTGGCGCTGGCGATGGTGGCGCGCCGTTTCGGCGTCGCCCGCGAGGAGATCGCCGCGTTCGGCGACAGCTACAACGACCTCGAGCTGTTCCGGGCCGCGGGCATCCGCGTGGCGATGGAAAGCGGCGCAAGAGCGCTGAAAGAACAGGCCGATATTATCGCCCCGCCGAACGGCGAGGGCGGCGTCGGGCAGATCATCGAGCGCCTGCTGGCGCAGCGGCGGTGAGGCGGAGACAGGAAGGCGGAAACAGGAAAAGAGGCGCGTAAACAAAAAAAGCTCGAAGCGGTCCTGCCGCTTCGAGCTTTTTTTGTTTAGGGCGCGGCGTCAGCGGGCCAGCTTTTCGCGGAGCAGGCGCAGCAGACGCTTTTTGTCTTGGGGGCTCATGCGCTCGTTGAAGCGGAGCAGGCGGCGCAGGCCGTTGCCGTTGATCGTGGCGCGCGGGTCGGCGCCGGCGTTCAGCAGGGCTTCCGCCGCCAGCGGGCTGGGATTGTAGCGCACGGCGCAGATCAGCGGCGTGCGCCCTTCGCCGTCCCTGGCTTCGAGCGCTTCGCCTTTTTCGAGCAGATAGGCGATGATCTCCGGCGCGGCGGCGTTGGGATTGGCGGCGGCGAGCATCAGCGGCGTGATGCGGGCCGGGTCGCGCTTCAGCGCGGTATTCAGCTTTTTGAGACGGCGGCGTTTGGCGGACGCGGACAGCGCCGCCGAAGCGCGGATCCGAGCGGCGCGCAGCGCCGGGCGCGAAAGCAGGCGCGTGCTCCGCGACACGGAGGCCAGCGCCGGAGCTTCTATGAAGTGCGATCTCTGCCCTCCAGACGGCTGCGGCGAACGGCCGGACGCCTTGCTGACGAGAGCGGGGGAAGCGGCGCGTCGCGTCGGTTGGGAGGCGGAAAGCGGCGCGCGTTCGCCGCGGACGCTCACGAGCCGGGCGCATTCTTTCACCGCCCGGCAGACGGGCAGGACCGTAAGGAGCGCCGTCTGCCGGGCGACGCTGCGGGGCGTCAGTTCCCGGTCGAGAAAGCGGACCATCGCCGCGGAATGGCCGCTGCGCACGGCCACCAGCGCGGCGGTGCGGCCGGAACGGTCGGCCGCTTCCGGATCGGCGCCGGCGTCCAGGAGTTTTTTTGCGATCGCCACGGCCGCGGGCGCTTCGTTGGCGGCGGCGAGCATCAGCGCGGTCAGGCCGTCGCGATTGCGGGCGTTGACGTCGGCTCCCGCGGACACCAGCGCGTCGATGACGTCGGTCCTCGTGCTGAAGCGGGCGGCCATCATCAGCGGCGTCCAGCCGGCGTCGTTCGCCTGGTCCACATCCGCGCGGTTGCCGAGCAGGAACGTGACGATGCCGGGCGCGCCGTCCGTGGCGTTGCGGGCGGCGAAATGGATCGGGCAGTCTCCGCCGCGGCGCGGCTGCACGGCGTCGGCGTCGGCGGCGTAAAGCGCTTCGACGACGGCGGGATCGCTTGCGTACTGACAGGCGATCATCATCGCCGTCGTGCCGTCTTCGCTTTCGGCCGACGCCAGCGCATGGTATTGCGTGAGCAGCCTGGCGACGAACGCGGCGGGTCTGTCGGAGCGCAGCGCGAGCATCAGCGGCGTCCAGCGCTCTTTGCTGCGGACGTTGACGTCGGCCCCGGCGGCCAGGAGCGCTTCGGCGGCGGCCGTGTCCCCGCCGGCGCAGAGCGCGAACATCAACGGCGTCCAGCCCTCCGTATCGGCGATATTGACGTCGGCGCCGCCGGCACGGAGGCGGGCGATCTGTTCGGCATCGCCGCTTTGCGCCGCCAGCATGAGCGGAGGAAGCCCTTTGCCGTGCCCGGGGCGTCCCTCAAGCCGCCTCAGCGGCTCTTCTCCGACGCCGCCGACGGACGACGACTCTGCGGCGTCCAGCGCATCCGTCGTCGGCGCGGCAGCCTCGGCGGCGCCGCAGGCCGCCAGCCAGATCACGATCAGCAGTTTTTTCAGATTCATGGCAGAACCTCCGGTGAAATTCTTTGTTGGGGAAAAAGAGCGAATTTTCGCAGTTCATCATATCACAACCGAAGCGCGAATGAGAGCGGCAATCTTTTGTTTCGCCGCGGGGTAGTGTAGAATCAATGAAACGATTCGAACTTGCGAAGGGAGGACTGAGCCGATGGATATGATGCAGGGGCGTCCGTTCAAGGGCAGAACGCTGGAGCGGATCGAAAAATTTCTGAGGTCGCTGGGGCTGGACTACGACGACGGCGTGGAGATGACGGCCTGCGCCTGCGACGAGGACGGCGAGGTGGTCGCCACGGCGTCGCGTCAGGGCGCGGTGATCAAGTGCGTCGGCGTCAGCGCGGCGTGTCAGGGCGAGGGGCTGGCGGCGTCGGTCGTGAGCGAGGTCGTGACCGACGCGATCCAGGCCGGGCTGACCCATCTGTTCGTGTTCACGAAGCCGTCGAACCGACAGATCTTCGACGATCTGGGGTTTTTCCCGATGGCGGAGACCGCCGACGTGCTGCTGATGGAAAACCGCCGCGACGGCGTGAAGCGCTTCGTCGCTTCGCTGGAACGCCCCGTCCGGGACGGCGTGATCGGCGCCGTGGTGGCGAACTGCAATCCGTTCACGAAAGGGCATCGCTGCCTGATGGAGACGGCGGCGTCGCAGTGTGATTTTCTGCACGTCTTCGTGCTTTCGGCGGAAAAGAGCCTTTTCCCCGCGGCGCTGCGGCTGGAGATGGTGCGCCGCGGCACTGCGCACCTGAGAAACGTCACCGTGCATCCGACCGGCGATTATCTGATCTCGGCGGCGACGTTCCCCGATTATTTTCTCAAGGACAAGGCGCGCGTCGGCGACGTCAAGTGCGAACTCGACCTGACCATCTTCGCGCGCTGTTTCGCCGAACCGATGAACATCACGCGGCGCTTTGTCGGCACCGAGCCGCTCAGTCCCGTGACGGAACGTTACAACGAAGCCATGAAGGCGTTTCTGCCGCCGCTGGGCGTCGAAGTGACGGAGATCCCCCGCTGCGAGGCCGGCGGCGTTCCGATCAGCGCCACGCGCGCGCGTGCGCTGCTGGAACGCGGCGGCCTTGACGAGCCGGAGCTGGCGGAACTGCTGCCGGAAACGACGCTGGCGCTGCTGCGGGAGTACCGCAAATAACGGAAACGGCCGCATGGACGGCGAACGAAAGGAGAAGCGCCATGCCCTTTGAACTGTACGCTTACCGGCGCATCGGCGATCTGGAACGGCTGCTGCGCGCCCTGCCGCCGGCGCGGGGCCGCACGTTCCTCGTGGCCGGCTCGGGCGACCGCGAACTGCTGGCCGAAACACTGTCGGGAGCGGAGACGTCGCCGGAGTATCGGATCCGCCGCTGGGACGAGATCTACCGTTTCTTTGCGGAAGAACTGAGCGTCGAAAAGCCGCGCGTGCAGATCGACCCGCCCGACCACTGGCTGCTGCTCTGGAACATCGTCAGGCGTTACCGCGAATCCGGAGGCGTCCTGCCGGCGGGCGCGCAGCGCCGCGGCTTTCTGACGCTGCTGGGCTCGCAGATCCGCGAGCTGATCAGCGAAGAGGTGCCGCCGGAAAGCCTCGCCGCCGTCTGCGAAGAAGGCGACCAGCTCGGCCGGGCCTTCGTCGGCCTGTACCGCGCGTATCTCGGAGCGCTTGACCGCCAGGGGCTTTCCGACAGCGCCGGCGTCACCACGGAAACGCGCAAACTCCTCGACCTGCCCGGCGCGGCGGACGTGTGCCGTTCTCTCGATCTCGTGCTCGTCGGATTTTCCAGCCTGACCCATTCGCAGCTGGCGCTCGTGCGCGCCCTCGTCGGGCACGGCGCGGCCGTGCGCCTGTGCGCGCCCGTCGCCGATCTGCCCGGGGCTTACGGCGCGGCGCAGCAGTTCGGCGTCGACGGCGAAACGCTGTCGGAACGTCGGCCGCTGCGCGCGGTGAAGATCCAGGGCGGCGATCCGCGCCAGGAGCTGGAAACGGCGGCGCGCTCGCTGGCGCTCTGGGAGCGGGGCGAAGGGTCGCTGGCGGATCTGGGGCCGTGGCCGGGGCTGGAAGCCGTGGCCTTTTCGGTGCCGCGCGCCCGCCTCGCCGAAGCGCGTGAGGTCTTTGCACGCTACGGCCTGCCTGTTTTCTGGGATTTCCGCCGCGCGATCAGCGAGACGCCGCTCTGGCAGCTCTCGTCGGCTTGTCTCGAAGCGGCCGAGAGCGGCTGGCAGACGGAGCCGACGCTGCGGCTGCTGTCGCTGCCGTGGCTGTGCGGAGCCGAGCTCGACATAGAGCGGTTGAGAGCGTTCCATCCCCGCGGCGCCAAAGGCTGGGAAAAAGCGCTCGACGGCGCCGGCGCTTCGGCCCGCGCCGCGTTCGTCGACTGCCGCCGTTACGCCGCGAAAGTGCGGCGCGGCGGGACGGTGCTGGAACTGCTGACGGCGCTGCGCGCATTTGCCTCGGGGCGGGCGCTGGCCGTGGCGCGGCTGACGGTCGATGCGCCGGAGCTGGACGGCCGCATCGCCCTGTTCTCGGAAGCGCTGCGCGAGCTGGACCGCAAAATCCTTTTCATCAAAGAAGTCGTGCGCGACCTCGGCGAGTTCGGGGCGCAGAAACTTTCCGGCGCCGACGCGCGCGCCTACCTGTCGGCGTGGGCCGACGGCACGACCGTGTCGCCGGGGCAGCGCGAGGCCGGCTGCCTGACGGTCTTCGCCGGCGCGCCGTCGCCGCTGTTCCACGTGCCGTACTGGTTCATGATCGGCACGGAAGCGTCGCAGTGGCCGGGCGGCCTTCGTGAGTCGCCGCTGCTCGACGAGGCGCGCAAGGAGCGCCTCCACGGCTTGAGTTCTTTGGGGCTGGACCGCAGCCATCTGCCCCTGCTGTCGGAGCAGTGGCGGCAGCGCGAGTTCCTTTTCCGCCGTTTGATCGCCTGCGGCGACCTCTGTACGTTCCTCTGCCGCAGCGCCACTGACGCGCAGGAACGGCCGCAGGAAGAATCGGCGTTGATCGCCGCCGCCGCAGCCGACCGTTGGATCGCGGTCGATGGTTCGGTCGCGCGCGGTCTTGACGGGATCCTCGTCGCGCCGCAGGAAGCGGCGCTGACGCCCGTCGAAGCGCGGCGGCCGGATTTCCGCGTCGAGAACGCGCTGCCGGCCAGCCGCGTGCCGCCGGGGCGGCTCGAAGCCGCGGCCGCCGAAGTGCGCCTGAGTTCCGTGGACGACTTCGCCGAGTGCCCGTATCTTTTCGCGCTGCGTGCCGTCCTCGGTTACGAGGAGCCGCCGCGCGAGGGCGAGTACGACCCGCTCCGCGGCGGCACGGCCATGCACGCCCTCTGGGAGCGCGTCTGGCGCGAGTACGCCGCGTCGGGCTGCCGCGGCTCGGTCGAAGAGAGGACGCGCCGCCTGTTCGACGAAGTCGTCGGCGAAAACTATCCGGCGCTGCTGCAATCTCCGTCGTTGAGCCGTGCGCTGCTGGAGGTGCGCGGCTCAGCGGTACGCTGCGCGGCGAAACAGGACGAGTGGGAAACGGCGCTGCGCCCGTTGCGCGAAGAGATCCTCTGCGAGTTCGACCTGCCGCCGCTGCGGCGCGGCGCGGTCACGTTCAGCGGCCGCTGCGACCGCCTCGACCGCCTCAAAGACGGCCGTTTCCTGCTCTGGGACTACAAAGCGGGAAAAGCCTCCGCTTACGGCAAGGCGTTCCAGCTGGGCTGCTACGCGCTGGCCCTCGAAGGCGGCGGCCTGGGCGGAGGCGGATGCGCCGGCTGGGGCTACGTCGGCCAGAAAGACGCCGCCGTTTCCGGCTGTTGGGACGACGACGTCGCCTCGCTGCTGAACAAACGGAGCGGATCGAAAACGCTGCGCGAGCGGAAAGACGGGGCCGGCCAGCTGCTGTCGGATATCGCCCTGGCCATGGACGCCGGGCAGTTCCCGCCGCGCTACGAGAGCAAACGCTGCCGCGCCTGCGCCTTCGCGGCGATCTGCCGCCGCGGCGAGATGAGCGGCGAACTCGAAGAATCGGAAGAGGAGGGCGCCGATGACGAATAAAGAACGCGGACTGCCACCTCTGCCGGAAGAAGACCTGGCGCTGCTGAAAAATTACGTCGCCTCGCAGGGCCTGCCCGAGCAGGTCGAGGCGATCACGTCCGACGCGCCGCTGACGGTGGTCGGCGCCGGGGCCGGCACGGGCAAGACCTGGACGCTGGCCTGGCGCTTCGTCTGGACCGTGCTGACGCGCGAAGACGTGCGCCATACGCTGACGCTGACGTTTACCGAAAAGGCGGCGTCGGAGATGCGCCGCCGCATCGCCGCGCTGCTGTCGGACCTCGAACCGGCGCTCGCCCCGTCAACCGAGCTTTCGCGCCGCCGCGCCGCGGCGCTGGCCTCGCTCGATCAGGCCTATATCTCCACGATCCACGGCTTCGGCGCGCGCGTCATCGGCGAAGCCGGGTTGCCGCTGCCCGTCGAGCCGTCGCTGCGCCTCGTCGGTGATCCCGAAGCCAACGAGTTCTGGCGCGAACTGACCGGCGCGCTGGACCGGCTCGACGCCGAATGGTTCTGCTGGGGCATGGACCGCGGGTACGGGGCCGCCGCGCGCGGGCTGCTGAACGACCCCGGAGCCGCCGACGTGGTGAACTGCTGGCGCCCCGAGGGCGTCGCCGATTTCGCCCGCAGTTTCGAGAGCATGATGTCCGACTTCGGCGAGACGGCCGAAAGTATCCTCGCCAAACTGGATTCTCCCGACGAGCGGGCGCTGGAACTGCTGCGGCAAAATCTCGGCGCCGAGTTCGCGCGGCTGGCCGACTGCTGGACCGAAGGCTTCGACGTCGATCCCGCCCGGTGCGGCGGCACGGGCGATTTCGTCGCGCGCTTTGCCGCCTTCCGCAACCGCTGGAACGCGCGCGGCTTCGTGGACGAAGCCGACTGCCGCGAGTTCGTCTTCGACGCCGCCGACACCGTCAAAAACGCGCGCGGCAAGCTGGCCGACGCGCTGGCGGAAGCGATGGGCGTGAAGCTGGCCGACTGGCGCAGGGACGCCGAAGCGCTGCGGGTCTTCGAGCGCCTGCTCGCCGACGGGTGGAGCGCGGACGAGCTGAAACTGCGCGCGCTGCTGATCCGTTTCGGCTGGCTGTGCTGGCGCAAGTGGCAGGCGTACAAGGCCTCGCGCGGCGGCGTCACTTTTTCCGACCTGATCGCTTTGGCCGGGCAGGCGCTGGAGCGCGACGAATCTTACGCCGCGCGTTTTTCCGAAGTGCTTGTGGACGAGTTCCAGGACACCAACGACCAGCAGGACGCCCTGCTGCGCGCCGTTCGGCGCGCGGGGGGCGCGCGGCTGTTCGCAGTCGGCGACCTGAAACAGTCCATTTATCGCTTCCGCCACGCCGAGCCGGCCATCTTCGAGCGCTACATCAGCGCAGCGAAGAACGGCGGCGGCCGCTACGTGAGCCTGTCGGTGTCGTTTCGCAGCGGCGAGAAAGTTCTGGACGCTGTCAACGGCCGCTTCGAAAAAATCTGGAAAGACCGCCTCGGCGCGGAGCTGAACCAGCCTTACGAGGCGCTTCGCTCGCCGCGCGGTCTGGCGCGAGCCGCCGCGTGGATCGGCGAGCGTCAACGCACGGAACTGCCCGTCTGCGAACGGCTGCTGGAAGAATTCCAACGCGACGAAGAAGGAGAGACGCTCGAAAGCGCGGCCGCCGTGCGCGACCGTCTGGCGCTGCGTCTGGCGCTGCGGCTCTGCGAGCTGCGCGGGGGGGAGGCGAAAGTCTGGGACCGCGACCGCCTGCGCCCCGTTCGCTGGGGCGATATGGCCGTGCTGACGCCGACTCGCAGTTCCTACGAGAACCTGCAGAGGGCCTTCTCGCTCTGCGGCGTTCCCGCCGCCTTTACCGGGGGGCGCAGCTTCTACGCGCGGCCGGAGATCCGCGATGCCTGCGCGCTCTGCGCGTTTCTCGCCGATCCTCGCGACCGCACGGCGCTGGCGGGATTCCTGTGTTCGCCTTTTTCCGGCCTGCCGCTTGCGGAAGCTCAGGCGCTGCTGCCGCTCCTCGGCCGCGGCGAGCCGCTGGAAACTTTGGCGGAACATTGGCCCGCCCCGGCGGCAAAATTGGCGGCTCTGGCCCGGCAGGCCATGCTCGAAGGCCCGTCGGCGGCTCTGGCTTCGCTGCTGGCCCGCGGCGACTGCCTGAAAAACGTTCATCCGAAAAGGCGCGCTTCAGCTCTGGCCAATCTGCGCCGCGCCGTGACTCTGCTGGAAGAGTACGAAGCGGGCGTTGCCCCGTCGCCGGCGGGCGTCGCCGCCTATCTTCGCAGCGCTCTGCGCCGCGGCGCGGCCGATCCCGAAGCCGGCGCCGAAGCCGGCGGCGACACGGTCAACGTGATGACGATCCACGCTTCCAAGGGGCTGGAGTTCCCGCTCGTGGCCGTTTTCGGTCTGGAACACGGCGGGCGCGCCGGCGCGCGGGAAAAGGGCGTCGTCCCTTCGCGCCATCTGCTGGCGGCCGCGCCGCGTTTCCCCGATGGCTGGCCCGAGGGCGACTGCCTGCTCGGCAAGGTCCACGCCCGTCTCGACGAGCGCGCCGAGTACGAGGAACGGCAGCGCCTTTATTACGTGGCGCTGACCCGCGCGCGCGACGGCCTGATCCTGTGCGGCCTTATGCCCGGCAGGGAAAAAAGCGCGGAAAAAGACCGTTCGCTGCTGTCGATCGAGCGCGTCGGCGGCGAGCTCGTCCCCGCGTCCGGCGAAGTTTCCCCCCGCGAGGCCGAAGCGTGGCTGCGCCGCAACACGGCTGCCGCGCATGAAAAGGCGGCCCTCGGCGTCGACGTGCCGCTGACCGCCTTCCGTCCGCGCGCGCTGCGCCGCGTCAGCGCCACCTCGCACGCGCTCTGGAGCCTGTGCCCGGCGGCGTGGCGCCTGTCCTTCCGTCAGAACCTCGACCTGAGCTGGAACGCCGGCGAAGGCGAATCGCTTCGCGAAGCCTCCGGCGGCGCCGAACTGGGCGACGTCGCGCACTGGATCCTTTCCAAATGGGACTTCAGCGACGACGATTACCGACGCATCCTCGGACTCCGCGACGGCCATCTGCGCCCCGAATTCCGCCGCGTCTGGCGCGATCCGGCCTCGCGCCGCGACCTGGAAAACTTTTTGCACAACTTCCACAGCCCCGGCGGCGAAAAGCTGCTGGCGCGGCTGCGCCGGGCACTGGCGGAAGGAACGCTGGCGCGCGAATATCCGTTCAAGGTCCGTCTCGGTTCCGTCGATCTGATCGGCGCCGTCGACGCCTTCTGGATCGAAAACGACGCCGCCGGCCGTCCGGCGCGGCTGTGCGTGCGCGACTACAAGACCGCGCGCCTGCCCAGGGATCCGCTGCGCCGCCGCTGGATGGACGACTTTTACGCGCGGCAGCTGCAGTTTTACGCGCTGGCCCTGCGCCGCCAGCGTCCTGAGTTCGCGCCGCTGGCGCTCGACCTGGCGCTGTGGAACCTGCGCGGCGGCGCGGAGCAGAAGCTCGAAGCGCTGGACGCGGGGGCCGAAAAAACGCTGGAAGCCGCGCTCCTGGCGCAGGCGTCGCAGGCGGCCTCCGGCCCGTGGCCGCCCGACCGCTCGCGCTGCGCCGGCTGCGCTTACGCGCGCGCCTGCGTGTTCCGCGGGCATGGAGATCCTTTGGAAACGTGAAATGAACGGTCATAATTTTATTCACTGACTGTCTGTTTTTGGACAGAAATGTTCCACGTGGAACATTTCGAAATGAAAACGCGAGGGCGAACGGCCGGATTTTATCCAGCCGTTCGCCCTCGCGTTTTTGCCGCGGTGCGGCGACCCGTTTTCGTCGGCGAAAGAAAGATTATCCGCGCGCGGGCAGCACTTCGATCCAGTATTGGTCGGGATCCTGGATGAAGTAAATGCCCATGGCATGGTTCTCGTAGCAGATGCAGCCCATTTCTTCGTGGAGCCGGTGCGCCGCTTCGAAATCGTCGACGCGCAGCGCCAGATGGAACTCCTGCTCGCCGAGGTCGTACGGCTCGGCACGGTCGTGCAGCCAGGTCAGCTCGAGCTGAAAATCGGTGACGCCGTCGTCCAGATAGACGATCGTGAAACCGTTTCCCTCGATGCGGCGCGCTTCTTTCAGCCCCAGCGCCTTTTCGTAAAAATCCATGCTCCGTTTCAGGTCGAGGACGTTGAAGTTCGTGTGGACAAAATGGAATTTCATCGGGGAACCTCCTTGGGATCGTTTGGGCTTTTTCATTCTATCACGGCTTTCGCGAAAAAAATGGACGTAACGTCAGCCGAAAAAGAGTCTTGATTTTTTTGTTTGTGCAATCGGTTGCATAAAATCGTTTCGAGGAGTATAATCCGTGTCGGTAAAAACGCGCCGCAGAATTTGGATGGAAGGAACGCAGTGCCGGAAGGAGGAGTTTTATGTCCTGGAACCGCAAGAACCTGCTCGACCTGAACGACTGGGTGCCGCAGGATTTCGAGGATTTCGTGAAGCGCGCGCTGGCGCTGAAACCGCGCCTCGTGAGCGCGCCGAAGCGGCCGCTCGATTCGCTGAGAGGCTTTACCGTGGCGAATCTTTTCTTCGAAAATTCCACGCGCACCCGCAACTCATTCGACGTCGCCGAACGTATGACCGGCGCTGAGGTCATCGACTGGAGCGCTTCCGGATCGAGCATGTCCAAGGGCGAGAGCCTGCGCGACACGGTCTGGACGCTGTGCGAGATGGGCGTCAACGCGCTGGTGGTACGCCATTCCGCGACGGGGATGCCCCATTACATCCAGAAGCTGGTGCCGCACGTCCCGGTGTTCAACGCCGGCGACGGCGCGCGCAGCCACCCGACGCAGGGCCTGCTGGACGTCACGGCGGCCGTGGAGCGTCTTGGCAGCCTGAAGGACAAAACGCTGGCGATCATCGGCGACGTGCGTTATAGCCGCGTAGCGCGCAGCGACGTCAAGGCTTTTCGCGGCATGGGGGCGCGCGTGATCCTCAGCGGCCCGCGCACGCTGATGCCGACGCGTCCCGATGCGCTGGGCGCGGAGTACGAGCCCGATCCGCGCGCCGCGGCCGCGCAGGCGGACATCCTCGGCCTGCTGCGCGTGCAGCTGGAGCGTCAGGAAGCGGGACTGTTCCCTTCGGTGAAAGAATATCACGCGCTGTACGGAGCCACGGAAGAACTGCTGTCCTGCGCCCGTCCCGGCGCGGTGGTGATGCATCCGGCGCCGATCAACCGCGGCGTCGAAGTCGCTTCGTCGGTGGCCGACGGCCCGTCGAGTCTGATCCGCGAGCAGGTGCTCTGCGGCGTGCTGGTGCGCATGGCTCTGCTCGACATCTGCCTGGGAGGTGGCGCGCGATGAGTTTTCAAGAAGCAGTGGACCCGCGGACGCTGGAACTTTCCGAAAAAGTTATGGAAGCGTGGCGCATTCCCGCCGCGATCGACCTGTTCTGCCGCGCCGGCGCCAAAAGCGGCGCGGCGCTGGCCGCGGAAGCCCGCCGCGGCGGCTGGGGGCTGACGGCTCTGACGGCCGAAGCCGGAAGCGACGGCCCGCGCGCGCTGAAGGCCGCCCGCCTGCTGGCGGCGGAAGACGGCGCGGGACTGTGGCCGCTGCCCGCGGCGCTGCGCGCCGACGGCACGATGGCCGAGATCGGTCTGATGGCGCGGGACGGCGAAAAATTGTTCTGCGTGCCCGAAGGCTTCGAAGACTGGCGGCGGCTCCGCGCGCTGTTCTGCTACGCTTCCGGGCTGGGCTGCCGCCTCGCCGTGAGGCCGTGCCTGAGCGAACTGTGCGCTTCGGGCCAGATCAACGACGGCGACGCGGCCGACCGGCTGGGCATGAAAGGCGTCCCCGCCGTGGCCGAGGCGGCCGCCGTGGCGGTGGTCCTGACGCTGGCGGGCGAATGGGGCGTGCCCTTGCACGTGCGTGGCGTCAGCTGCTGCGCTTCGCTGGAAGCGATCCGCGCGGCGCGGAACGGAGGGCAGGACGTGACCTGCGACGTGCCCTTCATGAACCTGATCCATACCGAAGACGAGTACGACGCGGCATCCCTCGACGGCGCGCTCAAAGTCTGGCCCGTGCTGCGCGGCGCCGACGACCGCGCCGCCCTGTGGCGGGGGCTCGACGAAGGCCTGGTCACGGCGGTCGTGAGCAATCACTGCGCGCGCAGCGCCGATCGGCTGAGCCTGCCCTTCGAAGAGATCCCCTTCGGCGGCGAAAAGCTCGGCGGAGTTCTGCCGGAACTGCTGGACGGCTGGGAAGCGCAGGGACGTCCCTGCGGCGTCGAGGCGCTGCTGGCGGCCCTCGGCGAGGGGCCGGCGAAAGTCCTCGGGCGCTGCGCCGCCGGGCGCACGCTGCTGGTTCGCGCCGCATCGGGCTGGCGGGCGTTTTACGAAGACGAATGACCGTGGACGAAAAACGGCGCCGCGCGGCGGCGCGGACGGAGAAAAGAGGAAGAGGCCTGTGAGAGAAAAAGCCTATCTGGTGCTGCAAAACGGGCGCGTTTTTGCCGGAGAACGCTTCGGCGCTGCCGGCGACGTGACGGCGGAGATCGTTTTCGCCACGGGCATGACCGGCTATCTGGAAACGCTCACCGACCCCAGCTATCACGGGGAGATCGTCGTACAAACTTTTCCGCTGATCGGTAACTACGGCGTCATCCGTGAGGATTTCGAAAGCCCGCGCCCGCGGCTGAGCGCGTATGTCGTGCGCGAACTGTGCGACGCTCCTTCGAACTTCCGCAGCGGCGGCACGCTCGACGATTATCTGCGGGAAAGCGGCGTAGCCGGACTTGCCGGCGTGGATACGCGCACGCTGACGCGGGTTATCCGCGAACACGGCGCGATGAACGCCGCCGTCTGCTCACGTCTGCCCGAGGACCTGCCGGCTTTCGCGGCGGACTTGGCGAAACGGCGGCTGTCGGGCGACGTCTATGCGGTGACCTGCGGCAAGCCCTTTATCCTCAACCCCGACGGCACGCGCCACATCGTGCTCTGGGACTTCGGCTGCAAAGGCGGCATTGCCCGCGCGCTGACGGAGCGCGGCTGCCGCGTCACCGTGGTGCCGGCGGACACGGCGGCGATGAAGATCCTTGCCCTGCATCCCGACGGCGTGCTGCTGTCCAACGGTCCCGGCGATCCCGCTTCCTACCGCGGCATCATCGAGAACGTCAACGCCGTGGCCGAGACGGGGCTGCCCATGTTCGGCATCTGCCTTGGTCATCAGCTTCTGGCTCTGGCCCGCGGGGCACGCACGGCGAAGCTGAAGTACGGTCACCGCGGCGAAAATCAGCCCGTGCGCGAAACGGCGACGGGGCGCCTGCTGATCACCAGTCAGAACCACGGTTACGCGGTGGAGAGCGACAGCGTTCCGGCGGGGAACCGTCTGAGCTACGTCAATGTGAACGACGGCACCTGCGAGGGCATCGACTACGGCGGCGTCAACGCCTTTTCCGTGCAGTTCCATCCCGAAGCCTGCGCCGGTCCGCAGGACACGGCGTTCCTGTTTGACCGTTTTTTGAAGAATTGCGAGGAGGCCGTCCGCCATGCCGCTCGATAAAAAACTGAAACGGGTGATGATCATCGGTTCCGGCCCGATCGTGATCGGCCAGGCCGCCGAATTCGACTATGCCGGCACCCAAGCCTGCCGAGCCCTGCGCGCGCTCGGCATCGAAGTGATCCTGGTCAACTCCAATCCCGCCACGATCATGACCGACAGCGACATCGCCGACAAAGTCTACATCGAACCGCTGACGGTAGAGATCCTGAAGCGTCTGATCGAGAAGGAACGCCCCGACGGCCTGCTTTCCACCATCGGCGGCCAGAACGGGCTGACGCTGTCCATGCAGCTGGCCCGGGACGGCTGGCTTGAGTCGAGGGGCGTCAGACTGCTGGGCGCATCGCTGGACACGATCGAACGCGCCGAGGACCGCCAGCTTTTCAAGGACATGCTGGAGAAAATCGGCGAGCCCGTCATCCCCTCGGCGATTGCGACCCGCGTGGACGAAGCCATGAACTTCGGCGCCAAAATCGGTTATCCCGTCATCATCCGTCCCTCCTTCACGCTGGGCGGCACCGGCGGAGGCATCGCCCACAGCGCCGCGGAGATGGAGCAGCTCGCACGCCGCGGCCTGGAAGTCTCGCCCGTTGGACAGATCCTCGTGGAGCGCAGCGTCGCCGGTTGGAAAGAGATCGAGTTCGAGATGATGCGCGACGGCGACGATAACTGTATCGCCGTCTGCTCCATGGAGAACCTCGATCCCGTAGGCGTGCATACCGGCGATTCCATCGTCGTGGCGCCGGCGCTGACGCTGGCCGATAAGGAGTACCAGCTGCTGCGCAGCGCGGCGCTTCGCATCGTGCGCGAGCTCGAAGTGCAGGGCGGATGCAACGTGCAGTTCGCGCTCAATCCCGACAGCTTTGAATATGCCGTGATCGAAGTCAACCCGCGCGTGTCGCGCTCTTCGGCGCTGGCCTCCAAGGCGACCGGTTACCCGATCGCCAAGGTTTCGGCGCAGATCGCCATGGGCCTGCGCCTTGACGAGATTTCCAACGCCGTCACCGGCAAGACGTCGGCTTTCTTCGAGCCGGCGCTGGACTATGTGGTAGTGAAGATGCCGCGCTGGCCCTTCGACAAGTTCAGCAGCGCCGCGCGCACGCTGGGACCGCAGATGAAAGCCACCGGCGAGGTGATGGCGATTGCGCCGACCTTTGAGGAGGCGCTGCTCAAATCGCTGCGCGGTGCCGAGATCGGCATGGATTCGCCGCGTCTCGCTGCCTTGAAGGAGCTCGGCGACGATCAGATCGAGGCCTGCCTGCGGGAACCTACCGACCAGCGGCTGTCCGTCGTATACGAGGCGTTGGGCCGCGGCGTTTCGGTCGATCATGTCCACGACGTGACGAAGATCGACCGTTGGTTCCTGTGGAAACTGAAAAAAATCCTTGCCGTCGAGAGCGCTTTGCGGAAGTGCGGCGGCGCGTTGCCCGCCGAACTGTACGCCCGTGCCAAGGCGACAGGCTTCCTTGACCGCACGATTGAGAAGCTTTCAGGCGCGAAAGTGGAAAAACATCGGGCGCCGGTCTACCGCATGGTCGATACCTGCGCCGCCGAATTTGCTGCCGAAACGCCTTACTTCTACGCCGCCGCCCCGGTTTCGGGCAGCGAAGACGAAGCGGCCGGATTCATCGCCCATCATGACGGCCTCGCCGCCTCCAAAGGGACTATCGTCGTCCTCGGCAGCGGGCCGATCCGCATCGGCCAGGGCATCGAGTTCGACTACGCCGCCGTGCACTGCGTGTGGGCGCTGAAGCGCCTGGGATACACGGTCGTGATGATCAACAACAATCCCGAGACGGTCAGCACCGATTTCGACACGGCCGACCGTCTTTACTTCGAACCGCTCACGCCGGAGGACGTGATGGACGTCATCCGGTTGGAACGGCCTCTCGGCGTGGTCGTGGCCTTTGGCGGGCAGACCGCCATCAAGCTGACGAAATGCCTCAGCGAAAACGGTATCGCAATCCTCGGCACCAGCTCCGACGCCATCGACGCCGCCGAGGATCGCGAGCGCTTCGACACGATTCTGAACCGCTGCGGCATCGCCCGCCCCAGGGGACATGGCGTGGAAACGCTGGCGCAGGCGCTTGCCGCCGCCCGCGACGTCGGCTACCCCGTGCTCGTGCGCCCGTCCTACGTGCTGGGCGGCCAGAACATGATCATCGCTTACGACGACGAGAGCGTCAGCAATTACATGCGGCGCCTTCTCGCCATCGGGACCGACGGCCCCGTGCTGATCGACAAATATCTCGAAGGCACCGAGGTGGAAGTCGACGCCGTTTGCGACGGAACCGACGTGCTGATTCCCGGCATCATGGAACACATCGAGCGCGCCGGAGTTCATTCCGGCGACAGCATCGCCGCCTATCCGGCCTGGAACCTTTCCGGTCCCGTCACCGAGAAACTGGTGGAAAGCACGGCCCGCATCGCCCTCGAGTTGGGCGTGAAGGGACTGGTCAACATACAGTACGTGATCTACAACAACCAGGTCTACGTGATCGAGAGCAACCCCCGCGCCAGCCGTACGATTCCTTATATTAGCAAAGTCACCGGGCTGCCGCTGGTGGATATCGCCACGCAGGTCATGCTCGCCACGCTGACGCCCGACGCGCCGAAGCTGCGCGATCTGCCCTGCGGCACGGGCCTGTATCGTCCCAGCCCTTACTGCGCCGTCAAAGTGCCCGTGTTCTCCTTCGAAAAGCTGAGCGGCGCCGACGTGCAGCTGGGGCCGGAGATGAAGTCCACCGGCGAAGTGCTCGGCGTGGGCAAAAATCTCGAGGAGGCCCTGTACAAAGGACTGATCGCGGCCGGTTACGCCGTGCGCCATCACGAACCGGGCGGCGTGCTGATCAGCGTGCAGGACCGCGACAAGCCCGAGATCGTGGAGCTGGCCCGCCGCCTCGCTTCGCTGGGGTGCCGCCTTTACACCACCGGCGGCACCGCCGAATACCTGAGAAGCCGCGGCATTCGCAGCGCCTCGGTGGGCAAGATCAGTCAAGGCAATCGCGATATTCCTTATCTGCTCGATCAGGGACGGGTGCAGTACGTGCTCTCGACCAGCTCGCCCGACAGCAGCGAGCGCGCCGACGCTCAGGTGCTGCGCAGCAAGGCGATTGAGCGCCGCGCCGCCTGCATGACCAGCCTCGACACGGCCCGCGCTCTCGTAGACTGCATGGTCAGCGGTTATGACGAGGACAACGTGGAGCTCGTCGACATGGCCCATTTGCCGGAACGCAAGCGTCCTGTCCATTTTGTCAAGATGCGTTGCGGCGGCAACGAATACATTTATGTCGATGCGATCCGCCAGAGCATCGCCGAGCCGGCCAGCCTCAGCGTGGCCCTGTGCGGGCGGCGGCGCAGCGTCGGCGGCGATGGTCTCGTGATCGTCGCCCCGGCTCGGGGAAAAGCGGACGCGCGCATGATCCTTTACGATGCCGACGGCACGCGCGCCCGCATCGGCGGCAACGCGCTGCGCGGCGTGGGCAAATATCTTTACGAGAAACTGGACGTGAAGAAAAAAGATCTGTCGATTGAAACCGACGACGGCGTCAAGGCGCTTCGCCTTTACGACCGCGACGGCGAGATCTACAGCGTCGAGGCGCTGATCGGCCGACCCGATTTTGACCCCGCGCGCGTGCCCGTTATGCTCAACGCCGATGGCCGCCCCGTGGTGAGCCAGTACTATTCCTGCGGCGGGTTCGACGATCAGATTACCTGCCTGTCGCTGGGCGACCCGCAGTGCGTGATCCTGACCGACGACTGCGACGGCGCGGAACTGAGCGTGGAGGGCCCGTTGATGGAGCGCGCGGGGATATTTCCGGAAGGGACCAACGTCAGCTGCGTCAGCGTTGCCGACCGCCACACGCTGCGGGTGCGCACATGGGAGCGCCGCATCGGCGAAACCGCGGGCTGCGGCACCTCGGCCTGCGCCGCGGCGGTCGTCGCGGCCAGACTGGGGCTGGTAGACGAAGGCGAGATCTCCGTGAGAACGGCGGGGGGGCTGCTGGTCGTCCGTCTCGCGCCCGAAGGGGTATTCCTGATCGGCGGCGTGGACTGCGGCTTTGAGGGAGTCATCAAGATATAGGCCGCGCATACAACATAGGGGTTTCGGCGTCAAGCCGAAACCCCTATGTTGTATGCGCGGTGAAATTTAACCGATGAAGTGCGTCCAGACGTGTTCCTCGTAGGTCGGCGCGGGAATGCCGGCTTTCTGTCCGGCCTCGATGGAACGGAGCATCCAGGCCATGTTGACCCCCAGCGTGCGCATGGTCTGAAGTCCTTCGGCATCCTGGCGCACGTCGTCGGGCGTGAAGCCGTGCACTTGGTTCCAGTACTGCGAGCCGACAACGAACATGTTGCTGATCAAAAAGTACTGATTGAGCCGTTCGAACGAAGCCGTGGATCCGCCACGCCGGCAGGACACCACGGCCGCCCCCAGCTTGCCGGCCATGCGGTCGCCGCCGGCATAGAAAAGACGGTCGAGAAACGAACATATGCGTCCCGTCGCCCCGGAATAGTAGACCGGCGAACCGGCCACGATGGCGCCGTAATCGTCGAGCTGGTCCAGCACTTCGTTGACTTGATCGACGAAAACGCAGCGTCCTGTCGCTTCGCAGCGGCCGCAGGAGGTGCAGTCCTGCATGGGTTTTGTACCCAGCCAGAGCAGGTTGCTGGCAACTCCCGCGCCGCTCAACGCCTTTTGCAGTTCGGCCAGAGCGGTGAAAGTGCAGCCTTCCCGATGCGGGCTGCCGTTGATCAAAAGCGCTTTTTTCATATGAAATCCCCCCAGGAAATAAATTCTCTGCGGAAATTGTACCACGCTCCGCGCCGTTTTCCCGCGACTGCCAGGCGGAAGGAGAAAATAAGCAAAATTGTGTGCTGGATATTTTACGAAAATTAGATATAATGTAAGAGAACATCACTGTGAAGGAGGCCCGTTCATGGCCAGAAAAGGAGTAATTCTCGCGGCTGGACTCGGCACCAGACTTCATCCCATGACTTTAGCCGTGAATAAACAGCTTATCCCCGTTTATGACAAACCGATGATCTATTACGCGATCTGGGTTCTGATCAAGGCGGGGGTGCGCGACATCATGCTTGTCACGTCCGCAGTGGACAAGAGCAGTTTCGAGCGTCTGCTCGGCGACGGTTCCCGTTTCGGCATTCGGATGCATTACACGATTCAACACGAGCCCAAGGGTCTGGTCGACGCGTTTGTCCAGACGGAAGATTTCATCGCCGGCGATCCCTGCGTGCTGATCCTCGGCGACAACATCTTCTACGGTTCCGGGTTCCCCGCCATGCTCAGCAAGGCGTCCGCGCAGACGAAGGGCGCCACCGTTTTCGGTGCCATCGTGCCCGATCCGGAACGTTTCGGCGTCGCTTCTTTCAGCGAAGAGGGCAAGGTCCTGACGCTCGAGGAAAAGCCCGCGCATCCCCAATCGAACTGCGCCGTCGTCGGCCTGTACTTCTTCGACGGGAAGGTCATGCAGTACGCCCGCGAGCTGCGCCGGCAGATCCCCGCCGATCGGGAAGTGTCGATCACCGACGTGAATCGCGTTTACATGGAGCGGGGGCAGCTCGATCTGCAGGTGTTTCCGCAGGGATTCGCGTGGCTCGACTCCGGCACGTATGACAGTCTGCTGGAGGCGTCCAATTACGTGGCGCGCGTCGAGCGCGAGCAGGATCACATGATCTGCTGTCCAGAGGAGGCGGCTTACAGCGCCGGATTTCTCGCCCTCGAAAAATTACGCGAATACGGCGAGGCGGACAAGAACAACAATTACGGCCGCTATTTGACGAAGCTTTACCATCAGTTCAAGAAATAATTTCCACCGGCGCATAGACGAAGGCGGGGAGAAATGTTCCACGTGGAACATTTCTCCCCGCCTTCGTCTATGCGCCGCAGCGGTTGGACGCGGAAATCCCGCGGGTCAGTCGGTCATCAGGCGCAGGACGAGCCTGGCCGTGTCTTCGAGATTTTTGACGGTGATCGTTTCGTTGACGGTGTGCACGTCTGTCATGCCGGTGCCGAGCACGACGGGCGTGATTCCGGAAAGCGCCATCACGTTGGCGTCGCTGCCGCCGCCTCCGTCGACGCGGCGGACCGGGCAGCCGATCGCCTCGCAGGCCGCGCGCAGGCGCTTCATCAGCGGATGATCGTCGGGGCAGGCGAAGCTGACGTAGGTCGTCTTCAGCTCGCAGTCGAGCGTGGCGCCCAGCTCGTCGCAGGCTTTCCGCAGGCAGTCGCGCATGTGCGCGGCCTGGGCGTTGAGCTTGTCGAGGTTGCGGCTGCGGACTTCGGCGATAATTTCGGCTCTGGCGGGAACGATGTTGGTCGCGCCTTCGGATTTGAACGTGCCGATGTTGCAGGTCGTCTCCTCGTCGACGCGCAGCAGGTTCATGGCCGCGACGCCGCGGGCGGCCGCTTGGATGGCGCTGATGCCTTTTTCCGGCGCCAGGCCGGCGTGAGCGCTGCGCCCCGTGACGACGGCGTGCAGCTTGATCTGTCCCGGCGCGTTGGGGACGATCGTGCCGACGTCGCCGGCGCCGTCGAGAACGACGGCTTCCTTGCCTTTGACCCGGCTGAAATCGAAGTGCTTGGCGCCCAGCAGCCCTTGTTCTTCGCCGATGGTGACGACGATCTCGAAGTCGTGGCAGGGGAGTTCTTTTTCGCGGACGACGGTCAGGGCCTCGACGATGCCGGCGATGCCCGACTTGTCGTCGGCGGCGAGGATCGTGTCGCCGCCGCTGGAAATGACGCCGTCTTCGACGACGGGCGCGACGCCTTTTCCGGGTCTGACGGTGTCCATGTGGCACGAGTAGATCAGCGGCTCGCCAGGGAGCGTGCCCTTGTAAAAGGCGTAAATGTTGTTGCCGGAGGAACCTATTTTGGCGCCGGCGCCGTCGACGCGGACCTCGCAGCCGAGCGCCGCAAGGTCTTTGACGAGGCGTTCCTGCATGGGGCCTTCGCCGAAGCTCTCGCTGTCGATCCGCGCGTAGGCGCAGAAGTTCTTTACCAGTCGTTCGCTGTTGATCATGATTTTCTCTCCTTTTTCCATTCTGTAAGCGCAAGCGCCCGAATGATTTCGTCCCGGGCGGAGCGGTCCAGGGCGGGCAGCTCCGGCTGGGAATGATACCATTTTTTCAGATCCTCGCAGGCGATGGCGCTGGCGCCGCCCTCGAGGCTGAGGCGGGGGGAGTCGAAGGGATCGGCGAAGACGGCCAGAGGACGGATCTCCGCGTCGAACCTCTTTTCCGCCAGGCGGGCGTTCAGCGCCGCGGCGGCCGCGCCCGCTTGCGCGAGCGGATTGGGGATGGTGCGTCTTTCGTTGTTGTCCTCGACGCGCCACTGCGGACTTTCGACGCTGCCGAAAACACGGATCCCCCAGCCGATACAGCGCAGCGCGAAAATCCCGCGCCGCGAAACCAGCAGGGCGTCGGCCGTTCCCGGCGGCACGACGGGCGGAGCCGCGCCGCAAACGATCCCTTCGTTTTTGCAGAGCCGCCGCAGTTTCCGGACGACGCGCTCCGTCGCGGCGTCGTCGTTGCGGCGTTTGCCGATGCGTCTCGCCAGGATGGCGAAAACGAGAACGCCGGCCGCCATGAAGAAGAAAAACCGCGCATAATCCGAAACGGAATGGAGTTTCCAGAGATTCAGATTCATGCCGAAAAATTTGAACTCCACGAGGCGTCTCTCTCCTGTTCGTTAGGATTTTGGAAACGTCTTATTCTAACATAGGTCGTGTGATAAAGTATGCAAAAATGTTATTGTAGTTTTGTATCCTCGTATGATATAATTTCCGAAAGTGAGCCCAGGATCGGGTTTACCGGCGCAGGACGCTCGAGAGAGGGCTGCGCGGCGTTATCCCAAATCACTTTATCTTTTTGAGGGGGTCAAAGAAACATGACTGACACTGCAGTAGCGAAGAAATCATGGGTAGACCGCTTTTTGGACGGCATCGAGCGCGTGTGCAACAAACTGCCGCCGCCCGCCATCCTGTTCTGCTGGCTCTTCCTGATCGTCGCCGTGATCGGTGCCATTTTCACCGTGACGGATTTCTCGATGATCAATCCGGCTATTTCCGATCCCGCCAAGGCGGTCGTGAAATCCCAGAACCTGTTCTCCGCCACTGGACTTCAGTGGCTCCTCGACAACATGATCAAGAACTTCACCGGTTTCGCGCCGCTGGGGCTCGTCATCACGATGACGCTCGCCATCGGCATGTGCGAAGAATCCGGGCTGCTTCTGGCCATGCTCAGCAAGTGCATGAGAAACGTTCCTCCCGCGCTGGTGCCCTTCGTGATCGCGTTCCTCGGCACCGTCGGCAACATCGCTTCCGACACCGCCATGGTCGTGATCCCGCCGATGGCCGCCATCGTCTACATGGGCGTGGGCAAGCATCCCGTCGTCGGCATGATCAACGGCTACGCCGGCGCTCAGGCCGGTTTCACCGCCAATCTGATGATCGCCGGCACCGACTCTCTGCTTCAGGGGCTGACCAACCAAGCCATCAAGGGCTTCATCCCCGACAGCACGTTCACGGTCGACGTGACCTGCAACTGGTTCTTCATGATCGCCTCCACGTTTCTGTGCACCCTCGTGATCGGCGGTGTCTGCACCTGGCTCGTCGAGCCCCGTTTCGGCAAGTACGAGGGCGGCGCCGGTGACGCCACGATCGAAGAGCTCAACGACCATCAGAAAAAGGGTCTTCGTCGCGCCGGTTGGGTAGCGCTGGTTTATATAGCTCTGCTGGTCATCGGCTTCTTCTTCGGCCCGCTGGCCAAAATCATGCCTGACGGCAGCCGCGCCTTTGTCGGTTCGCCTATGCTCAAGGGGCTGATCCCGCTTCTGTTCTTCTTCTTCGCTCTGCCGGGCATCGTTTACGGTTATTCCGCCGGCACGATCAAGAACAGCGGCGACCTCAACAAAGGCATGGTCAAGCAGGCCGCGGCCATGGGCGGCTACGTGGTGTTCTGCTTCTTCGCCGGGCAGTTCAACATGCTGTTCAACTGGACCAAGCTGGGCACCATGCTCGCCATCGGCGGCGCCGATTTCCTCAAGGGCATTGGCTTCACGGGCACGTCCATGTGCGTCGCCTTCATTTTGCTGGCGATGTTCGTGAACCTTTTCGTCTCCTCCGGCTCGGCCAAGTGGGCCATCTTCGCCCCGATCTTCGTGCCCATGTTCATGCTGCTCGGCTATCACCCCGGCTTTACCCAGCTGCTGTACCGGCTCGGCGACTCTCCCACCAACTGCTTCACGCCCATGAGTCCCTATATCTGGATGGTCCTGAGCGTCGCGCAGGCCAAATACATGAAGGACATCAAGATCGGCACGCTCGTGGCCAATCTCGTGCCGATTGCGTTCTTCATGCAGATCGCCTGGATCATTTTCTTCATCGTCTGGGATTATTTCGGGCTGCCGATCGGACCTGGCGTCTACGCCACGCTGCCCGCCGGCGTTCTGCCGCCGATGTAGAGATCCCCGTCATCTCATCAGCGACAATTCATGATTCCGGCTTGGAAACGTGGCGCTGCCTCTTGCGACGGCGCCACGTTTTTGCGCCCCCTCGCGAACTTGCGACGCCACGAGGCGAATCTTCGAAGGCGCTTCGAGTCACTGCATTGTCAATGAAGTCTCTTTAATTGAAAATGCGCATTATTCAGGTTTTATCATTTTAGTTATTGCGTTTCTTCAGGAGGGTATGATATTATACATACTAAGTAAATGAGGAACTCGGAACAAAAGCATGTCCTGCGGTGAAAATTCTGCGCCGACATGAGGTGTCGCGCGGTTTTTACGCGGATGCGGAACGTTGGCGGATTGAGAGTTATTGTTCTTTTGGGGTGAACTAAAATCTCCAAAAAGTGCCAAAGTATGATAAAATGATTTTCATGCGGACAGGCGCTTCCGGCTGGCCGCCGGCGGACTTCTTACGAAAAGTTTGGGAGACGGACATGAAAACAGGCAAGAATGCCCGCGTCATGCTTCTATCGCAGAAGCTCATGCTGGGCAGCGTTATTCTTGTGTTTCTGACAATCGGTTTTACGATCGTGATGGTCCTGCGCCTCAATCTGAAGCTTCAAAGCCACCGGATCGAGACGACGCTGCACGACCTGGGCGAAATGGTTGCCGCCAATCCGCTGGTCATTCAGGCTTTCAAGGAAGATCAGAGCAGCGAGGAATTGATCCTTTATCTGGACAATCTCATCAGGGGGCTGCGCGACGTCGACGTGATCACGCTGGCGGACATGCGTTTGCGGCGCCTGTACCACGTGAACCGTTCCCGGATCGGCGAGAATTTCGTCGGCGGCGACGAGGAACGGGTGCTGAGGGGAGAACGCTACTTTTCCCGAGCCGTCGGTTCGCTGGGCGACCAAAAACGCTATTTCGTGCCGGTTCTCGACGCGGAGACGCGGAAAGAGCTCGGCTTCATCGTGGTCGCTTCGCTGATGACCAACATCGCCTCGCAGCGCTGGGAAATCTACGAAGCGCATTTCAGCACGTTCCTGTTGATCCTGGCGATCGGCCTGCCGGCGGCGTGGCTGACGGCGCGAGGCATCAAAAAATCGCTGCTGGGGTACGAACCGGAGCAGCTGTCGAAGTTTTTCCTCGAGCGCGACGAAGTTCTGAATTCGCTGGAGGAGGGGATCGTGGCCGTCGATGCGGCCGGCTATATTACGCTGGTCAACAAGGCGGCGGGGACGATGCTTCATATTGTCCCGGAAGATCTGCGCGTCCGGCTCCTTGACGACATTTACCCGCAGATCCGCATCGGCGAAACGTTGGCGTCGGGAGAGCCGCTGTATAACAACGGCATTATCCTGGGCGACGTCAATATTCTCTGTAACCGCATCCCCATCAGGGAGAACGGAACGCTTCTCGGGGCGGTTGCCATTCTGCGCAACCGTACCGAACTGACTCGTATGGCGGAAGAGCTGACCGGCGTCAACCACATGATCGATGCGTTGCGCAGCAACAGCCACGAGTTCATGAACAAGATGCAGGTGATCCTCGGTCTGTTGCGTATCGGCGAGCCGGAGGAAGCCGAGCGCTACATTACCGGGATCGCCCGGGAACAGTCGGATGTCATCGCGGCGGTCCTGCAGAAGATTCGCAACAAAAATTTGGGAGCCCTGCTCCTTGGCAAAATGTCTCACTGCCGGGAGCTGGATATAGAGTTCAATCTGGTCGGTTCCAGCTCAGTTCCGGCAGTCAGCCAGTTTCTGTCCGGCGACGCTTTTGTAACGCTGGTCGGCAACCTTGTCGAGAACGCCATCGAAGCGGTCAACTCTAAGGCCAAGGGCGAAGGCGACCGTGAGGTGTCTCTGTTAATTCACGAAGATGAGCGAAGCCTGATGGTTACGGTTGACGATACGGGCGAGGGCATGACACCGGAAGAGATTGAGCACGTAAGGCAAGGCGGTTATAGTTCCAAGGGCCGGCATCGCGGCACGGGAATGAGGCTGATTCGTTCCGTGCTTGAGTCGAACGGCGGAGAAATGCAGATAGATTCAGAGAAAGGTGCAGGCACATCCATCACGGTGTGTTTCACCAGGGAGGGAAAACTGTGATTAAGACGATTATTGTTGAAGACGACCCGATGGTTGCGCAGATCAACCGGCGCTATCTTGACACGGCCAACGACATCCAGGTGGCCGCGGTTTTTGATAACGGCAAGGATGCTCTGGCGTATATCGAAGACGAAGAACCCGATTTGATCATCCTCGACGTATACATGCCGGTGATGAACGGCTTGGAACTTCTTCGCGAAATCCGCAAGGCCGATATCCAGTCCGACGTGATCATGGTCACGGCGGCCAACGACGTGAAGAACGTCGAGGAAGCCCTGCGCCTCGGCATTGTGGATTATCTGGTCAAACCCTTCGAGTATGAGCGCTTTATGGAGGCTATCGAAAAGTACCGCAAAAAGGCGCACGTGCTGAAAGACGCTTCGACGCTGAATCAGGACGCCATCGACGCGCTCGTCAGCGTAGGTGCGCCTCAGCCGCAAGCCCCTGCGCGCGATCTGAAGAAAGGCCTTCAGCAGCGCACGCTGGACATGATCCGCTCGCATCTCGACAAGATGAAAGGCGAGACCTGCACCTGCGACACGCTGGCCGGCGTGGTCGGCTTGTCCAAAGTGACGGTGCGCCGCTATCTGAACTACCTTGCCGAGATCGGTGAGATCGACAGCTCCGTCGACTATGAGACCGGCGGGCGTCCCTGCATCAAATACTTTATCCGCCCCGACAGCGTCGAGAAGAAGGATGAGGCGGCGGAAGAAAACGGTTCGGACGGAGAAGAGAAGAAATAGCGTTTTCGATTTTTCCTCCTGCGTGATGGAACCTTCTGCGGTTTTTGCCATGCAAGACCGCAGAAGGGGATTTGGTGTGGACTCAAAAAAAGAAGCGACTGGCTGACTCCGGGGGAACGTTTGTTGAATGAGCCCCGCGAGAGTCTCTGTTGTGCTGGAAAAAAAACGGCATCTGGAGACGGCTGGAAAGAGGCCGCCATCTTGTATTCGTCGTCGCCGGCCGGCGTACGAACGGATGAGAATGGCCATGTACATGGGCCCCGGCAGCGCAAACATGCGCTGCCGGGGCCCATGTGCATGGTGCGTGCGAAATTGCCGCGCTGGACAGCCGAAACTCCCGCAGCAGTTTGGCAACGATACAGGGATGAGGACGGTACCGTCTGCCGAGGGAAATTGGCAGGCAGTGGAGACGGCTACAGCTCCGTCTCGCGGTGGGAGGCGTCGAGAAAATCGATCTTCACGTCGCGGCAGCCGAAGATGCGAGCGCAACAATCGGCCAGTTCGCGTCGGGCGGCGAGGATCGCCTCTTTGTTTGCGGAGGCAAAGCCGTCGATGGGGAAGAAGATGTCCTTGGACTGCGGACCGATCTTGCCCAGTTCGCTTTGCCGCCAGATCCAGCGGCGCGTGCGGATTTTCCGGCCGACCGCGTAGACAGGTTCGCCGGCGGGGACCGACTCTGCCTCGGCTTCGCCGAAGGGGATGAAGCTGTCGCCCTCGCGCGTGAAGCGCACTTCGATGTCATCGTCCATCTGACCGACGTCGTGGGCTCCCATGGGCAGCGCGTGTTTGAGCGAGAGCGCGTTGCCGAGATCGACGATGGGATTGATGCGCGGCAGTCCTTTGCCCTTGCCGACGCGGGTGAACATGGCTTCGATGGAACTCATGAATTTATTGGGATTGAGCTCCAGCGTCTGAAAGGCCCGCCGATAAGGCAGAATGGCCGGTTCATCCTTGATTTTTCGTCCTTCATAGCGAGCCGCGGCAACGGCGACAGCTTCCTCGAGCATCGCGTCGATCTGCGGGTAAACCGCCGCATTGTCGATATTTCTGGCGACCACGACACCAAAGCAGACGTCGGGAAGTTTCTCGAAAAATTGAGAGGCAACGATGAATTTCATGTGAACATTCCTCCTCAGTGTTGCTTTTCAGCCGATTATACGGACTTTGCCGAAAGAACTCAAGTTTCTGCCTTGTGAGGTGCGTTGCGGAAACGTCTTCTGCGCTTGAATTTGTTTTCCCCGTTCATCAAAAGATGAGCGGCGGACTCGGCTTGAGAGAGATGGAATGTGGAAATCTTCAGATGTCGGACCGTTGTTTTCTTAAAGTTTTTCTGCTAAACTGAAAAACATAAAAACAGTATGATCATAAGATTGGAAACATGCGGACGTTCCAGCAGGGCAGTGCTCCGAAAATATTGAGAATAAAAGGAGGCGGAAGAAATGAAGTTTTATGGCAAATGTGCAGCCGCAGCCGTGGCGACGTTGATTTTCAGCGCGGCGGCATGGGCCTTTCCCAACGAGCCGTCAGGGTTCAACGGCATTGCTTGGGGGGCGCGTTGGGAAGGCATGAGCAGTCAGTTCCGCGAGGCGCCCCAAGCGCCTTCGGGCGGGAAGTATTATTACGAGAAGATTTTCGGCGGCAGCGAGTGGCTGGGCTATCCACTGAATACGCTTTATTACGCTTTCCGCGACGACGGCTGCTTTTGGGAGGTGGAGGGGCAGGTCGACGACCGCAGTTCTTCCTATGCGGATGTTCTTTACTACGCCGTTCGCCGTTACGGACACCCTCAGTACGGGACGACGAACAACGGGTATCAGAAAGCGAGCTGGTATGGGCGCGATGTCAATATCGTGCTGGCAAAGACCTATCGCGGGTGGCGCGTTACGATCGCTTGGCGCGGTCCCCGCGTCGCGCCGCTGTCTCCGCCGCCGCATCATAACCGGCGTCCCGAATACAGTCCGCCACCGCCGCCTGGGGCGCGCCCCGGATACGGTCCGCCGCCTCCACCGCCGCCTCCACCGCTGCGGCGCCCTGGACACCGACCTCCTCCCCCTGGGCCGCGCCCTGAACACCGGGCGCCTCCGCCGCCGTATCACATCTGAGCCGCTGTCAGCTCGGAGAACTTTGCCGCCGTTGCTTCGCTTCGGCGGTATTGTTATTTTGAGGGACGACTGCGCATAAAACGCCTTTGTGCGTTGAAGGCATCGGGAACGCCGCGATGATATGATGAGACGAATCTTGAACTTTATCGCCGATGAAGGTATGTCTTATAAGTCCGGAGGACCTATTATCGGCGTCATCCGCGGCGTGCCGATCCCCGCGCGAGCGAGGCGCGAGGATTCGGTGTCCGCCTGGCGGGCTCGGGCGGGAGCAGCGGGGAATACAGGGGAGGAAAACGATGGAGATAAAACGCGGGCGGCTTTTCGCGCTTTCGCGGCGCTGCGCGCCCGACGGCGGCGAACTTTTCGACGAACTGGCAGCGGGGCGGGGCTGTCGCATCGAGCGCATCGTTTCCGCCGGGCAGACCACGCCCGAAGGGCAATGGTACGATCAGGACGGCGACGAATGGGTGGCGTTGCTGCAGGGAGAGGCGCGCCTGCTCTGGGCCGACGGCGGCGAAAGCGCGCTCTCGTTCGGCGACTGGCTGCTGATCCCCGCCCATGTTCGCCACCGCGTCGTGTACGCCAGCGCCGAACCGCCCTGCGTGTGGATTGCGGTCCATTTTCAGCGCTGAAAATCTTCTTGGGATACATGTTCCACATGCGAATAGTCAACCCAAGCGCAACGAGTCAGAGCAGAAGACTTCGTAAGGAGATTTCCAGTGAAGACATTTACGGGGTCGAGAGTTTAAGCGTTTGACATACATTTTGATAACGTCATCAGGTATATCCGTAACGTCCTTCTCCTTGGGGAAATATTCCCGTAACAATCCGTTGGTGTTTTCGTTCGTACCCCGCTGCCATGGCTGGTGCGGTTTCGGATAATAGAGTTTCGTTCCCCCCAAACCGGCGTTGATCTGTTCGAAATTGCAGAACTCGCAGCCGCGATCCGGAGTGATGCTCTCATGGGGCAGATCTTTCAGCATATCGATGATGGTTCCGGCGACGCAGTCGGCCGTCTTGGCTGCCGCCTTGCGGCACAGGAGCATGCGGCTCTTGCGGTCGACCAGAGTGACACGACAGGCTTTCCCTATTGTGCCGCAGACGGTATCGGCTTCCCAGTCGCCCAACCGCCGTCTTTCATTGGCGATTTTAGGCCGTTGTGCGAGCTTGAACATGAACGGATGCCAGCCGCGGTGATCCCCGGCCGTTTTCCGGCGCCGCCTTTTGCCGCGCCGGCGCAGTCTCTTGACGGAGCTGGCGACGCTCTTGAGATACGTACAGACAAAAGCGCCGCTGCAGATGCCGCGGTAGATCGTCGCATAGCTGATGGAGATCGGGCTTTTCTCTTCTTTCAAGCGGGCGGCGATCTGCTCGTCGTCGAGCTTTCGCCGGGGATGGCAGACCTTTCTGCGGGAACGATATGTTCCCTGTGCCACAAACGAAGAGCAACATCCGGAAAAAGAGTTCCGTTTGAGCTCTCTGGAGAGATCGTCGACTTATGACGTCCAAGGCAGCGTGCGGTCTCGGAGATTCCTTTGCCGTTATTGTGAAGCGACATGAGCTTTTCGCGCTCGAATGGTGTAAGATGCGCATAGGGTCTCATAGTTCTCCTCGTAATATGGTTGTTGGCGTAAACATCATTTTGCTGGAGTCTATGAGACTTTGCTCGTTGCTCTCGATTGGTGCACTTAGATTGTAGATCTAAGGGTGAAACATTTTTCATGAAAAGATCTCTGGAAGATTCTCCGAACGCCCTGTCGGAGTTTTTCTCGCTCGTTTCGCCTGGCGCGGATTTTGTGAAAAGAACCTCTTTTCAGATCCGCGATCTGCGGTATAATATTTGCTTTATAGAAGCAGTGCTTTCTCATGCGGCGCTTGCGAAAGCCGCGTCGTTAAAATTTTTCGATGCGCAGGAGGTACGGATCGATGTCTGAATCTATCAAGGGGCCGCGCGGAGTCCGCGACATTCTTCCCGACGAGTCTTGGAAATGGGCCTACGTGCTCGGCCGCGCCGCGGAAACGGCGGGCAGATTCAATTACAGCGAGGTTCGGCTTCCGATCTTTGAGCATACCGAGCTTTTCAGCCGCGGCGTCGGCGACACGACCGACATCGTGGAGAAGGAAATGTACACCTTTACCGATAAGGGCGACCGCAGCATCACGCTGCGTCCGGAGATGACGGCCGGCATGATGCGCAGCTACGTGGAGCACTCGCTCGGCGTGCCCGGCGGCAACCCCGCCAAGCTGTGGGGAGCGGGGCCTATGTTCCGTTACGAGCGCCCTCAGAAGGGGCGTTACCGCCAGTTCTGGCAGCTCGACTACGAGGAGATCGGCTCCGAGAGCCCGCTCGTCGACGCGGAGGTGATCATGACTGCCATCGAGCTGTTCCGCACGCTGGGGATGCGGAACCTCGAGGTGGTGATCAATTCCGTGGGCTGTCCCAAGTGCCGCCCCGTCTACCGCGAAAAACTGATCGGCTATCTGCAGGGACGCTGCGACGAACTCTGCGACACCTGCAAAAGCCGTCTGCAGCGCAACCCGCTGCGCGTGCTCGACTGCAAGGAAGACCGCGAGATCGTCGCCGGCGCGCCTGACATTTTCGACAGTCTCTGCGACGAATGCGCCGAACACTTCAATACCGTCACCGCGGCGCTGACTCGGCTGGGCGTCAAATACACGCTCGACAAAACGCTGGTGCGCGGCCTCGATTACTACACCAAGACCGCTTTCGAGGTCAAATCCGGCGACCTCGGCGCGCAGAGCGCCGTGTGCGGCGGCGGCCGTTACGACAACCTGGCGGAGGCGATCGGCGGGCCGCACGTGCCGGGCGTGGGCTTCGCGGCCGGACTCGACCGCGTCATCCTCGTCATGGGCGAGCAGGGCTGCTCGTTCGGCGCACAGCCGGCGCTCGACGCCTACGTGGTCTGCCCCGACGATTCGGCGCGGCTGAACGCCGTGGAGCTGCTTTACGCGCTGCGCCGCGCCGGGCTGAAGGCCGACATGGACTACGCCGGCCGCGGCATGAAGGGGCAAATGAAAACGGCGGTCGCCAGCGGCGCCAAGGCGGCCTGCATTCTCGGCGGCGACGAAATTGCGCGAGGCGTGGTGGCGGTGCGCGACTTGAGCGCGGCGGCGCAGGAAGAAGTGCCTCTCGCCGACGTGCCCGTCCGCGTGGCGTCTCTGGCCGGCAAACGTTGAAAAGAGCGAAGCGCCGTTTCAGCGCGGCGCTTCGTTGAATTTTTTTGAACAGACAAGGGAGTTTGAAGAATAATGCGCAAAGGAATTTTTGATTCAAGCTGGAAGCGAACCGTCAAATGCGGGCTGGTCGGTGAAGAATTGGTCGGCAAAGAGATCGTGCTCAACGGTTGGGTCCGCAATCGCCGCGACCATGGCGGCGTGATTTTCATCGAGCTGTGGGACAAGTCGGGCGGCGTACAGGTAGTCTTTACGCCGGAGGTGGACGCGAAGATGCACGCCGACGCCGGCGATCTGCGCAGCGAATATGTGATCGCCGTGAAGGGAAAAGTACGCGTGCGCCCCGACGGCATGATCAATCCCCACATGAGGACCGGGCGCTGGGAGATGGTGGCAGGCGACTTTCTGCTGCTGTCGGCCGCCGCGCCGATCCCTTTCGAGATCGGCGACGAGACGGAAAACGTGGACGAAAACCTCCGCCTCACCTACCGTTATCTCGACCTGCGCCGCGAGCGCATGCAGAACAACCTGCGCACGCGCCACGAGGTGGCCCAGTACACGCGCGCCTACCTGAACGGCCGCGACTTCACCGAGGTGGAAACGCCGATCCTGATGAAGTCCACGCCCGAAGGTGCGCGCGACTACCTCGTGCCCAGCCGCGTCGCGCCCGGCTCGTTTTACGCGCTGCCGCAGTCGCCGCAGCTGTTCAAGCAGATTTTGATGATCTCCGGCATGGACCGCTACTATCAGATCGCCAAATGTTTCCGCGACGAGGATCTGCGCGCCGACCGCCAGCCTGAGTTCACTCAGGTCGATCTGGAGATGAGTTTCGTCACCGAAGAAGACGTGTACGAACTGCTTGAGGGCTACGTCGTCGGCCTCTGGAAAAAGATCCTCGGCGTCGAGATCACGGCGCCTTTCCGTCGCCTCAGCTATCAGGAGGCAATGCGCCGCTTCGGCAGCGACAAGCCCGACCTGCGCATTCCCTTCGAGATCCGGGACGTCGCTGCGGCGTTCGAGGGGAGCAGTTTCGCGCCGTTTCAGAGCCTGCTTGCCGGCGGCGGCGTGATTCGCACGATTGCCGTCCCCGGCGGCGCTGCGTGGTCGCGCAAACAGTGCGAGGACGTGGCCGCCGCGGGGAAGAAGCTGGGCGCGCCCGACGTGGCGTTCTTCCAGATCAAGGAAGGGGTTCTCAAGGGGCCGCTGGCCAAATACCTCGACGACGAACACAAGGCGCAGTTTCTCGAGCTGGCGCGGGCGCAGGACGGCGACGCCGTTTTCCTGATCGCCAACGTCGATGCCATGTTGGTCGCCACGGTATTGGGGCAGCTGCGTCTCGACGTTGCCAAGACGCACGGCCTGGTGCGCGAGGGCTGGGAGTTCCTCTGGGTCACCAACTTCCCGCTGCTGGAGTGGAGCCCCGACGAGAACCGCTGGGTGGCCACGCATCATCCGTTCACTCAGCCCAATCCCGAAGATCTGCCGTATCTCGAAAGCGACCCTGCGCGCTGCGGCTCGCGCACCTACGACCTCGTGCTCAACGGCACCGAGGTGGGCGGCGGCTCGATCCGCATCCACGACGAGGAAGTGCAGGAAAAGGTCTTCAAGTGTTTGGCCTTCACGCCCGAGGAGGCGCGAAGCCGTTTCGGCTTCTTCCTCGACGCGCTCAAGTACGGCACGCCGCCGCACGGCGGTCTGGCCATCGGCTTCGACCGTCTCTGCATGCTGCTGTGCGGTTGCAAGGGCATCCGCGAGGTGATGGCCTTCCCCAAGACGGCCAAGGCTCAGGACCTGATGGCCGGCGCGCCTTCGCCGGTCGAATCGCTCCAGCTCGACGAGCTGGGCATCTCCGTGCGCGCTTTTGCCGCCGCAGCGAAAAAGTAATTTTCGCGAACATCGTGAAACGCCGCGTCCCCCGGGAAAAGGACGTGGCGTTTTTTTGTGCGTTGGCGCGCGGTGTGTTAGAATCGTCTCATTGCGAAGCGTCGGCGGATCCGGCGCATAAAGATCGTCGAAAGGAGGTGAATGGATGAACGAAAAAAACATGCCCAAGGAGTTTTGGCAGCGCGCCGACAGCCTGCAGAAGCGCACCGGCTATCAGTTCAGCGACCCCAAACTGCTGCGCCTGGCCTTCACGCAGCGGTCCGGCGCCGGCGGGCCGAATCCGAGCATGAACAACGAACGCCTCGAGTTCCTCGGCGACGCCGCCTTGGGGCTGTTGGTCGGAGAGGCCCTCTACCAGGAATATCCCGAGGCCGACGAAGGTTTTATGACCGTCGAGCGCTCCAAGCTGGTGTGCGGCCGCAATCTCAGCGCCTGGGGCTACGAAGCCGGCTTCGACCGGATGCTGCGCGTGTGCGAGGGCGTGGAAGTTTCCGATGCCATGGTGGAAGACTCGGTCGAGGCCGTGGCCGGAGCCTTTTTTCTCGACGGCGGATTGGACGCCGTGCGGGCGCTGCTGCAGAGCTTTTCCGACTACCCTGACCAAGGCGCAGGCTTCGATTCGCGGCGGCACCTCGAGCGCGACTGCTCGTACGAGAAACTCGGCGCGCCGCGCTACGACACGATGTGCCGCCGCGCCAACGGCAAAATCATCTTCGAGAGCACCGTCTCCCTCGACAAAGAGCCCTCGGGCACGGGCCTCGGCGCCGACCGCACCGAGGCGGAACGCAACGCCGCGCGCGACGCCATGTGCCGCCTCGGCCGCGCGTCCGCCGAGGAACAGAAAAAACGCGCCCTCGTGCTACGCGCCCGTTACCGCCGCATCCTGGCCCGTCACGGGCAGTCATCTCACAGCCGCGGTGCGCCCAGCATGAGCGAGGCCGAAAACGCCGCCGCGGAAAAGCCCGTTCTCGTCCGCGACGGCGTGGAATACCGCATCGTCGCCAAAGAAGGCCCCGAACACAAGCCGGTGTTCACCGCCGCGGCGTTCCGAAACGGGGCCCGCCTTGCCGAAGCCGGCGGCCCGTCGAAGAAGGACGCGCTGAAAGCCCTGGTCCGCGAGGTGGGCAAAGCCGCCGCCCGGCAGACAAAGCGCGGAGCCGACGCTTTCAGGGATCTGGAGCTTGCCGGCCTGAAAAACAGCCCCGAGCTGAAGGGCCGCCTGCAAACCTGCTGCGAGCGCCTCGGCATCGGCCAGCCCCATTATGTCGACCTGCCCTCGCCGGGCGGCAAAAGCCCGCTGTTCTTCGTGGAACTGCAGCTGAGCGGCGAACCGATCGTCAGCGGCAGCGGCCAGAGCAAGCGCGCCGCCGGACAGGCCGCCGCCTGGAAAATGCTTCAGCTGCTGGCCGCCGACGCGCTTGGAGAAACTGCGCGTCTTGGCGCCGACCTGCCTCAACTGCATGTTCGTCTGGAAAGCGCGTTTCGCGCCGTCTGCGAGCGCGTCGGCGAGAAAAAACTGCGCGTCGAGGTCGCGTCCGTTGCCGGGCAGGAAGAGATGTGCCGCGCCCGCGTCTTTTTCGGCGACCGCTTCTGCACCGAAGTGCCCGGCCTCGGCGAAAATCAGGCCCGCCTGCTGGCCCTGTTCAGGGCCGTCACGCAGACCCGGCACTGGAAGGACGTGCTGAACGAGCTGAAAGTGGACACGCCCGCCGGCATGTCGCCGCAGAACGTCCGTCCCGATCTGCTGCTGGAAGAGCGTTTGAAAAACTCGCGCCGCGGCCCCGCCGAGATCCTGTCGCTGCGCGCCGGCGGCAGCGAAGACCTGCGCCTGTACCGCACCGGCCTGTTCGTCAAGGGCGATCTGGCCGCCTGCATGACCGCCCCCGGCAAGAAAATCGCCGAACAGGCGCTGACGCTGCTGCTGCTCGACCGCGCCGCGCGTGGAAGCGCGCTCGTGCCGCCGCTCAAAAAAGAAGCCCCCGCCGCCCAAACGGCGCCGAGCGCCCCGCACGAGCGCCGCAAGCCGCGCCGCCGCGCACCGGTCGCTTCCCTGCCTTTGCCCGAAGCGCCCCAGCCGAAAGTCACGCTCAAACAGCGTCTCGGCAGCTGGCTGCGCCGCATGGGCGAACTGTACACGCAGTCGTGACCGACGCCGCTCAAGGCGTTCGTGGCGGCCCCGAGGCAGTCTCTGTCCAAAGAAAGGCCGGGCCGCGATGAAGTGAAATTTCATCGCGGCCCGGCCTTTCTTTGGTTTCTCGATATGCGGCGAAGCGGCTCAGCCGCGGCAGAACGTGACGACGCCCGCGGCGAGGAGCAGCGCGGCGATGACCGCGCCGGTCGCGAGCCCCATGGCGCCGGATTCTTCGCTGTCCTTCAACACTTCCTCGCGGCTGAGGATGCCTTCCAGAACGCACGGCGCCTGATCGGGCGCGGGATGGAGCACACCGTCCTTCTGGATGGCCTTCACCGTGACCTGGCGGCCGCCGAGGTTGGAGATGCGGTAGGAGAAGCGCAGCGCGCCGCGCACGTTGCCTTTGGAGCGCGACAGGTAGCGCTCGTTGCCGAGGAGCTTGCTGTACATTTCCAGTCCGGCACGCGCGAGTTCTTCGCCGTCGAATTCCTGGCAGAACGCCGGCGTCGGCAGCGTCTCGAGCAGTTCCGGCGCCAGGACGAAGGTGCCGAGCCTGGCTTCGCCGACGAGCTTGCGGCTGCCCAGCGCTCCGGAATAGACTTTTCTCCATTCGTATTTAGGCTTCCCGGCTGTGCCGGCGTTTTCGTAACGTTCGGTCAGGCGTTCGGCTTTAGGCGAAGGAAGCGTGACGTTCAACTCTCCGTCCACCGCCGGCGCGGTCATCTCCAGCGTGCCGCTGCACACGACCAGGCGGCCTTCGTTTTCCAGCAGGACGGCCGGCTCGCTGAGGAACGCGGCGGCGGCCAGCTGCTCCTGCGCTTTCGGCATGTCGGTATGCATTTTCCAGACGAGCGCGCCCGTTCCGATTCCCAGCAGGACCAAAACAGTACCAATGATTTTCTTCATGAAGTTTCCTCCTTCGTCGAGTTCGCGATGGGGCCGGCGTTTTGAAAACCTGATTGCATTGTAGCAGAAACGGATCGGCCAGTCATCGCCCAAAGGGGGGAAGCGGCGCCGGCGGCGGGCGGGCCGGCCCGGTTTTCGCGCGGCGCTGCGAAGGCGCTGCCGTTTTTATGGTATTATGAACGAAGATCGGCTATAATTTTCGAACGATCGTGTGATCGCGGGCTGAGTGTTTCGGTCCGAACAGAGGAGGAATTTTATTATGCACGTGTTCGCTTTTTTGCTGGCGGCCGCCGGAGTGGCGCTGTCCCTGTGTTACAGCGGCTGTCTCGCCATGATCGTGGAAAACGGTTTTGAGCTGGGCTGGCTGAAGGATTTCGGCTCGCTCGATCCCAAGTCGATGTGCGTCGTCGCTTCCTCCGCTCTGGCGGTGCTGGGGGCGCTGCTGGTCCTGTTCAGGAAAAAGTTTGCGGCGCTGCTGCTGTTCGCGGCGGCGGGGATCTGTCTGTACTGCGAGTTCAGCCTGAAGATCGTCTATCCCTACGTTCGCGCTTCGGCTATGCTGTTCGCCGCGGCCGCACTGATGGGCATGAAGGTCCGCGGCGCGGAGGACGAATACGGGGACGAGGAATATGTCGGCAAGGAGCCCGAAATGGCCGATCCCGCTCCGGCGACGGCGCTTGACCGCGAAGTGAAAGAGGAACTCGCCGCGGCGGAGGAAGGAATGCCGGCCTCGAAGGCAGGCTGTTCGCGCCTCTGGGGGTTCCTGCTGGCGCTGGCGGCGGCGGGCTATACGCTCTGGCAGAGCGGCATGTGGCCGGTCGTGCAGGCGCACTTCGTCGATCTTGAATGGTATAGGAGTCTTCCTTCGCTCGACGCCAGATCGTTAAGCGCGCTTGCCGCGGCGGCTTTGGCCTTGTTGGGCGGCCTGCTGGCGCTGACGAAGCGCGCCGGCGGCACGCTGTTTTTGACCGTTGCGGCCGTGGTCTGCACGGTGGCCCAGCTTCACTGGGACGTCTGGTTCCCCGCGTCGTGGGGCGCTTTTATCCTCTGCCTTGTCGCCGGCGCGGTTTCCTGGCCCGGTGCGGCGGTGGACGCGGCCCGAGCGGGACGCCGCTACACGTCGGCTTATGTTTTCGCCTTTATCTTCGCGCTGGCGGCCGTGGCGATTTCGCTTTATCAGAGCGGCGCGTGCCGCGTTCTTGGAGAGAAGTTCGGCGGCGAATTCTGCCTGGCCGCGCTGGGCGATCTGGACGCGAAGACGCTGTGCGCCGCGGTGACGGCGGCGCTTGGGCTTGGGGGCGGTCTGCTGGCGCTCTGCGGCCTGCGCTTTTCCGCCTGGCTGTTGCTGGCGGCGATGTTCGTCTCGCTGGGCGGCGAACTGATCTGGCCCGAGTATTACGCGTTCTCGTGGATCGCGCTGCTGCTGTACGCGCTTTCCGCGCTGCTGAGCAGCGCGTTGGTGAGGGCCGACGAGGAAACGCCCGTGAAGAAGCTGCCGCTTTCCGTCGCCGTGATCGCCATGATGGCGGCGGCCGGAGCTGGAGGCGCAGCCGTGTGGTATTACGACAAGGGCGTGATGGCGGAGAAGTTCCGCGACGCCCGCGCGAACGATCCCGCCTATCAGCAGATCGCCGAAGAAATGAAAGCGAAGGATGCGAGGATCGCCGAAACGGACGGCAAAGTGCGGGAGCAAATGGGGCTCGTGGCGGAGCGCGAGCAGAAGATCGGCGAGCTGACGGCGGTCAGTGCCGCCAAGGACGAAGAGATCAAGAACCTGACCGCCCGGAGCGCCGAGCGCGACGAACAGATCGCGGCGCTGAACGCCCGGCTCGAGCAGGCCAAGACGGATCTGGGAGCGGCGCAAGCCGAGTTGAACCGGAAGTTCATTTATCTGCGCGGCAGCAACAACGTGCGCGATGTGCCGAACGCCGACAAGGGATCCAAAGTCATCGGCCGCCTCACCAACGAAACGGCCGAAGTCGTCGGCTCGCAGGGCGGCTGGTATCAGGTGAAAGGCTCCTTCGGCGCCGGCTGGGTCTTCGGCAAAAACGCTGTGATGCTGGAGCTGGACAGATAAAACTTCAAAGCGAAGAACGACAGCGAATAAGCCGCCTCGATCGATTTTGAGGCGGCTTCTTTCTTGGCGGGCGGCCGGAGGGCGCTTTCCCATCGGCGGGCGTCGGTGCTACAATATGAAGCGGCAAACGGAAACAGAGTGAAGGCGGTTGATGGAAGTGAAGAAACTGATAACGGCGATCTGGCTGATCTGGTTTTGCGTCCCAGCGTGGGCGCGCCCGGAGGAGATCTTCCGGCTCGAAATCCCCGCGGAAGCGGGCGGCATGGCGCGCGCCGTCCGTCCCGACGGTCAGGTGAAGGTGCTGGGCAAAGTGCTGCGCGTCCCCACGGCGACGCGCTATCCCGGCTACACGGCCAGCGCCTGGGCCGAACCCGGCACGGTCGCGGCCACGGCGGTGAACGCGATCCACGTGACGGTTTCCGTGGAGGACGAGAAAGGGCGCATCGTCAGCCTTGTGCCGGCGGAGACGATCGCGCCCGCGGCGGGCACGGCGGCGGCGTTTGTGATTGACTGTCCGGCCGGCACGGGGCTGTTCGGCGGCTGGGCGCCGGTTGTGGGCGACAGGGCGCGCGTCCGCCGCGCCGACGGCACGCTGCGCGAGCTGACGGCGGCCCAGCTGCCCGAACCCGGGGAGACGCTAGTGGTGTCGGTGACGGAAGATCCCGACGGGCCCTACATGATCGACTTCGAAAACCGCGTCGGCGGCGAGGTACGGGCGTACTGGCGCGGCGGCAGCAAGGCAATCGCCACGGTGGAGCGTCCTTTCCGCGGCGTGGGGCGTTTCAGCGGCAGCAAGTTCCAGCGCCGCAGCGCCCTGCGCGCCAACCACTGCGGCGTGATCTGCGTGAGCACGAGCGACGTCGGCGACATCGGCGGCTTCCAGATCATTCCCTGGGAGCATTCGTTCTCGCCGGAGATGAAATCGGCGTGGGAAAAGACGCAGTGGATGATTGTCCGTTCGATCGACGGCGAAAAGATGACGGCGCGCGCGCCGCTTTTCAAGGGCGTTTTCACGCCGGGAGCGCAGGCGCTGGAGAAACTGTGGGACTTCTGGTCCACCTACGGCCGCCGCTCGCTGGTGATGTGCCGCGTCGACGGCGGCGAATGGCGGCGTTTCGACGCCACCGCCGGCAAAGACGACCACGCCTTCGACCATATCACGCATCTGCGCGTTTACGCGCCCTTCACCAGGGAACCGGGCAAGAAAACGCGCCTGGGCGACTTCCGCTGAACGCTTCGGAAAAAACGCAAAACAAAAAGGAGTTCACGAAAAACTTTCGGTGAACTCCTTTTTTAATCGGGCAGGAAATTTTTGAGCCGCGCCGCAAGCCTGCGCCACAGCGGCGCACAGAGGCACGCAAGGCGGCGGCGTTCGTGGAACAGCCCCCAGCCGGCCAGCAGAGCCGAAACGGCGAACAGCGGGTGCCCCGCGCAGAACTGCAGCAGCCCCGCGGCCGGATCGACGTAAACGAAGCGGAAGAACCTCTCGCCCGTCAGGCGCGCCACCAGCGGCGCGAGGAACAGTCGCATCACGGCGTAATAGCAGCACAGCGACAGCGGCGCCAGCACGGCGATCAGGCGGATGAAGCGGCGGTTCTCGTCCAGCGCTTGCTGCGAGATGGCCCGCGCGTAACATTCCGTGCCGCTACCCATGAAGCGGTACGCCCAGCGCTGCCACCTCCCGAGCCCCTGAACGCTCCGGTCGATCCGGGCGCAGGCTTCCCGATAGACGCGCGCGAAGATCTGCACCTCGATGAAGCGCACCACGTTGAAACCGAATTCGGCGTAGATCTCTTTGACCTTTTTGAGCGGGAAATCCCAGCGGGTGAAATAGTAATAAAGATTCTGCATGGCGATGCCGAGCGAGAGGGCGCGCACCACGAAGCCCAGCGAAGCGACGCTGATCACGTGCAGGCGCGCCAGCGCGTAGCCCGTCAGGAAGACGACGAGCGTCGTGAAGGACTTGAAGAGGCTGACGATCACCAGTTCGAGAAAGCGCCGCCGCACCTGCTCGGCCACGCGCTGCTCCCGCGCCTTCCGCATCACCGCGTCGTCGATGTAATCGGGGATCGCGCGCGTGAGACGGTCGAACCAGCCGTCGTAGCGGCGGACGGGCAGCGGCGCGGCAGGCGCAGCGGGAAAATATTTTTCCACCAGAAAAACGCTGAGCCGGTGCGACAGACGCTGCCGCAGCAGAATAAAGCCCAGCGCGCTCAAAAGCAGCGAATGGGCGACGACGAAAGAGAGCAGGGAGGAGAGAAAATTCAGCACAGCGCACCTCGGAAGACAAAAAGTCGGCTTGCCGCCGCGGCGGTTTGTTTCATTTTACACTGAGCTTTCGAAAATTGCGATTTTTTTCGGGAAACGGAGGATCCCGGCGCAGGCGTTTCGCGTACAAAAAAGAGCGCCCGCGAACCTGTTCGCGGACGCTCTTTTTGTATGAAGCGGAAACGCTCCGCGCGGGACATGCGACGGCGGCCGTCAATGATAACGAATCGAGCTGAGGATGCGTTCCGTTTCGGGCGTGTCGCCGTCCTTGACGATCTGCGTGACGAACCACGCGCCGTTTTCGATCGCGAAACGGAAGCGGCTTTTCGTCTCGGTTTGACTATGCGCGTCTTTGCCCGCGACGGTAAACGAACAGGAACCGTCGGCCGCGACGGTGACGCCGCTGGTTTGAGCGCCGCTTTCGCGAAGCTGCTCGGCAAGGTATCCGGCGACCGTCCGCGGGTCGAGATCGGCCTTTTCCTGAGGGCTGGCCGCTGCCTGAACCGTCAGCGTGATCACGGTTTTTTTGTTGGCGGCGGTCAGCGTTACGCTGTCGTCGGCGCGGACTTCGGCGTTCCACGTCTCGGGAAAGGCGACAGTCAGCGCTTTGGTGCGGATCTCCGTGGCGGAGACCGAACGAGCGCACAGCATGACGATAAACAGCGCTATCAGTTTTTTCATGAAAAACCCTCCCGGGCACATCAATTTTGTCTTCGCGCCTGCGGTACGCCGCGCGATCATTCCTCGTCGAGCACCTTGACGTAATAGCCGTCCTTGCGCCGGTAGGCGCCGTGGATCTCGGTGTCGAAGCCGGGGAACAGTTCGCCCGTCTCGCAGAGCATGTTCAGGTAATCCAGCACGGCGGCGCTCTTCTCGGTGACTTTCTCGCCGGGCATCACCAGCGGCACGCCGGGCGGGTAGGGCAGGATCATATCGGCGCTGACCTGGCCGAGCAGCTCCGCCAGCGGCACTTCGTGCGTTTCGCCGCGCAGGTTCTTCTGAAAGGCCTGGTAAGGCGTGTACTCCATCTCCGGCAGATCGTCGTAGGCGTGGTACATCAGCTTGGGCAGGTCGCGTTTGCGCATCACTCGGTGCAGGCCGCGCGTGAGCTGCTGCAGCGACATGTTCATGTAAAACACGGGATCGAGCTTGAACAGGTCGGGCATGGCCTCGCGGATGGGAACGTCGTTGTCGTAGTCGCGCTTGAAATCCTGAAGCGCGCGCAGCAGCGCCTTGGTGCGCGTCTCGTCGACGCCGAGCGCGAACAGGAAGAGCATGTGGTACGGCCCCGTCTTCTCGGTGACGACGCCGTGATTGTTGAGGTAGCGCGACACCACGGCGGCGGGGATGCCCTCTTCCATGAGCTGTCCCGTGGGATCCATGCCGGGCGTGAGCACGGAGACGCGGATCGGGTCGAGGTAGTTGAAGTCCTCGTCGGCGCCGAGGAAACCGTGCCAACGTTCCCCGCGCGAGATCGGCCAGCATTTGGTCTCGGAAATGTCGTCGGGCTGCCAGCATTTGAAGAACCACGAGCCGCTCTCGTCGTGCAGGCGTGCCAGCTCGCGGCGGAAAGTCATGGCGCGGTCGATGGAGTTCTGCAGCAGGCGGCGTCCCTGGTTGCCCGTCATCATCGCCGCGCCCGTCTCGGCGCTGGCGACGATGGGGTAGTTGGCCGACGTGGTGGTATGCATCATGTAGACCTCGTCGAGCACGGATTCGTCGTACTCGCCCTTGACGTGGACGTAGCTTGCCTGAGCGAAGGAGGCCAGCATCTTGTGCGCCGACTGCGTCTCGAAGATCGTTTTGCCTGCCGTGGATTCGCCGCACATGCCGAACTTGTTCTCGTAGATGAGATTGAACGGCGCGTAGGGCGACCAGGCGCTGTCGAAGTGGATCTTCTTCACCGGCAGGTTGGCCTTGATCCAGCTGCAGTCGTAGAGCAGCCCGTCGTAGGTGCTGTCGCTGATGACCGCGTAGGTGGGCCAGGTAGCGTCGTCGCGCTGGGAAAGTTTGTAATGGATCGCCTCGGAGGTGAACTCGTCGGCGGGAATGCCGCCGATCATGCCGTAGGCGTTGCGCGTCGGCAGCAGGTAGATGGGGACCACGTCGCACATCATCAGCAGGTGGGTCATCGACTTGTGACAGTTGCGGTCGATCAGCACCGTGTCGCCCTGAGACACGCAGTACATGCCGACGATCTTGTTGGCCGTGGACGTTCCGTTGGTGACGATATAGCTGCGGTCGGCATTGAAGGCCCGGGCGATCAGCTCTTCGGCGTCTTTGTGCACGCCGGTGTGCTCCAGCAGCGAACCCATGTCCGGCACCGACACCGACGTGTCGGCGCGGAAGATGTTGGCGCCGTAGAATTTGTAGTAAGCCCAGCCCATGGCATGATGACGGAACGCCGAGCCGAGCAGGTGGCCCGTGGTGCAGAAGGTGTTCTTCTTCGCGTCGGCGAACTTGAACAGCGCGCGCGTGAACGGCGGCAGCAACAGCTCGAAATAGCGACGCACGGCGCGGTCGATTTTCGCCGCGGCGCGTTCGGCGTTGCGGCAGGGCAGCGGCACGAAGGCCAGCGTCAGCTTGTCCTTGTCCGGCGGCTGAAGTTCTTCGGCAGCGGCCGGGCTGGTCAGGGCGAAAAAGGGCAGGCGCTCGTTCAGTTCCTCCATTGAGGCATACAGTTCGCCGCCCATCGTGTCCCAGTCGATGATCGCGCCGGCGGCTTCGGGGCGCTGTTCCAGCATGTCGACAAGACTTCCGTGCAGTTCCGGGCGCTGCAGGCGGTAGCCTTTGTTTTCCAGTTCTTCGAAAAGCTCGACGGCTTCGCGGCTGTCGAAAATCGAATCCGAAGCGCGGTCGAGCAGCAAGAGGACGTTCATCTCGCCCCACCTTTCTGGGAATATCGTCGATCGTTACGTGGTACTTTATAAGCGCTTTTGCCTCAAAGCGCAAGGGCGGAAATGGAAAAAATCCGGAGGCGGCGAAATTTCATGCGCCACGAAGAATCGCCCCTCTTCCGTTTTCTCTGGGAAAAGGGGCGAAAATTCAGCAATAGGTTTATTTGTTTCATCTCTCCAACGGCGGACGAAAAAAAGCGATTGCCCCAAATTGTTGCAACGCTTCCGCCGCGGAATCGGCGGCTTAGAGCCGCACCCCGTTCAAGAACCGTTCTTCGAACGCCAGCAGCACGGCTTTCATCCTTTCGTCCATGGCCGCCAGCGCCGCCGCGCGCATTGCCTCCGGCACGCCGGAGCGGACCTGCGCCAAGGAACCGGCCATGTCAGCCTGCGTGTCGGTGTCGCCGTTCAGCATCAGCGCTTTGACGATGGCGTCCTCGTAGGACGAGCTTTCGAGAAAGCAGCGCACGGCCTGGGGCACGCTGCCCTGGCAGGTGGCGCTGAACGCATAGCCCTGCGCCATGATCTGCGCCAGCGGCGTGCTCAGGTCGCAGCCGAACGTCGTTTCGAGATAATTTTTCAGCTCGTCGCCCGACGCCCCCCGACGCAGCATGAAAACGGCGGCGGCGATGATCTGCGCGCCCTTGACGCCTTCGGGATGCCCGTGCGTGTAGAGAGCGCTGGCGCACGCCAGTTCAAGGGCCTCGTCGAGCGTGCGCGCCGCCCAGCCGACGGGGGCGACGCGCATGGCCGAGCCGTTGCCGAAGCTGTTGTTTTCGACCAGCTCGCCGTTTTGCAGCCAGAGCCGGAAGCCGCGTCCGTAGCCGCGTCCCGGATAAGCGCGGCCCCATTCCATGTAGCCGCGGGCGAAGCTTTCCGCGCTGCGGTCGCCGCCGAGCAGCGTTTCCGCCGTGGCGAACGTGAGGATCGAGTCGTCGGTGAAGCGGCAGCCGTCGTTGAGCAGCGGCCGCGAACCGTCGTAGCGGGAGCGGCGGCTTTCGTACTGAGCGCCGCAGAAATCGCCGAGAATCGCGCCGAGCATTTTTCATTCCTCCTGCCTTGAGAGTGAAACTTCTGCGTCCTCCGCTGTGTTATGATTATTGTACCGCAGGAACGCCGTTTCGCGAAAGGCGGCGGTTCATGAGGAGGCTGAGCGATGAGAATTCTTCACACGTCGGACTGGCATCTTGGACGCAAGCTCTGCGGGCAGGAGCGGGCCGGCGAATTCCGTCAGTTTCTCGACTGGTTGACGGATACGCTGATTGACGAACGTGTCGACGCGCTCGTGGTGGCGGGGGACGTTTTCGATTCCTCCACGCCGCCCTTGTGGGCGCAGAGTCTTTATTACCGTTTTCTCACCGGATTGTCGCGCACGCCCTGCCGCAGTGCGGTAATCGTGGCCGGCAATCACGACTCGGCGGCGCTGCTCGACTCGCCCCGGGAACTGCTGGGGCGTCTGGGCGTCCACGTCGTGGGCGCGCCGGCGGAGCCCGGCGCAGAGATTTTCGAGCTGCCGGACGCGCAGGGAAAGGCGGGCGCGCTGTGCTGCGCCGTGCCGTTTCTGCGCTCGCGCGACCTCTGCGGCGCCATGTCGGGCGAAGACGCCGACGCGCTCGCGCGCGCCGAACTGGACGGCTTCGCGAAACATTACGCCGATGTGTGCGCGCTGGCCGAAACGCGACGCGCGGGGCGCGACATCCCCATCGTCGCCCTCGGCCATTGCTTTGCCGCCGGCGGAACCGTGCGCGGCGATGACGGCGTGCGCGACCTCGCGGTCGGTTCGCTGGGCGCGGTGCCGCTGTCGGCCTTTCCCGAGAACGTCGATTATCTGGCGCTCGGGCACCTGCACGCGCCGCAGACCTGCGGCGGGCGTGAGAGCCGCCGTTATTGCGGCGCGCCGCTGTGCATGGGCTTCGGCGAGGCGGGGCAGAAAAAGCAAGTCTGCGTCGTCGATTTCGACGGACGCGCCGCTTCGGTTCGCGCGCTCGGCGTGCCCGCATGGCAGGAGATTTGCCGCCTGAAAGGGTCTTTCGACGAGATCGCCGCCGCTTTGAGCGAACTCGAACGGTCCGGCCGCTCCGTCTGGGTCGAGGCGGACTGCGACGACGAGGGCGCGCAGGGATTGAACGACCGCATCCGCGAGCTGAGCGGCGGCGCGGTGAAGATCCTGCGCGTCAAAGTGGCGGGCGCGGGGCTGGCGGACGCTTTTTCCGGCGCGGGCGATCTGAACGAAGACTGGTCGCCGCGTGAAGTTTTCAGGTTGTACCTGAGCGAGCACCAAATCGAGGGCGAAGAGGCGGAGTCCTTGACGGGCGCGTACCTCGAGGCCCTCGAAGCCGTGCGGACGGAGGCGGCGCGATGAGATTGTGCCGCCTTCACTTCAAGAACCTCAACTCCCTCGCCGGGGAGTGGAACGTCGATTTCGAATCGCCCGAGTTCCGCGGCGGCCTGTTCGCCATCACCGGCCCCACCGGCGCGGGCAAGAGCACGCTGCTCGACGCCGTGTGCCTGGCGCTTTACGGCCGCACGCCGCGCCTGGAGCGCGTCAACACCTCCGGCAACGAGATCATGACCCGCGGCGAGCGCGAGTGCTTCGCCGAAGCGGTCTTCGAGATCGGCGGCGAGCGCTACAGCGCCTTCTGGTCGCAGAAAAAATCCGCGCGCAAGGGCGCGGCCCGGGAGTGGCAGGCGCCGAAGTGCCGCTTCTCGCGGCTTGGGCACGGCGAGGAGGTGCTGGCCGACAGCGTCAGCTCTATGGCCAAAAAGGTGGAAGAAATCTGCCACCTCGATTTCGAGCGCTTCACGCGCACCGTCATGCTGCCGCAGGGCGGCTTCGCGGCCTTTCTGCAGGCCGACGGCGCCGACCGCGCCAAACTGCTCGAAGAGCTGACGGGCGCGGAAATCTACCGGCAGATCTCGCGCGAAGTCTACGATCGGACCAAGCGCGAGAGATTCGAGCTGGAACAGATCCGTTCCTCGCAGGCCGAACACGCGCCGCTGTCAGACGAAGCCCGCGCCGCGGCGCAGCGGCGCGCCGCCGTCAGCGAGACGCGCGAGAAGGAACTGCGCGTGCGGGAAAAGGAACTCCGGCAGGCGCTGGACTGCTCCGCCCGCCGCGATAGCCTGGCCGCGCGCCGGGCGGAGCACGAGCGGGCGCGCAGCGAATTGGACGAAGAACGGGCGGCGTTTGCGCCGCAGGCCGAAAAACTGGCGCGGGCCGAACGGGCGGCGCAGGGCGGCGACCTTTACGCCGCTTTGACGCGCAGCCGTTCGCGCCGCGGCGCCGCGGAAGCGGAGCTGGAACGCCTTGAAGCCGAAGCGTCGGCCGGCGCGCAGCGGCGCGAAGCGGAGGAGCGGCAGCGCGCCGCCGCCGCGGAGGAACTGGCGCTCTTGAAGAAAGAACACGGTGAGCAGGCCGAACTTTTGGCCAAAGTCCACGACCTCGACCGCGAGATCGAAAGCCACGCGCTGCGCTGCCACGAGCAGGAGGCCCGCATTGCCGAGCTGGAAAACTCGTTCGCCGCCGGCGACGCGCAGGACATCGCCGTGCTGGCCGAGCTGAACCAGCTCAAGTTCGAAGCCGAAGCGATGGGCAGAAGTCTCGACGGCGCGCGCGAGGAAAAAGAGCAGGCCATGGCGGCCATGTACCGCGCCGACCTCAGCATGCTCAGCGCCCGGCTCGAAGAGGGCACGCCCTGTCCGCTCTGCGGCGCGCTCCACCATCCCGCGCCCTATCAGCGCAGCGCGCTCCAGGAAGAGGAGCTGAAGCTTCATCAGAACGCCGAAAAAGCGGCGCGGAAAACGGCCGATCTGGAACGCAAACTCGCCTCCATGCAGGAAAAGGTCTCCGCCCTGCAGATGGAGCACAAGCGCCTTTCCACTCTGGGGCAGACGGCGCAGCGTTCGCTTCAGGACGCGCGCGAAACGCTGGCCCGCGAACAGGAAAATCTGGAATCGCGCCAGCGGGTGCGGCGCGAGCTGTTCGGCGAACGCCGTCCCGAAACGGAAGCCGCAAAGCTGAAAGAAGCTCTCGCCGCCGCCGAGAACGCCTTGACCGAGGCGGAAGCGCGCCGCCATCAAAGCGCCCTCGCCGCCGCCCGCGCCGAGACCGAACTGGCCGGCGTGCGCCAGGATCTGGCGGAGCTGAGCGACGAGATCGCCGCTCAGCAGGCGCAGTTCGATGAGCGCCTCAAGCGCCTTGGCTTCGCGGAAGAGTCCGCATGGCGGACGGCCGCGCTTTCCGAAGAGGAGATCGCCGGGCTGCGCGCGCGCAGTGAGGAACTGCAGCGGCGCGAAGATTCGCTGCGCTCGCAGGCGCTGCTGCTCAGCGAGGAAGAGCGCGCTCTCGGCGACGTGCCCGAACGCGCCGCCGCCGACCTCAAAGCCGCGCTCGAAGCGTGCGGGAGCGAACTGACCGAGCTGCTCAAGAACCGCGGCGCCGACGAACAGACACTGCGCCACGACGACGAGTGCCGCCGCCGGCTGGCCGAGCTGCGGCAGGCTGAAGCCCGCCAGCGTAAAATCTACGACCTCTGGACGCGCCTCAACGACCGGATCGGCTCCGCCTCCGGCGACCAGTTCAGCCGCTACGTGCAGGGCCTCACCTTCCGCCGCCTCGTGCGCGCCGCCAACGCGCAGCTGGCGCAGCTTTCCGATCGCTACCGCCTCAAAGCGGCAGCCGACGACGCCCTGCGCCTCGACGTCGTCGACCTCTGGCAGGGCGGCGAAGCGCGCACCTCGCGCAACCTCTCCGGCGGCGAAAGCTTCATCGTCAGCCTGGCCCTGGCCCTGGCCCTGTCGCACGGCATGAAAGAAGTGAAAGTGGACTCGCTGTTCCTCGACGAAGGCTTCGGCACGCTCGACGAGGAAACGCTCGAAACCGTGCTCGACTGCCTGAACCGCCTGCGCGAGAGCGGCAAGCTCGTCGGCGTCATCTCCCACGTGAAGACGCTGCGCGAACGCATCGACGCGCGTCTCACGCTCACGCCCGGTCCCGGCGGCCACAGCGCGCTGAGCGGCCCCGGCTGTTCGAGGCTGGGCTGACTCTTGACCGGCGGCGGCTAAAAGCGTATGATTCTTTTTGCGCCACCACAATCGAACTTCAGGGCAGGGTGAAAGTCCCTACCGGCGGTAAAGCCCGCGAGCCGCAAGGCATGATTCGGTGAGATTCCGAAGCCGACAGTACAGTCTGGATGAAAGAAGCGAGTTCCGCCGTCAATCCCGGAATCCCGGCTCTGAAATGCCACGTGCGTTTCAGAGCCTTTTTTGTCGCCAAACGACAGCCCTGAAATTTTCAGAGGGAGGATTCTGCCATGATCCAGTACGATACCGTTGAAGAAGCCGCCGCCGAGCTGCGCGCCGGCAAAATCGTCCTCGTCGCGGATGACGAGAACCGCGAGAACGAAGGCGACATGATCTGCGCCGCCCAGTTCGCCAGCACCGAAAACGTCAACTTCATGGCCCGCTTCGCGCGCGGCCTGATCTGCATGCCCATGAGCGCGGAATGCGCCAGGCGGCTCGACCTGCCGCAGATGGTCGAGAGCAACACCGACAACCACTGCACGGCCTTTACCGTCTCCATCGACCATATTTCCACCGCCACCGGCATCTCCGCCGTCGAACGCGGCGTCACCGCCCGCGCCTGCGTGGCCGACGACGCCAAGCCGGAAGATTTTCGCCGCCCCGGCCACATGTTCCCGCTGCTGGCCCGGCCGAACGGCGTGCTCGAGCGCAACGGTCACACCGAAGCCACGGTGGACCTGCTGCGCCTCGCCGGGCTGAAAGAGTGCGGCCTCTGCTGCGAAGTGATGCGCGACGACGGCGGGATGATGCGCGCTCCCGAGCTGGCGGAAAAAGCGAAAGAGTGGGGCCTGAAATTCATCACCATCCGCGCCATCCAGGAATACCGCAAGCGTCACGAAGTGTTCGTCGAGCGTGTGGCGACGACGAAGATGCCCACCAAGTACGGATTCTTCACGGCCTACGGCTATCGCAACCGCCTCAACGGCGAGCATCACGTCGCGCTCGTCATGGGCGACGTGGGCGACGGGCGCGACGTGCTCTGCCGCGTTCACTCCGAATGCCTGACCGGCGACACGTTCGGCTCGCTGCGCTGCGACTGCGGCCAGCAGTTCGCCGCCGCCATGACGCAGATCGCCGCCGAAGGACGCGGCGTCATGCTCTATTTGCGCCAGGAAGGACGCGGCATCGGCCTGCTCAACAAGCTGCGCGCTTACGCGCTGCAGGACCGCGGCCTGGACACCGTCGAAGCGAACCTGGCTCTCGGCTTCGAAGAAGACCAGCGCGAATATTACATCGGCGCGCAGATCCTGCGCGACCTCGGCGTGCGCACGCTGCGCCTGCTGACGAACAATCCGAAAAAAATCGAAGGACTGTCGGATTTCGGCCTGGAGATCGCCGCGCGCGTCCCCATCCAGATGCCCGCCACCGCCAACGACCTGTTCTACCTTCAGACAAAAGAGCACAAGATGGGGCATCTCGTCAACTATTAGTCCGCCGTCTCTGCGCGGAAAAACGGCGAATGGCCGCAAGCCGCGCGGAATGCCGCGGACGCACAACGAAAAATGCGTGACGATCAGCCTAATCGTCACGCATTTTTCGTTGTGCGCCTTCGGGGAGCGCTTCAGCGCTCCCCGTTGTTTTGTTCCGGTTTCTCGCAGCTGATGTAAATGACTTTCATCGGCAGTTCCGCTTTCGTCCCCGCGGCGGGGTTGATCTCGTGACGCCAGACTTGGCGCGAATCGTTGTCGTCGCGGCGCATGACGCCGAGCGGCAGGTCGCCCTGTGCGCGGACGGCCGCGAAGACTTCGCCGATGGTCTTGCCCTGCCATTGGGGATCGAGATCCATCGCGTTCAGGCTGGAACGGTTGTCGGAATGGCTGAAGAGGTCGTTGGCGAAATTCGAGATTCCCCGCTGCGAGGCGCAGAGCGCGATGTAATTGGCGATCAGGCGGTTGCAGTAGACCACGTTGTCCACGTTGGCGTTCTGGGCGTGGCGTTCGTTTTCGGGATTGATGATTTCCAGCACGGAGTAGATCTCCGGATGCAGCGACTCGACTGCCAGCGCCGCGAGGATCGAGCGGGCGTCGACGGTGTCGGCCGGCAGAGAGCCGGCGTTCTCGGCGAGGATGACGGCGGACGTGGCGGTTTCGACGCCGGCTCTCTTCAGCGTTTCGTCGTCGGAGATGTCGCCTTCGACGACCGTCGCGGCGCTGTTTTTCAACTCTTCGGGACGCCTGCGGGCGACAACGACGACGGGATGCCCCGAGGCTTCGAGTTCTCTGAGCACCTTGAGCGCGTGGGAATTCCAGCCGCAGATGAGAGTGTGTCCTTGAGGGATGTTGACGAAGATTTCGGTCATGGTCGAGCGCCTCCCTTTACTTCCCGCTGTTTTTCGAGATGAACACGACGCGCATGGGGAGCCTGACGAGCCTGGATGCCGGCGGATTGATCTCGTGGCGCCAGCGTTCTGTCCCCGAAGAGGTGTTGGGCGTCATGATGCCCAGCGGCAGTTCGCCGTCGGCCTGCATGGCCGCGAACAGCTCGCCGGCGGTTTTGTTCTCCCACTGCGGTTCGATGTCGGCGGCGCGAAGGGCCGAGCCGCGGTCGGAATAAGTGAGGATGTCGCCGATGAACGAGCTGATGCCCTGCTGCGAAGCGCAGGCGGCGACGATGTCGGCCAGCGTGCTTTCGCAGTAGACGATGTCGTCCACGTGGGCGCGGCGGGCGTGGCGTTCGTTGGCGGAATCGAGCAGCTCGACGACCGTGTAGATCTCGGGGCGCAGCGACTCGACTGCGAGGGCAGCGAGCACGGTATGCGCGTCAATGTCGTCGTTCGTCATTCCGGGCTGCGGCTCGGCGAAGACGATCGCCGACTCGGCCTTTTCGATGCCGGCCTGGATCAGACGCACGTCGTTGGTCGGTTCGCCGGCGACGAAAAACACGTCGTAATGCGACAGTTCCGCCGGTTTGGCGCGAGTCAGCACGGCGACCTGCTGACCCGAGGCGAGAAGTTCCTTCAGCACCAGCTCGGCGCGGCCGTTCCAGCCGCAGAAGATCGTGTGCCTCTCGTATCTGCACGCGTTCAGTCCGAGCATGTTCTTGAGATTGTACTTCATCACGCGCGTGAGCACTTCCGACAGCACGACGCCGAGCACGGAAATGCCGACGATGGAGAGCACGAAGACGATCACGCGCCCGACCATCGTGTGAGGGTTGTTGGCGAACTCGCCCTGACCGATCAGCGTGAACAGGATCGTCCACAGGGCTTCGAAGATGCTGCCCTCGCCGCCGCGTTCCAGCTTCCAGTACAGATAGGCCGAACCGGAGACCAGCGCCAGGGATCCGAGCAGGATCCAGAAAAAATATTTGTGCAGCTTGCCGGCCATGTTGGCGCCGTGCTTCAGCCCTTTGACTTTCTTGGAATAATTCGAAGCCACAATGCCACCTCCGCAGGGATATGCAATTTAGCGTTCCCCATCGGAATGCGCTCGGGGAATAAAAATAAGTATAACAAAGAAACGGGAAAATGCTTGCGAATTTTTCTGCCAGCGCGGAAAAGCGCTTCCGCGGCGATGCCGCGGCATAAGAAAACAGGCCCCGGCAGCGGGGCCTGTGAGCGGCGGTTCTCAGTTGTGTTCTTCGTCGTCTTTCTGACGAAACATGTCGGGAGCGATGGTTTCTTCGGCGGCATAGTCGTTGATGTCGTCCGCCGGAGAGACGGGCTGCCGAGGCTGCGGGGGAACGGCGGGAGTGTGCGGCGCGGGCGGATTCCCGGACGTTTCCTCTTCGGGAGCGCGCAGGGCGTCGAAGCGGCTTTTTGCCTTCGCGGCCAAATCCTTGGCGCCGAGCGTTATTGTGTCCTTCCAGCCGCGGAGTTTCTCGCCCAGCGGCGCGCTCTCGCCGGGCTGCTTTCCCTCGCCGGCGCAGACTGGCTTTTCCGTTTTGGCGCGGGCGTGCCGTGCCACGCCTTTGGCTGAGACGCTGTCGGCGAACTGGCGGAACGCGGCGGCGTTTCCTTCGTCGCGGCCGGTGCGTTCGGCGTGGTCGCGGCGCAGCGCGCTCTTGGCGTCCGCGGCGATTTTTCTGGTCTTTTCGGAGAGCTCGCTGCGTATGCTTTTCAGACGGCTGCCCGCTTTTTCGGAGAGAGCTTTCAGTTTCTCTCCGGCGCCGAGCGTTCCTGCGGCTTCGCGGACGGCGCGGCGCTCTTCGCGTTTGGCGTCGGCCTTTTCCTTGAGGGCACTCAGGCGATCGCCGGCATTCCGGGCGGCTTTCTTCAATCCCGTTGCGGCGCCCGAGGCGGCTTTGCCGAGGCGCTCGCCGGCGCTTTTGCCTTTCCGCGAAAGTCCCTGCATGGCGCTGGACGCGCTTTGCCCGAGTTTATCTTTCGCGTTCTCGAAGGCTTCCGAGTCTTTGAGGTCTTTCAGCTTTCCTGCGGCGCCGCGTCCGGCCGAGACGAGCCCCTTGCCGGCCGCCCGGGCGGCTTTGACGGCGGCGCCGAGGGAGGTGCTGGCGGCGACGCCGACGGCCTCGAAAAGCCTGCCGGTTTTTGGAAATTTGTTTTCGACGCTGCGGCGAAGGGCACGGACCCCTTCGGCAACGCCGCGGAACGCCGTGCCGAACCCTTCGGCGGCCGCTCCGGCGGCGATGCGTCCCATCTCGCGGTTTTTCTCGCTGGCAAGACGCAGCGCGCCGCTCTTCAGGATTTCTTTCGTTTTGCTCGCCGCCGCGGGAATCTTATGCGGAGCGCCGCCTTGTTCATCGCGGCCCATTTTTTCGCACGACGCCTCTTCCTCTTCGAATTCGACGACGATCTTCCCTTTTCCGCCGGCTTGGGGGCGGGCGCTGCGCTCGGCTGCGTCGGGCAAGGCGCTTTTGATCAGGTGCCCGATCGTGGCGAACGTCTGGGCGGCCGAACGTTTGCCCAGCTGATCGACGGGAACGGGCTGCCCCTCGGCGACGGGGGCGTTCTTGTGGAACTTCTCGGCGACGTGGTGAAGGCCCTTTTTGATGGCGTTCATTTCCTCGTCGAAATCGTTGGGCGCGAGTTTTTTCAGCCCATGGGGCTGCGGTTTCTCTTTTTTGAGATCCTCACGATCGGCTGACATCTGCATGTACCTCCTGCTTTTTCGCTGGAAAACGGCCGGCGCGAGCCGGACTGTCTGTCTTCATGCGGTGATTTTGTCGCTGTATGCGCAACTGTCTCAACAATATATTTAAACTTGAAAACGGAGAAAAATCAACTGGCAAAGCTCATGAAATCATATTTTTTTGCAGGATCTTTATGGTAAGATGACTTTATCTTTCGGTCAGAACGGGGTGTTTTTCATGAAAAAAGCTCTTCTGCGGTGCAAAACCTGCGGCGCCGAGTACGGCGCGGATCGGGCACCGTTCCGCTGCGCCTGCGGCGAACCGCTCGATCTGGCGTGGAACGGTTTCGGTATCGAAGCAAACGAAAGATGCCAGTCGCGCCGCTACGCGGCGTTCTATCCGTTTGCGGCGGGCGAGTGGCGCTCGCTGGGCGAGGGGGGCACGCCGCTCGTAAAGCTCGAGACGCTGGCCAAAGAACTTGGCCTGGCCGAGGTGGCGGTCAAAAACGAGAGCGCCAACCCCACCTGGTCGTTCAAGGACCGCGGCACGGCGTCCTGTATCGCCCACGCGCGGGCGCTCGGCTACACGAAAGTCGGCACGGTCTCTTCGGGCAACATGGCGGCCTCGGTGGCGGCGTACGCCGCGGCGGCGGACATGGAAGCTTTCGTCCTCGTCAAGGGCAACGTTGCCGACGAGAAGCTGGCGCCGATCGCCATTTACGGGCCGCATTTGCTGCGCGTCGCCGGGCCGTACTACGAACTTTACGGCGAAAGCCTGCGGCTTGGCGCCGAGCGCGGCATCTACTTCATGAACTCCGACGTGCCGTTCCGCGTCGCCGGCTCGCGCACGATCGCCTACGAGATCGCCGAAGAGCGCGGCTTCCGCGTGCCCGACTGGGTGATCGTGCCGACGAGCGCAGGAGGCAACCTGCGCGGCATCGTTAACGGCTTCGAGGATCTGCGGCGGGCGGGGCTGACCGAAAAACTGCCGCGGTTCATCTGCGCGCAGGCGGCCAACATTTCGCCCATCGCCGCGGCCTTCGCCGCCGGCGCGGCGCGGATCAGACGATTCCCCGACAACGAGACGATCGCCCACGCCATCGACAACCCGTTTCCGCCCAGCGGCAACCGCGTGCTGGCCGAGCTGCGCCGTCTCGGCGGCGCAGTTCTGACGGCCAGCGAAGGTGAAATCGTCCGCGCCCAGGCCGATTTGGCCCGTTGCGGCCTGTTTGGCCAGCCGGCGTCCTGTGTGCCGCTGGCGGTTCTGCGCCGGGCGCGCGCGGACGGCATCGTGGCGGAGGGCGAGAGCGCCGCGCTGGTGATGACGGGCAGCGGGCTGAAGTATACGGCGGCTTTTGCGGCGCACCGCCTCGAGTGGCGCGACTGCGATCTTGCCTCTTTGCCGGCGTATCTGAAATAATCCGCCCGAAGCGGGACTTGCTTCGGAAAGGTGCTTTTGATTTTTGCGGACAGGCCGAGTTTTGTCTCCCGACGCGCCAGGGAGTATAATATCCTAATCCGTTCGAAAAGGATATTTCAAAAAAGCGAGGACTTTTGTCATGGAACAGTCGAAGAATCCCTGCCGCCTGATTCTCCTCAGCACGCTGCTCTGGGGGCTTTTCGCGCACGGCATGATGCTGCTCAACAAATTTTCGTTCCACGACGACGCCAAGCTGGGCTTCGGCCTCGGCGCCACGGTGACGTCGGGACGGTGGATGCTCGAAGTGCTGAAGCGCGTCACCGAGTTCGTTTTCGGCGGCAGCCTCTACAGCCTGCCGCTTTTCAACGGCCTGCTGACGCTGATTCTGGTCGGGCTGGCGGCCTGCATGACGGCGAAGATCTTTCGGCTGCGGCGCGTTTACAGCTGCGTGCTGCTGGCGGGCGTGATGGTGGCCTTTCCGGTCGTGACGGCGATGATGGGGTACATGTACACGGTGCCCTATTACATGATCGGTCTCGACCTGGCCGTGGCCGGAGCCTGGCTGATCTGCGACGGCGACAGGCGGCACTGGTACCGGCTGCCGGCGGGCTGCGTGCTGGCGGCCTGCGCGGTGGGCGTGTATCAGTCCTGCATCCCCATCGTGCTCAGCGTGATGCTGCTGCACATGATGATGAGCCTGCATTACGACGCTTCGGCGAGGCGCTTCGATTTCTTTTACAGGGGACTTTCCCTGGCGCTGGCCTGCGCGCTGTTCATGACGCTGTACCTGGCGGCGAACTGGTTGAGCTTGAAGGCCGCGGGCGCGCAGCTTTCCGATTACGAGAGCATCAACACGTTCGGCTTCGGCGGCTGGAGCGAGTATCTCGACCGCGCGGCGCGGGCCTACCGCGAGTTCTTTCTGCCGCCGCCGATGAAGATGCGCGACATGTATCCCACGGCGTCGCTGCGCTGGCTCTATCAGGTCGTACTGTGGTTCGGCGTTCTGCTCGGGCTGGATCGTGCCGCTCAGCTGTTCCGGCGCAGGCCGCGCCGCGGCCTTGAGTTCCTGCTGACGCTGGCGCTGCTGCCGCTGGCGGTCAACTTCATCCACGTTATGGTGGACGTGAAGATGATCCACTCGCTCATGGTCTACTCCAAAGTTTTTGTCTTCGTGGGCTTCATCTGCCTGCTCGAGAACGCCGCGCTGGACCGCCTCCATTACCCGCGCTGGATCTACCGCGGCGGCATGCTGCTGATGTTCTGCGTGACGGTGCTGTACTGCCACTTCTCCAACATCTGTTATTTCAAGGCCAACTTTCTGCAGAACCAGGCGATCAGCTACTTCACGCGGCTGGCGGCGCGCATCGAAAGCGTGCCCGGCTATTCGCCGTACCTGCCCGTGGCTTTTCTGAACGAAGACGCCAAACAGGATTTCAACGCGCCCGTGATCCCGGAATTCGAACGCATCCGCCTGATCCCCTACCTGTTCAACGAGAAGTCGCCGCTGATCAACAACTACGCGTGGAAGAACTTCATGCGCATGTGGTGCGATTATTCGCCGATCGTCATCGAGAGCGTGGAATCCTTCGAAAAACTGCCCGAGGTAATGTCCATGCCGCGCTATCCTCTCGAAGGCTCGATCAGGATCGTGAACGAGGCGGTCGTGGTCAAATTTTAACGACGGCGGCACGGTGCGAAAGGAGTGATAGGCATGACCGAGGAGAGACGGGGAAAACGGCCGCTGTTTTCCGTGGCGGTGCCGTTTTACAACGAGCAGGAGAACCTGCGGGCGTTGTACGAGCGCCTCTGTCGCGTCGTCGGCGGCGTGGAAAACTGCGACTTCGAGCTGCTTTTTGTGGACGACGGCAGCACCGACGCCTCGCTTGAAATCGTGCGCGCCCTGGCGGCGCAGGACGCCCGCGTGCGCTATCTGAGCTTTTCGCGCAATTTCGGCAAGGAGATCGCGCTGTCGGCCGCCATCGACCACGCGCGCGGCGACGGCGCCATCTTCATGGACGCCGACCTGCAGCATCCGCCGGAGCTGATCCCGAAGCTGATCGAAGGCTGGTTCGAGGGCTACGACGACGTCTACGCGCAGCGGCGCACGCGTGGCGGCGAGTCGGCCTTCAAAAAACTGACGGCCAAGCTGTACTACCATGTGCTGGCACGCTCGACGCGCATCCCCATCCAGATGGACGCCGGCGATTTCCGCCTGCTCAGCGCCCGGGCGCTGGCGGTGCTGCGGCGCATGCCCGAGCACCAGCGCAATATGAAGAGCCTGTACAGCTGGATCGGCTTCAGAAAAAAAGCCGTGCCCGTCGATCAGGAACCGCGCCTGCACGGCGCAAGCAAGTTCGGTTTCTTTCGCCTGCTCAACCTGGCGCTGGACGGCATCACCTCGTTCACGACGGCGCCGCTGCGCCTGGCCACGATTCTCGGCGCGCTCAGCGCCGCCGTGGCGCTGCTTTCGTTCTGCTGGTTCCTGATCCGCACGGCGGTGTGGGGCAATCCCGTGCCCGGCTACCCCTCGCTGTTCTGCGGCATTCTCTTCTTCGGCGGCGTGCAGTTGCTGGGACTGGGCGTCATCGGCGAGTATCTCGGCCGCGTCTTCATGGAGACCAAGGGCCGCCCGCTCTATGTCATCGCCGAAAGCAACGTGACTGACGAGACGCCGGACGAAACGCTTCCGGAACGCAAGGAGGCGCGGCATGATTGAGACGGAACGGGAACGGTTCCGGGAAGTCGCCGGCTACCTCTTCTTCGGCGTGCTGACGACGATAGTCAACTACGTCGGCTATTACGCGCTGACGCGCGGGCTGGATATGGGCGTGACGGCGGCGACGGCCTGGGCCTGGGCGCTGGCGGTGCTGTTTGCGTTCGTGACCAACAAGCTCTGGGTCTTTCGCAGCCGCACGCGCGGCCTGGCGGCGCTGGGGCGCGAGCTGTCGGCCTTCGTGGCGGCGCGCCTCTTTTCCGGCCTGCTCGACGTGGCCATGATGTGGCTGTTCGCCGAGCAGCTGGGCTGGCCGGACATGTGGGTGAAAATCGGCGACAACGTGTTCGTCACGGCGCTCAACTACGTTTTCAGCAAGCGCTGGATTTTCCGCGAGCGGCCGTGACGAGAGGCTTAATACAAAGTCCGCCGCGAAGGCGCTGAGACGTGAAGAAAAACGAAAAATGGAACGACGTAAAGCGATCCCCGGCGGCCAAACGGCGGCCGGGGATCGCTTTTGCAGGGAGCGGCGGCCGATAAAAATCGGTGATTTCGTTACAGACACGGCGATTTTTAAGAGTATAATAGGGAACACGAAACCGAATTCCGCAGAGGAGGAAGCTGCCGTGGACGAAATCAAAAATCCCAGAAAACCGCTGATTTATTATTACGCGATCGCCATGCTCGTGCTGATGCTCTTCAACCTGCTGGCCAAGCCGTGGTTGATGCGCGCGCAGATCGACGAGGTGGACTATGGCACGTTCATCAGGATGACCGAAGAGAAAAAGATCGGCAAGGTCAACATCGAGGAGAATCAGATCCTCTTCACCGACGCCGAGGGCAAAAAGGTGTACCGCACCGGGCCGATGGACGACCCGGGGCGCACGGAGCGCCTCTACCAGTCGGGCGCCAAGTTTTCCAGCGAGATCGTCGAGCAGGCGTCGCCGATCGTCAGCATGCTGCTGTCGTGGGTGGTGCCGCTGCTGCTCTTCTGGGGGCTGGGCCAGTACATGCAGAAAAAGCTCATGAACCGCATGGGCGGCGATTCGATGATGTTCGGCATGGGCAAGAGCAAGGCCCGCGTTTACGTCAAATCCACCGAGGGCATCAAGTTCTCAGACGTGGCCGGCGAGGACGAGGCCAAGGAGAACCTGGCGGAGATCGTCGAGTACCTGCACAATCCCGGCCGCTACCGCGACATCGGCGCGAAGATGCCCAAGGGCATCCTGCTCGTCGGCCCGCCCGGCACCGGCAAGACCATGCTGGCCAAGGCCGTGGCCGGCGAGTCGAACGTGCCGTTTTTTTCCATGTCCGGTTCCGAGTTCGTAGAGATGTTCGTGGGCATGGGCGCGTCGAAAGTGCGCGACCTGTTCAAGCAGGCCAAGGAAAAAGCGCCCTGCATCGTCTTCATCGACGAGATCGACGCCATCGGCACCAAGCGCAGCGGCAACGTGATGGGCAACGACGAGCGCGAGCAGACGCTCAACCAGCTGCTCACGGAAATGGACGGCTTCGAGGACAACACGGGCGTGATCATCCTCGCCGCCACAAACCGTCCCGAGTCGCTCGACCCGGCCCTGACGCGCCCCGGCCGCTTCGACCGGCGCGTGCCCGTGGAGCTGCCCGACCTGAAAGGCCGTGAGGACATCCTCAAGGTGCACGCCAAGAAGATCAAGCTCGAGCCCAACGTCGATTTCAACAAAGTGGCGCGCATGGCCTCCGGCGCTTCCGGCGCCGAGCTGGCCAACATCGTCAACGAGGCGGCGCTGCGCGCCGTGCGCGACGGCCGCGGGGAGGCCACGCAGGCGGACCTCGAAGAGAGCATCGAAGTGGTCGTCGCCGGTTATCAGAAGAAGAACGCCATCCTCACCGACAAGGAAAAAATGATCGTCGCCTACCACGAGATCGGCCACGCCTTGGTCGCCGCCATGCAGAGCCATTCCGCGCCGGTGCAGAAGATCACGATCATCCCGCGCACGTCGGGCGCCCTCGGCTACACCATGCAGGTGGAAGAGGGCAACCATTACCTGATGAGCAAGGAAGAGCTGGAAAACAAGATCGCTACGCTCACCGGCGGCCGCGCCGCCGAGGAAGTCGTCTTCGGCTCCGTGACCACGGGCGCGTCCAACGACATCGAGCAGGCCACCAGGCTGGCCCGCGCCATGATCACGCGCTACGGCATGAGCGACGATTTCGGCATGGTGGCGCTGGAAACGGTGACCAACCAGTATCTGGGCGGCGACGCCTCGCTGGCCTGCGCGCCGGAGACGCAGTCGCTGATCGACAAGAAGGTCGTGGCGCTCGTCAAAGAGCAGCACGAAAAGGCCCGCAAAATCCTCGCCGACAGCCGCCGCACGCTCGACGAGCTGGCCAAGGTCCTTTACGAACGCGAGACCATCACCGGCGAAGAGTTCATGGAGATCCTTCACGCTGCGCCCGCGCAGTCCTAACTGAAGAAAACGTGCGCGAAAAAATTCCCGGAAGGCTGTGCGCCTTTCGGGAATTTTTTTGCGCGCACCGTGCGGCGCGTTTCGTCCGGAAAAATCGCCGAATTTTTTTTGAATCAATCGTGACTTTGACTTTCAATGACCTGTTTTAAGGCTATCAAAAGAAGCTGTATCAATCGATCTGATTAATTTGAAATGAATTAGCACTCAATACTTGACAGTGCTAACAAGAGTGCTATAATACACTCAGAACGAGGGAGGAGCGATGAAGCGAAAGACCTCCGCTCCGGACGTTCCCGCATCGTTAATATAGAAGGCGGACCCCGCACGGGGCCGCCCGATCTCAAGGAGGAAATAAAAATGATGGTACCGAGCATTTGGAACGACAATCTGTTTGACGAACTGGACAATGTGTTCAACGATCACTTCTTCCGCAGGAGTCCGCTGTACGGGCGCCGGGAACAGAACATGATGAAGACCGACGTGCGCGAGACGGAAAACAGCTACGAAGTGGATGTCGATCTGCCCGGCTTCAAGAAGGAAAACGTCAACGTCCAGCTGCAGAACGGCTATCTGACGATCAGCGCCGCCAAACAGCACTCCAAGGAGGAGAAGGACGCCAAAGGCGCTTTTATCCGCCAGGAGCGTTACGAGGGGAGCTGCTCGCGCAGCTTCTACGTGGGCGAGAACATCAAAAAGGAAGACATCAGCGCCAAGCTGGAAGACGGCATCCTGCGCCTGACCTTCCCGAAGAAGACGGAAAAGGAACTCGAACAGAGCAAGCTGATCGAAATCGAATAGCTGCTTGCGCACGCAGGCCGCCGGGAGTGAATCCCGGCGGCCTGCTGTATTTTTTGGAAGAAGCTTTTGAAGCGGCATTTTCGGTGAATGTCGTGCGGGCGATTGTCCATGAATGCCATGCAACCGGTTTCACATTTTCTGTGCTATAATTCCGGCAGGATCAAAATTCACCCGGAGGTGTTGTGTGATGGCTCGGAAAGAACTGGTTTATGGAGTGGACGACGTACCGTCTCTGCCGATTTTGCTGCTGGCGGGCGCGCAGCACGTGCTCACGCTGTTCGGCGCGACGACGCTGGTGCCGCTGATCTTCGGCCCGGCGATGGGGATGACGCCGGCGCAGATCGGATTTTTCATTTCCTGCGTGTATTTCGCCATGGGGGTGTGCACGCTGATTCAGACCAGCCCGTTCGGTTCCGGGCTGCCGATCGTGCAGGGCTCGAGTTTCAGCTTCATCCCGCCGATCATGACGATCGTCGGCGTCTATTCGGCGCAGGGCACGAACGTGATTCTGCAGTACATCGGCGGGGCGCTGATCTCCGGGGGCGTGTGTCTGGTGCTGCTGGGACAGTTCGGGCTGATCGGCAGGATCCGCCGCTTCGTCGGCCCGATCACGGTGGGCACGACGATCATGGCGATCGGCTTCTCGCTGGCGGGCACGGCGATCAGCGGCAATGCCGCCGGGTACTGGCCGGCTTCGCTGACGGTGGTGGTGCTGATTTTCCTGTTCGGTCTGGGCGTGAAGGGGCGTTACGTCAACATCTTCTCGGTCCTTCTGAGCGTGGTCATCGTCTGGGGAGCGTGCTTCGCGCTGAGCCGCGCCGGCGTGTTCCAGCCGGGGCATCCCGTTTATATCGGTCTTGACAACGTGAACTCGGCCAAGTGGTTCCAGTTCACCGGCTTCATGCCCTGGGGCATGCCGAAGTTCAGCACGGTGGCGTTCGGCGCGATCCTGGCGGGGTTCTTCTCGGTCATTCTCGAAAGCATCGGCGACTACTTCAACGTCTGCAACGCGGCCGGGCTGCCCGATCCGACGGAGCAGCAGATCAGCCGGGGCATCCGCGCCGAGGGGCTGGGCTGCATCTTCGGCGGCCTGACGGGCGCGGTGGCCTGCACGAGCTATACCGAGAACATCGGCCTGATCGGCCTGACGGGCGTGGCTTCGCGCTGGGTGGTGCGCGTCGGCGCGATCCTGCTGATCGGCATGAGCATGATCGGCAAGTTCGGCGCGCTGGTAGCCACGCTGCCCGCGCCGATCATCGGCGGCTGCTACATCGCCCTGTTCGGCACCATCGGCGCGCTCGGCATCCAGGCGCTGACCCGCGCCGACATGCAGAAGCAGCGTAACGTGATGATCGTCGGCTTCTCTTTCCTGATGGCGCTGGGGCTGCCGGGCTGGGTGGAGGCGCAGAAGGATCTGTTCTTCGGCTGGGGCATTCCCGGACAGATCCTCTGGGCGATCGGCAAGACGTCGATGGCGGTGGCGGGCGTTTCGGCCTGCCTGCTGGACAATCTGATCCCCGGCACGCGCGAGGAGCGCGGCTTCAGGGACTGAGCCTGATTTTCAATGAGAACGCGCCGTTGAAAATGCCGCGCTCCTCGCGCGGTTTCATGCAGTTTTCGACGCGCTTTCGGCGCTCCGAAAAGGGCGAAGAATTTTTTGCCCTTTTTAACGAAAAGAGTACGAATTTTATAAAATGCGGAACGGGAAAAACTTTGCCGTTTTCCCCGCCCCGCATTTTTCGTGCTCGTCGTCCAAAGAAAACGGGAGGAAGAACGTCGCGGTCTGCAGCGTCTTTCCTCCCGTTTTCTCACCTTGCCAGCAATCGCGCCGACGAGGCGTATTCGCGCGCGAACGCGGCGAAATCCATATCGAGCCCGCGGATCTTGCGCAGGATGCGCGCGAAGAGCTGGACGCAATAGCGGCAGTCGGCCAACGCGCGGTGGTGCCCGCCGGCGTCGAAGTCGAAGAAGCGGCTCAGGCTTTCCAGGCTGTAGCTGTTCAGCCCGGGAAAGGCCTGCCGGCTCAGCCTGAGCGTGTCGAAGACGGCGGGGCTGTCCCATTGGAGGCGCTGACGCCGCACGACGGGGTTGAGAAAGCTCATGTCGAACGGCGCGTTGTGCAGCACCAGCGGCGACGGCCCCACGAAGTTTACGAGCGCGGCGACGGCGTCGGCGGCGCGGGGCTGGCCGCGGACCATGGCGTCGTCGATGCCGTGGATGGCGGAGACGTCGCGCGGGATGGGACGCCCGGGATCGACCAGCATTTGGAAAGGCCGCTGCGAACCGTCGGGGAAGATTTTCAGCGCGGCGATCTCGACGATGCCGCAAAAGGCGGGACTCAATCCGGTGGTTTCGATGTCGAGGGCGGTGAAGCCCGTTTCGGCGATGGAGAGAGGCATGACGCGCCTCCTTTCTGTTCGTTGCCTGGGCGGCCCGAGGAGAGCCGTCCGGCGTGAAAAAGTCTAGTGCAAAAGCGCGCGCTCTGTCAAGAGCCCGCGACAGAGTTCGAAAAAGCGAAGGTCCGGGGAATGGATTTTCCATCCGGAACCTTCGCTTTTTTGAAAATCTATGCCGCCGGCTTTCAGGGACGTTCCGGCGACGGCTTGCGCCGCGCGGCGGCGCTTTGTTTGAGCGCCGGCGTCAGGGCGGCGGTGGGGCAGGCGCGAATGCAGCGGCCGCAACGGATGCATTCGTCCCCGTTGGTGCCCTGCGGCAGTTTCAGCGTCATTGGGCAGGACACGGCGCAGCGCCCGCAGGCGACGCATTTCTGCTCGTCGAAGCCGTAGCGGAGCAGGGCAATGCGGTTGAAGAAACCATAAAAGGCGCCCAGGGGGCACAGATACTTGCAGAAAGGGCGGAACGACTTCACCGACAGGACGATCAGCGCGATCAGCAGCGCGCTTTTCCACGTGAACAGCCATCCGGCCGCGCCGCGCAGATTTTCGTTCAGGCTCAGCAGCGTCCAGCCGCCCATCAGCGTACCCGAAGGACAGATGTACTTGCAGAACCACGGATAGCTGACGCCGATCAGATCGTCGCGCACGAACAGCGGCAGGATGACGACGAACAGCGCCAGCACGGCGTATTTCAGCCGCCGCAGGGCGCGGTCGCCGGGCAGGTTCAGACGCTTGCGCCCGAGCGGGATCTTGTAAAGCAGGTCCTGAACCAGCCCGAACGGGCAGAGCCAGCCGCACACGAAGCGCCCCAGCAGCGCCCCGAACGCGAACAGAAAGCCCACGACGTACAGCGGCAGCCGCGGTTCGAATCCTGTCAGCATGGCCTGGAAGGAGCCGACCGGGCAGGCTCCCAGCGCGCCGGGACAGGAATAGCAGTTCAGCCCCGGGACGCAGACATTTTTCAACGGCCCCGCGTAGATCTTCCCTTTCAGGAAACCGGCCAGGTAGCCGTTGGTGAGGGCCGTCCACAGCAGCTGGACGGTCTGGCGCAGCCGGCCGCGCTCTTTTCGCGTCTTAGCCAATGCCCACGCACTCCAGACAGATCTTGACGGCCTTCTGGAACACGGCGAAGTTCTCGCCGCGCCACAGCCCCGCGGCGATCAGGGCGGCGCCGGCGAGCAGGCACGTCCAGCCTGCGCCGTATCTTTTCATTATTTGGCCTTCGCCAGCATTTCGCGGATGATCTCCCGCCACTGCTCGGCGCTCCGTGCGCCCGTCACCTCGCCGACGATCTCGCCGCGCCCGTTCACGAAGAAGGTCTGTGGAATGGCGCTGAAGTCGCCGAGATACTGCGCCAGACCGTCGTCGAGCAGCAGGTGAAGGTAGTCGGCTCCGGTGCGCTTGATCAGCGTCTGCGCCTTTTTGGTCTGCGCGTCGCTCTTGTTGCCGGTCATATCGAACCAGTCGTAGAGCAGGCCGACGATCTGCACGCCTTGGGGCGCCATTTCCTTCGCCAGCCGGCCGAGGTCGGGCATCTCCTGCAGACAGGGCGGGCAGAACGTGCCCCAGACGTTGAACATCGTCAGCGGCGCCTGACGGAAGATCGCCTCGTCGTGCGCCGCGCCTTCCAGATCCGCGGCTTTGAACGCGCCGATCTTTTTCGCCGCGGAAGCGGACGAAGCCATCATCGCCAGAACCGTTACGACAAGCAAAAACTTTTTCATCATTTCGTTTCAACCCTTTCCTTCGTAGAGCGCGCCCGGCATTCCGCCAGCAACGCTTCCTGTTCCATGTCGGCGCGGATGCCGAACCGCGTCAGCGCGAAATCGTAGCGCGTCGGGTCGCGCGGCGACAGGCGCGCAAAAGCCTGCGTGACTTCCTGCGCCGTTTTCAGGTCGGCCGCCCTGCGCCGCGTGAAGCGCAGCGACCGACACACCGCGTACATGTGCGTGTCAAGCGGCACGGTCAGCTCGGCGGGATCGAGCCCGTCCCAGCCGCCGGGATCCACTTCGTCGCGTCGGACGAGCCAGCGCAGCATCAGAAAATGCCGCTTGCAGGCGCTGCCGCGCTGCGGACGGCACAGCAGGCTGCTGGGGCGGCCGTTTTCCAGTGCGGCGATGAGGAAATCGAGCGCGCCCGTGAGCGAGCCGCATTCCCGCCGGGCCGAGATAAGGCAGCCGCCGAGGCTCCCCCAGCGGGAAACGACGCGCCTGGCGCCGTCCAGCAGCGCCGCAACGTCGGCTCCGTCGGTGAAGCGGTGCCGGAACGACGCGAACGTCTCGCGCCACCGCGTTTCGCCGCCTTGTTCCACGGCCGCTCGCGGCGACGGGGCGAGCGCGCCGAGCACGGTTTCGACGCTTTTGAGGATCGTCGCCACGCGCCCGTAGGCCAGCGACGAGGCGACGAGCGCCGCGATCTCGCGGTCTTCGGGCGCTTCGTAGCGGTAGAGGAACTGCAGCGGGTCGGGCGAGACGAGTTCGCGCCGGTTGCAGCGTTCGTACAGTTCCTCAAGGTACAGCGCCAGTCTCTTGTGCCGCGGCGTCATGACGTCATCTCCTCACGATTCCCGAGTCATTATATCATAATTCCGTCGGCCGAAAAAAAACGCGCGTCCTCGCGCTGCCGTTTCGAGTATAAGGGAGCCGCGGTTTTCGTTCCGTGACAAAGTTACAGAAGAAAAAACGTCAGTTGAACAGATAGCGGCCGCACGTGAGGCAGTGTTTCTTGCGGTCGCCGAAGGCGCAGTTCTGGCACAGTACGGCGGGGGTACCGCGGCCGAACGTGTAGGCGCCGCATTTGACGCAGTATTTCCAGCGCTCGCCGAAGCCGCAGTTCTCGCACAGCCGCGCCGGGATGCCCTTGTCGAACGTGTAGGCCCCGCACTTGATGCAGTACTTGCGCCGGTCGCCGAAAGCGCAGTTGGAGCAGAGCTGGGCGATGGAGCTGCGGGCCTGGGCGGCGGACGCCGCGAGCGCGAGCAGAAGGAGACACGTCACGATCTTTTTGCGCATGGTCCGATCCTTCCTTTCCCTTACAGTCCAAGGACGCCGCCGACTTCGGCGCGGCGGGCGTCGAGCTTGGCGCCCGCGCTCGTCTCGTCCGTGTCTTTGATGGAATAGTAGATTTTGATCTTCGGCTCGGTGCCGGAAGGGCGCACGGCGAACCACGAACCGTCGGCGCAGAGGAACTTCATCACGTTTTCGCGCGGCAGGCCGTCCAGCCCCTGCGCGTAGTCAAGCGTCTGCGAAACCCCCTCGAAGCGCGCGCCGCCGCGCAGGCGTGCCATCATCGCGGCGATGCGTTCGGCGCCGTCTTTGCCCTTGAGCGTGTGCGAGTCTTGGGCGTCGAGGTAATAGCCGAAGCGCGCGTAGAGACCGTTCAGCTCGTCGATCAGCGTGCGCCCTTTGCTCTTGGCCGCGGCCGCCATCTCGCAGATCAGCATGGCCGCGACGACGGCGTCCTTGTCCTGCGCATGCGTGCCGGCCAGATAACCGTAGCTTTCCTCGTAGCCGAACAGGAACTCGCGCTCGCCGCTGCGCGCGAACTCGGTGATCTTCTCGCCGATGTACTTGAAGCCCGTCAGCGTGCGCAGCACGGTCACGCCGCGGCTCTGCGCCACGCGGGCTCCCAGCTCGCCGGTGACGATCGTGGTGATCATCGTCGATTTGGGCGTGAGGGCACGGTGCGAGAGGACGAAGTCGGTCAGCAGCGCGCCGATCTGGTTGCCCGAAAGCAGCCGGAATTCGTCGCCCGCGGCGACGGCGCAGCCGATGCGGTCGCAGTCCGGATCGGTGCCGATGACGACGTCGGCGCTGATGCGGCGGGCCAGCTCGATGCCGAGCGAAAGCGTGCTGCGCTCCTCAGGATTGGGCGTCGTGACGGTGGGAAAATCGCCGTCGGGCAGCTCCTGTTCGGCGACGACGTGCACGTCGTCGAAGCCGCAGCGCTTCAGGACGGCGCGTACCGGCAGGTTGCCCGAGCCATGCAGCGGCGTGTAGACCACTTTCAGCGCGCCTGCGTTGCGCTGCGGCACCGACTGGCACTGGACGGCGTCGAGAAAGGCCTCGACGGTCTCCTGACCGATCCAGGCGATCGGTTTCTCGTCGCCGGAAGAGATCTGCGACAGGTCGGCGGCCTCCACGTATTCCGTCAGTTTTGCGGCGGGCGCGGGACAGAGCTGGCAGCCGTGCTCGTCGTAAACTTTGTAGCCGTTGTATTCCTTCGGATTGTGGCTGGCGGTGATGACCACGCCGGCCGCGGCCTTGTGGTGCTTGACGGCGAACGACAGCGCGGGCACCGGTTCGAGCTGCCGGAAAATCTTCGCCGGCACGCCGCAGGCGGAAAGCACGCGCGCCGTTTCCAGCGCGAATTCGGGCGAGCTGTTGCGCGAATCGTAGGCGATCACGACGCCGCGCTGCCAGTCCGCGATTTCCGCCTTGAGATAGCGCGCCAGCCCCAGCGTGGCCTTGCCGACGGTGTAGCGGTTGAGGCGGTTCGTGCCAGCGCCCATGAGGCCGCGCATGCCGGCGGTGCCGAATTCGAGGTCGCGGTAGAAGCGGTCTTCGATCTCCTTCTCGTCGCTCAGCGCCGCCAGTTCGCGCCGCGACGCCTCGTCGAGCCATGAAGCGCCAAGCCATTGTTCGTACCGTTCGCGATAAGTCATGGTCAGTCCTCCGTCGGTTTAAGATTTTGCAACGGCGGCATATGGTTCACATGGAACATGTGCCTTCGCCGCGCCCAAAAGAGATTCATGTTTTCCACTTGATTTTAATTGAACGGCGTCGGCCCTGCAAGATGAGGAAAACCGCAAATTTGAAACGGCGCGATACAAAACAGCCCGCGCGAATAAATTCGAGCGGGCTGGAAATTTACGCTGATTCAACGGCACACGTCCAGAGCCAGTCCGGCCAGCGCGGCGACGCCGTAGATAAAGGCGCTTTCGTCGACTTTGAAACAGGACGAATGGAGCGGCGCGTTGTCCTTGTCCTTGAAGCCGACGCCGAGGCGAAACATGACGCCGGGAACTCGTTCGGTGAAGAAGGCGAAATCCTCGCCGCCCATGGAGCAGTTCTCGAAGGCGACGATGCGGTCTTTGCCGACGACGCGTTCTGCCACGGAGACGAGCCGGTCGAACATGCCGTCGTCGTTGACCAGCACCGGCGTGCCTTCGCGGATCTCCACCCCGGCGCAGGCGCGCAGCGCTTCGGCCGTCAATCTGGCGACGCGCGGGATGGCTTCGAACAGGTGCTCCCGCACCCGAGAGCGGACCGTGCGGATCGTTCCCGTCATCTTCACGTCGGGGGCGATGATGTTGCTCCTGACGCCGCCGTGGATCGTGCCGATTGTGACCACCGCCGAGTCCTGCGGCGCCACCTCGCGGCTGACCAGCTGCTGCAGGGCCGTGATCACCTGGGCGCCGACGGCGATTGGGTCGATGCACAGTTCCGGATAGGCGCCGTGTCCCTGCCGGCCGATGACTTCCAGCGAGAAACTGTCGGACGAGGCGTTGAACGCGCCGCGGCGCACGCCCAGCGTTCCGGCGGGAATGCCTGGAAAAACGTGCAGCGCCGCTATGCAGGCGGGCGGATCCTTCTCGTCCAGCTCCCCTGCGGCGATCATTTCCCTGGCGCCCCGGCCGGTTTCTTCAGCGGGCTGGAAGAAAAATTTCACCGTGCCGTGGATCTGCCTGCGCACGCCGCACAGCGCCTTGGCCGCGCCCAGCAGCACCGCCGTGTGAACGTCGTGGCCGCAGGCGTGCATCACGTTTTCGCTTTGCGATTTGAACTCCACGTCGGCCAGCTCCGGCACGGGCAAAGCGTCCATGTCGGCGCGCAGGGCGAAGACCGGACCGGACTGAACGCCCCTGACCAGCGCCACGACCCCCGTTTTGCCGACGCGGCGCACCTCGTCAGCGCCCATTTCGCGCAGCGTCCTTTGTACGAACGCCGACGTTTCCACCTCCTGACCGCTCAGCTCCGGATGGGCGTGAAGATGATGACGCCACGCCGTCACGTCGCCGACGACCGACGAAGCCAGTTTTAAAAGCTCCATTGTCTATGCCTCCCTGTCGTGCAGCATGCCATGGAAAAGCGGAAAAACATCTTTGCCGGGACGTTTTTCCGCTTTCATTCGATCGTGTTTTACCAGCCGAAGATCTGCATCAGTGTGACCGTAATGCTGCCCATGAGGAGCTGGACAAGCAGCATGGGCAGGAACCAGCGCACGTACTTGCCGTAGGCGATCCCCGCCAGGCCGAGGACGCCCATGAGCACGCCCGAAGTGGGGATGAAACAGTTCGTGAAACCGTCGCCGAACTGGAACGCCTGTACGGCCACCTGGCGGCTGATGTTGCTCAGATCGGCCACGGGCACCATGATCGGCATGACGGTGACCGCCTGGCCGGAGCCGGAGGGAATGAAGAAGTTGATGATCACGTTGGCCAGGAACATCAGGTTGGCTCCCACGACGGCGCTGACTTTGCCGATGGGCATGGACAGGTGGTAGACGATGGTGTGGATAATCTTGCCGTCCGTCATCACCACGGAAATGGCGCGGGCGAAAACGATCACGAAGGCCGCGTACGTCAGACCGGACATGCCCTTGGTAAAGGCTTTGAACGTCTGGTTCAGCCCCAGCCCGCCGACGAAGCCGGAAGTCAGCCCCATGATCAGGAAAACGGTGGAGTAATGGGAGATGCCCCACTTCCAGTTCAGCGAGCCGTAGATGATGAAGCCGAAACTGAGCACCACGATCAGCGCGCAGACCGACTGCTGCCAGGTCATCTTCGCGTTCGCCGCGAGAGCGCCGACGTCTTCCGCTTCCGCCGGCGCGTTCGGATCGTAGACAAGGCTCTTCGTGGGATCTTTTTTGATGCGCCTGATGTAGATCAGCACAAAGGCGATCGTCAGCGCGATGTTGAGGATGTGCAGCACCACGCGGATGTTGAACCCCGAGGTGATGGGCAGGCCGGCGATCTCGTTGGCGATGCCGACGGTGAACATGTTGGCCCAGCCCACGTTGAACCCGGCGTAGGAGCCCAGGTACATCATGGCGAAGCCGACCACGGCGTCGTAGCCGAGGCTTTTGGCCAGCAGCACGCCGACGGGGATCAGGGCGATGACGGGATTGGCGAAAACCCCCACGGCGCCGCCGATCGACATGACGATCATGATGACGATCACGGCCCAGATCTCCTTGCCCTTCAGCATGCCGACGATGCGTCCCATGCCGGCGCGGATCGTGCCGGTCTGTTCGATCACTTCGACGGCGCCGCCGATGAAGAATACCATCGACATCATCACGGCCGACTGGATCATGCCCTTGGTGACGGCGTTGAAAATATCCCACGGCCCTTGGGGATTGCTCGCCACCTGATGATAGGAATTGGCGATGACGCGCTTGGTCTGCGGATCGACGTCGTACACGCCGGCGGGGATGATCCACGTCAGCGCCGCCATCACGGCCGTGAGGATAAACATCAGCGCGAACGTGTGAGGAAGCTTGAGCGCTTTGTTCTGGACTGCCATTGTGATCCCTCCTGAAAATGATATAAGTCCAAAGGGTTATTTCGGTAAATTACCATAACCGCCTGAGTTGGGCAAGTGCAAGAAGAATAAATAAGTTTAATTTTCTGAAAAAAACGGAGGGGACGGCCTTCCGCTGATGCCATCGTCGGGAACGCGCCATTTTCGATGTGCGCTCGGAAAGAAACAGTCTGAGAGAAAACGCGGATCGCTGGCATCGGCCCGGTCGGCCTGATGGCCGTGGCCGGCACCAAGATGCGCGGCGCTTCGCGGATCATCGCCGTCGGCACACGCCCCGTCTGCGTCGAAGCCGCCAAAAAATACGGAGCCACCGATTTCATCAGCTACAAGAAAGGCCCGATCAAGGAGCAGGTCTTGGAACTGACCGGCGGCAAGGGCGTCGACCGCGTCGTCATCGCCGGCGGCAGCGTGGCATCCTTCGAGCCGGCCGTCAAATCCCTCAAGCCCGGCGGCAAGATCGGCAACGTCAACTACTTGGGCAGCGGCACCTACATCAACATTCCCCGCGCCGAGTGGGGCGTGGGCATGGGGCACAAGCAGATCAACGGCGGGCTGACGCCCGGCGGCCGTCTGCGCATGGAAAAGCTTGCCCGCCTCATCACCTCCGGCAAGCTGGACGTCGCGCCGCTGTCGACTCACGTCTTCGAGGGCTGGGAACATCTGCCCGAAGCGCTGCAGCTCATGAAGGACAAGCCCGCGGAGCTGATCAAGCCGGTCGTCAAGATCTCCGATTGACGGAACATCGCAAAAAAACAGGCCTGAGCGCGGAATCCAGGCCTGTTTTTTTGTCGTGCCGAGGTGAAACATGAAAATATTGGTCATCTCCGGCTTTCTGGGAGCCGGAAAGACAACGTTCATTAAGGAACTGATCCGGCGCACGGGCAAGAACGTCGTCGTCATGGAGAACGAATACGGCGAGGTGAACCTGGACAGCCAGGAGATCTCGCAGACGTCCGACGTCAACATCCTCGAATTTGCCGAAGGCTGCATCTGCTGTTCCATGAAGGACAGCTTCGCCTCGTCGCTGCTGACGATCTCGTCCTCGCTGGATCCCGAGTACCTTGTCGTCGAGCCGACGGGGATCGGCAAGCTGAGCAGCATCCTGGCGACGGCCCAAAAATATGAGTACGAGCGGATCAGCCTGCTCCGCCCGGTGACGATCGTGACGCCGCAGAGCTTTTACCGGTATCGGCGCGAGCATCCCGACATTTATCTCGACCAGATCGAAAATTCTTGGCGGATCGTCTTTTCCAAAGGCGAGAACGAATCGGCCGACGTTCTCGAAAAGATCGCCGCCGAGATCCGCAGGCTCAATCCGCGGGCCGAGATCGTCTGCCGCCACTACACTCAGCAGGATGACGCATGGTGGAACGGGCTGCTGGAGGAAGAGTACGCCGCGGAATGTTCCACGCGGAACACGCCCGCCGAAAGCGCCGGCCGCGCCTCGAAAATCCACGAGTGCACGTTCGCCAAAGCACGCCTGCGCAATCCGGCGGAACTGATCGTCCTTTTGGAAGACGTGATCCGCGGCGGACTGGGCGACATCAGCCGGGCCAAAGGCGTCCTGCAGTGCGGCGGCGAATGGCTGCGTTTCGACGCCGCCGATTCGCGCTACTGCGTGACCGGCGCCGAAGGCTACGCGCAGGAAACGCAGTGCGTCTTCATCGGCCGCACCGTCAAAAGACGGACCCTTTTCGACCGACTGAACGCCGAACCCCACGACACGGTGAAAGTGTGACAAGAGGCAAACAAGGATTGCCACCAAGACACGAAGCAGATCGAAGAGCCGCTTCGCGGCAAAAACATGAGGACGGATACTGAGATAAAGATCAGTCATCCGTCCTCATGTTTTCATATTGCAGCGATGTTCTTTCTTTGTGTCTTGGCGGTGGATTTTGTTTTCAAGACGGCTCATTTAGCGGTGGTACGTTTAAAATTCTTCGTCATCCTCACGCCGCGAGGTGCAGCCGGCGGCGCAGTGGGCGCAGCCGCCGTTGCAGGCGGGCGTCAGGATCGCCGTCAGGGCGACGGGAAGCACCATGTTGGCGACGCCGCAGAGGTCGACGATCACTTCGTCGTTGATGAAGCTCTCCGCAAGCGGCGCCCAGACGGTCAGTTCCCCCTGGGTCAGGCGCGCGTAATTCCCGCGTGTTTCCGCACCCGGCGCGCCGAAACGGCAGACGGCCGCCGGCATGGGGCCGCTGCGCGTGTTGAGCTGAGTTACGGCGATCGTGAATTCCCTGCCCATGGCGAACATGCGCTCCATGGCGCGGTCGGTGACGGTCAGTTTCAGTTCGGACATGTTTTCCTCCCAAAAAGTCAGGGCCGCACGCCGGCGTCGATGAAGCCGAGTTTTTCCATGACGCGGCGCAGGTCGTCGGGAGCCGGGGCGCGGAACGTTCTGCCTTCGAGATGCGACAGGAACGCGGGCAGGCCGCTGAGCGTCAGGCTGCGGGCGTGCAGCATGGGCCGCTTGACGCCGAGCGATTTCAGCTGCCCTTTGGAGCCGAAGTCGCCGTACTTGACGTCGCCGAGCAGCGGGTGCCCGACGTGGTTCATGTGCACGCGGATCTGGTGCGTGCGCCCCGTGAGCAAATGCACCTCGGCCAGACTGAAGGCGCCGCTGCTCGTCAGGCGTTTGTATTCGGTGACGGCGCGCTCGCCTTTGGGATCGACGCGCACCAGCTTTTTGTCGGCGTCCTTGAGCAGCGGCACGTCGATGCGGCCGCGCTCGGGCAGTTCGCCGATGACGATGGCCCAGTAGCGCTTGTCGGCGCGGCGGGCTTTGAAGCACTCCGTCAGCGCGCGCGTAGTCGGCCCGTCCATGGCCAGCGCCATGACGCCGCTGGTGTTGCGGTCGAGGCGGTGTACCAGCTGCGGCGGGAATTCGGGATCGACGGCGTGGCCCAGCGCGCGCGTGACGACGCTGTCTTCGCCTTTCACGTCGGGCTGGCTCAGCAGCCCTGCGGGCTTGTTCACGACCATCACGAAGCGGTCGCTGTAAACGACGTCGAGCGGCAGTTTGCGCAGCGCGCCGCCTGGCGTTTCGGCGCGGCCGACGGCGCCCGGTTCTTCCCACGGCACCCAGACGTGCTGTCCCTCGAGGATGCGGTCGTTCGGCTCGCAGCGTTTGCCGTCGAGGCGCACGGCTCCCTTGCGGAAGTATTTCATCATCGCGCCCAGCGGCACGCCCGGCCACATGCAGCGCAGCACGGCGTCGAGGCGGCGGCCTTCGTCGTGGCGGCTGATTCGGAATTGATAGCTCATGGCTAGCGGGGCTGCTCGGGGCGCCATTTCCACAGGCGCCGCTGCGTGGAGAAATCGAAATCGGAAATGGCGCGGGGCGCTTCCATGCCGCCGTCGAGCTGTTCGACGGCGCCGTGCCAGCTGTTGAGGCAAAAGTCCAGATTGTCCGCTGCCGCCACGATCATGGCTTCGGGCGTGGCGGGCAGCACCGGCGAGCCGAACTCCTTCTGTCCGTGGTGGCTGAGGATGATGTGCGCCAGCAGCGTGCGCGTCAGCGGCGTGAGCTTGAACTCGTCCGCCAGCCTGACGAAGCGCGCGTAGCCGGTGGCGATGTGGTCGAGCACCGTGCCTTCCAGCGTCGACTCGGGGCCGGGATCGAGCGCGTAGGCGTCGAGCTTGCCGAGGTCGTGCAGCAGCGCTCCGGCGACAACGATGTCGAGGTCGGGCTCGTACGCGGTGCCCTGATAGCTTCGGGCGATGGCCTGCGCGGAACGCGCCACGCCGAGCGTGTGTTCGAGCAGGCCGTGCAGGTAGGCGTGATGATGCGCCACGGCGGCGGGGAAGGTTCTGAAGGCCTGCCACGTCGCGCTGTCGGGCTGAAAGACGAAGCGCAGAAACTCTCCCGCCTCGCCGCCGCAGCCGTTGACGAGCTGCCAGAACTCGGCCTCCAGCCGGTCGACGGGCACCCCGGAAGCGCGGATGAAAGCGGCCGGACGGTATTCCTCGCGCTCCTGATCGACGAGCCAGACTTGGTTGAACTGGTACTGCGGCTTGCCTTTGAACTCGGTGATCGAACCGATCAGCCCCACCGTTTCGCCCTTGAGATTCTGCACCAGCGGCGAGGACGAGGGCTCGGAAATTTCCTTTTTGACGCCGTCCTTGAGGTCGAACCACTGGGCGTTGCCCCAGATCTTGGCGTCGAGGGCGCCCGACTTGTCCATCACGGACATGATCCAGTAGGGCTTGTCGTTTTTGTCGCGTTTTTCCTTGAGCTCCGTGACCAGGCCGACGGACTGGAATTTGGAATCGACGGGAAGCGCGCGCACTTCCGCGAGCGTTTTGTTTGACATGAAAAAACTCCTTTGCGTGATGAAAGTGGCTCAGCTGAAAAAGATCCTGCCGCAGACAACTTATAATATCACCGCCAAAAGTCAAGAGGCAAGGCGCTAAAAGATCGGGAACTTTCTTTGCCGATTCTGCTGAAAAAAACGAATTGTGTTAAACTTTCACTGTGTCACGGAGGTGGTGGCTTTGCTGAAAATCATCAGTGGAAACGAATCGGACCGAGGGCTCATGCACGCGCGGGTGTCTCCGGCCGATATGGCCCGATATGCGCTGACTGACGGCGGTTTCGTGGAGCTCGAAGGCGAACGTCGCTCGGCGTTCCGCGTGGTCTACGACGCTTCCGTCGCCGAAGGCTGCGTGGGGCTCGACCCCGTCGGCATGGAGAATCTCGGCCGCGGCGAAGGGGGCGAGGTGCGCCTTTATCGCTGCGAACTGGGCTATGCCGAGCGCGTCGTGCTGATCCCCATGGCGGCCGTCGCCGCCGACGAACTGGACCGAGGCTATCTCCGCGCGCGACTGCGCGACTTGCCGGCGAGCGTCGGCGACGAGGTGCGGATCCTGTCGCCGTACGGAAACGAACTGCGCCTGCGCGTGGCCGAGACGATGCCCGGCGGCGCCGTGATGGTGACCGCCTCCACCGACGTCATTCTCGAGCGGGCCCAGATCGGTGCCCTGAAACCGAAAAAGATCACCTATGCCGACATCGGCGGGCTGGACGCGCAGCTGCGCCGTATCCGCGAGATGATCGAACTGCCGCTGAAGTTCCCGGAAGCCTTTGTGCGCCTCGGCGTGGAGCCGCCGAAGGGCGTGCTCCTCTACGGCCCGCCCGGCACCGGCAAGACGGTGATTGCCCGTGCCGTGGCCAACGAAAGCGACGCCTGGTTCACGAGCATCTCCGGCCCGGAGATCATCGGCAAATATTACGGCGAGAGCGAGGAGCGCCTGCGCGCCGTTTTCGAAGAAGCTCAGCAGAACGCGCCGGCCATCATCTTCATTGACGAGGTGGACGCCATCGCCCCCAAACGGGAGGAGATGGGCGGCGAGAAACAGGTGGAGCGGCGCGTCGTGGCCCAGCTGCTGACGCTGATGGACGGGCTTTCGTCGCGCGGCCAGGTCGTGGTCATCGCCGCCACGAACATCCCCAACACGCTTGACCCGGCGCTGCGCCGTCCCGGGCGTTTCGACCGCGAGATTGCCGTGCCTATCCCCGACCGCAACGGCCGCTTGGAGATCCTGAAGATCCACACGCGCGGCATGCCTCTGGCGGAAAACGTGGATCTGGAACGTCTGGCCGACATCACGCACGGTTTCGTCGGCGCCGATCTGCAGGCCCTCGCCAAGGAATCGGCCATGATGGCGCTGCGCCGCCTGCTGCCGTCGCTCGACGACGCGGCGAAACTGAAGGACGAAAACTTTCTCTCCATGGAGATCACCATGGGCGACTTTCTCACGGCACTGCGCGAGATCGAGGCGTCGGCCATCCGCGAAGTTTTTGTGGAAATCCCGAACACGACCTGGGACGACGTGGGCGGTCTGAAAGACGCGAAGGAAAAGCTCGTCGAGGCCGTGCAGTGGCCGCTCAAACGGGGCGAGATGTTCCGCCGCTGGGGCGTGACGCCGCCGCGGGGCATCATGATCCACGGCCCCTCCGGCACGGGCAAGACGCTGCTGGTCAAGGCTCTGGCTCACGAGAGCGGCGTGAACTTCATCACCGTCAAGGGCCCGTCGCTGATGTCGCGCTACGTGGGCGAAAGCGAGCGGGCCCTGCGCGACGTGTTTCGCACGGCCCGGCAGGCGGCGCCGTCGATCCTCTATTTCGACGAGATCGACTCGTTGACGCCGCGCCGCGGCAACGACGGCAGCTCGCAGGCGCAGACGGCCGACCGCGTCATCAGCCAATTCCTGGCCGAGATGAGCGGCATCGAGGACATGGGAGGCGTGGTGGTGGTCGCGACGACGAACCGTATCGACCGCATCGATCCGGCCCTGTTCAGCGCCGGCCGTTTCGAACTGGCGCTGGAACTGCCCATGCCCGACGAAGCGGCGCGCGAGGAGATCCTGCGCATCCATCTGCGCAAGATCCCCCTTGCGGGGCTGTCGTTCCATGACCTGGCAGTGCGGACTGAAGGCATGAACGGCGCCGAGATCGCGGCGCTGTGTCACGCTGCCTCCATGGAAGCGCTGCGCGAACAGATCCGCAGCGGAACTGACGCTTCGCCCTGCCTGGAACGGCGTCATTTCGAGGCGGCTTTTCGGGCGGAAAAGCTGCGCCGTCAGGCGCTGGAGCGGGAAAGCGGCGATAAAGCGAATGTTTTGTGAGCTTTCGGCCGCGCCGGCGCTGACGATCCCGCTTTTTCGCTGAAAGGGCGGCGAAGCGCCGCTGAGTTTCAAGAAAATCGAAAGGGTCTGTTTGCGAAAACAGGCCCTTTTTTCAAAGACGATGCGAGTCGCATCGGATCTCCCACGAGGTGATTGAAATGAAAAAAGTTGCGGCGCTGACGGCGCTGCTTCTGTGCTGCGCCTGGCCGTCGTCGGGCGTGCCGGCTTTCGATCCGGAAAAGGTGACCGGGCCGCGAATCGAAAGGCTGTGCTTGGTCATCGTCGCCAACGCCGATGCGCAGGTGCTGGCGGCGGAGAACGGCGAGCTCGACATCCTCGGCGACATTGCCCGCCCCGCGGACATCGATCGCCTGAGCGCCGATCCAGATCTGGAAATGTCGCTGGCGCGCGGTTTTCATGCGTTCTTTTTGCTCATGAACAACACCCGCGCTCCCTGGAACGATCGGATCGTCCGCCAGGCGGCGGCTCAGTCCATCGACCGCAACAGCATGGTGCGCAGCATTTATTCCGGCTACTGCGAGCCCATCAACAGCTGGCTGCCGCCCGTTTCGCCCTGGGCGAGCCCGGACGGCACGCGCAATATCTTCGACCGCGCCGCCGCCCGCGAGAAACTGCTTTCCCGCGGCTACCGCTTCAACTTTGCGGGAAAACTGACGGCTCCCGACGGCCGGCCGCTGCCTAAGATCACGCTGCTGGCGCCGCTGGCCCGCGTGACGCCGACCACGGCGGAAATGGCGGAGCGCCTCGCCGACTCGCTGAACGCCGCCGGCTTCGACGTGGAAGTGGAGCCGCTGGACTTTTCCGCCATGATCGCGCGCCTGGATCGCAAGGACTATTCGCTGGCGGTGCTGGCCTGGTCCATGGGGCGCAATCCCGACTCGCTTTACAGCTTTTACCACAGCTCCATGGACGTTGCCGGCGGCTACAACATGACCGGCACTCGCGACGCGGCGCTCGACGCGGCGCTGACGAAACTGCGCTTCGCGCCCGACAAGGCGTCGGCGGAACGGGCGTCGGCGGAAGCGCAGCGCCTGCTCGGCGAACTGGTGCCGTCGGTGCCCGTTTACAGCCGCTTCTCCGTGGCGGCGGTCTCGAAAAAATGGCGAAACGTGCTGTCGACGGACAGGATCACCGCCGACAACATGTGGACGCTGGTGATGGCCGAGCCGCGCGACGGGACGGCGCGCACCATGACCATGGCGCTGGCCGAGGAACCGCGCAGCCTGAATCCATTTACCGCCAGCAGCGCTTATTCGTGGCAGGTGCTTGGCATGATCTACGAGGGGCTGATCGCGTCCAATCCTTTCACGCTCGAGGACATGCCCGGTCTGGCGGAAGAGTGGCGCGTCGAGACGGAGGGCGAAGGCGCCGCCGCCCATACCGTGCTGCGCTTCAGGCTGAAGGAGAATCTGCGCTGGAATGACGGCACGCCGCTGACGGCCGGCGACTTGAAGGCGACGATCGATTTCATCCATAAAAACGAAATTCCCCGCTTCTTCGACGCCGTCAAGGATGTGGCGGAAACGGAAGCGTTGAACGCCCGCGAGCTGACGGTAACCATGAAAGGCGTGAGCTACTGGTATCTCGACAACGTCGCCGGGCTGCCCTGGATGCCGGCGCGGATCGTGGAAAACGTCAAGGACTGGCAGAACTGGGATCCCCTCGACCGCGAAGAAAAATTCGGCCCGCGCGGCCTCGTCGGCGCTGGCCCCTTCATGCTCGAGGAATACCATCCCGGCGAGTACGTGATGATGAAGCGCAATCCCTGTTATCTGCGCCTGCCGAAGGAGACGGAAAGGAGATGAGAAAAAACTGGCTGTTGCGCCGCGTGCTGGCCTCGCTGGCCGTGCTGGCGGCGGTGCTGGTACTGAACTTCGTCCTTTTTCGCGTGATGCCCGGCGACGCCGTGAGCGCCATCATCGATCCGAACTTTTCGCCGCAGGCCAAGGAACGCCTGCGCGAACTCTACGGGTTGGAGCGGCCGTTGCTGGAACAGTTCTTTATGTATCTGAAGCAGACGCTGACGTTCCGTTTCGGTCTGTCGTTTCTGAGCCGAAAGCCCGTCTGGGACGAACTGCTTTCGCGTTTGCCCGGCACGCTGATCTTGATGTCGCTGGCCATGTTCTGCTCGGCGGCGCTGGGCGTTTGGCTCGGCGTGAAGGCGGCGGTGAAGCGCGGCTCATGGCTGGAACGAACGGTCTTGCGCGTCGGCGCGGTGATGTCGTCGTTTCCGGGCTTTTTTGTGCAGCTGGTGCTGCTCATGCTGCTGGCGCACGACTTTCCGATCTTTCCGCTGCGCGGCAGCCTGTCGGTCCCCGCTCCGTCGGGCGGCTGGGCGCTGTTGGCCGACCGCGCCTGGCATCTGGCGCTGCCGGTGCTGTCGCTGACGTTGATGGGCTTCGGCGGCTGGGCGCTGTACGTGCGCAATCTGATGGTTCGAGCGCTCGGCGAGGATTACGTGCTGATGGCTCGCGCCCGCGGCCTGACGAAACGCCGCGTGATTTACGGACATGCCTTCCGCACGATTCTGCCGCCGCTCGTGACGATCCTGCTGATGTCGGTGCCGGGACTCGTTTCCGGCGCGGTGATCACGGAGACGGTCTTCTCGCTGCGCGGCGTGGGATCGTTTTTGCTCGAGGCGCTTTCGGGCCATGATTATCCGGCGGCGGGCGCTTCCTTTTATTTGCTGGCGCTGATCACGGTCGTCTGCAACCTGCTGGCCGACGTTGTCTATGGACTGGTCGACCCGCGCGTGCGCCTCGAGGGGGTGAACCGATGAGCGGCTTTTTCAGGCGCGCTTCCCTTTGGTTCCTTGTCTTCATCGCCGCGGCGGGAATCGTCGGTCCGCGGCTGCTGGACAGCCCCGCCGACGTCGTGGGGGCGCCGTTTGCCCGGCCGGTCTGGTGGCGCGGGGATCTTTCGACGTCGAAAACGGCGGAGTTCTCGGTTGCCGGCGGACGCACGGCGCTGGTAAGCGACGGCTTTGCGAAAGACGACGGCCTGCGGGCCGGCGCGTCGGGCCTGGCCTTCGACTGGAAAACGCAGTCGGCGGCGGTTTTCGCGCTGGAAGGCGAGATCACGGCGAATCCCGCTCGGACGGTGACCGTGACGTGGCGCACCCCGGAAAAGGATTTTGAGTTGGTGCGCCGTGACGGACAGGAAAAGTATTGGCTCAATCTGGACGCGCGGGATATGATCTTCAAGCAGCGCCTTGGCTTGCCGTTGATCGGGCGCGGCACGGAGCGGCTTTTCCCGCAGCGGGGACGTTGCGAATTGGCGGTCGGCGGCGCGGAGAGCTTTCGCCTCAAACTGATCCTGTTCGGCCGGAAACAGGGATTGCTGGGCACCGACCAACGCGGGCGCGACGTTTTTGCTCTGCTGCTGAACGGCATCGGCACGTCGCTGACCGTCGGCGTCAGCGCGACGCTGGCGGCGACGCTGCTGGGCCTCGGTTTCGGGCTGACGGCCGGTTACGTGGGCGGCTGGGTCGACGCTCTGATCATGCGTGCCGTGGACATCCTGCTGGCGATCCCCACGCTGCCGATTTTGATGACGCTGGCGGGCCTGTGGGGCAAAGGATTATGGCAGCTTGTGCTGATCCTGTCGATTTTCTCGTGGATGGGAACGGCCCGTTCGGTGCGCGCGCTGACGCTGACCGTCCGCGAAAGCCCGTGGGTGGAGGGATTGAAGGCGCTCGGCGCGAAAAAAAGCTATATCCTCCGGCGGCATCTGGTTCCCGAGACGGCGCCGATCGTGCTGGCCAACCTGGCTCTGGGGGTGCCGGGCGCAATCCTGGCGGAAGCGGGGCTGGCCTTTTTGGGATTGTCGGACCCGCGCCTGGTGTCGTGGGGGCGAATGCTGCACGAAGCGCACTCTTTCGGCGCCTTTGCCGAAGGCGCGTGGTGGCTGATCGTGCCGCCCGGCCTCGGTATCGTGTCGCTGTGTCTGATCTTCGTGGACATGGGGCGTTTCCTTGAAGAGCGCATCGATCCGCGGCTGGGAGGGGAAGATCATGCTCAACGTTGAAGGGCTCCGCGTTCGTTACGCCGGTCAGTTGCATGAGGCGGTTTCAGGGGTGTCGTTCGACGTGCCGCGGGGAGCTTTCGTCGGCCTTGTCGGAGAGTCGGGCAGCGGCAAGACCAGCATCGTCATGGCGGCGCTGGGGCTTCTGCCTGCGGGCAGCGCCGCGACCGGCGCCATCGACTTCGAAGGGCAAAACCTTCTGACGCTCGACGAAGAATCGCTGCGGCGCCTGCGCTGGAAAAAAATCGCGCTGGTGCCGCAGGGCGCGCAGAATTCCTTTACGCCCGTCAAAACGGTCGGAGCTCACATCGAGGAAGTCCTGCGCGTTCATCTGCGCCTGCGCGGCGAAGCGGCCAAGGCTCGCGCCGCGGCGCTGCTGACGGAAGCCGAACTGGACGCCGCCGTCGCCCGTCGTTATCCTCACGAGCTGTCCGGCGGTCAGAAACAGCGCGCCGCCATCGCCCTGGCGCTGGCCTGCGAACCGTCGCTGCTGCTGGCCGACGAGCCGACCACGGCGCTTGACGTGGTCACCCAGGCCGGCATTCTCGGATTGCTGCGCCGGCTGCGGCGGGAAAAGCGGCTGACCGTGCTTCTTGTGACCCACGATCTGCCCATGGCCGCGTCCGTCTGTTCGCAGCTTTTCGTGATGAAAGACGGCCGGCTGGTCGAGCGCGGCGCGCCGCAGGATCTGTTGACGGCGCCCCGTCATCCCTACACGCTCCGGCTCGTGCGCGCGATACTTTGAGGCGAGGGGGAGATGGCTGTGGAAGCGACGGTTCGGGTGCAAAATCTTTTCGTGAGTTTTCGTTCCAGGAGCGGCGGCGAGCATCGGGCGGTCGCGGGACTTTCCTTTGCCGTGGAAAAAGGCGGGACGCTGGCCGTCGTCGGCGAATCGGGCAGCGGCAAAACCACGCTGCTGCGCGCGCTGATCGGCCTCGTGCCGCCGGAGGCGGGGTCGGTGGCGCTTTTCGGGCACAATCTGCAGGAGCTCGCCGCGGCGGATCTTTCGAAAATACGCCAGCGCTGCGGTTACGTGCCGCAGGATCCGTACGGGGCGCTGCCGCCGTCGCTGACCGCGCTGGGCGCTGTGATGGAACCGGCGGTCATCGCCCGGCGCGGCCGTACGAAAGAAGACGTTCGTGCCAGAGCCAAAGCGCTTCTGGCCGAGCTGGGGCTGACGGGCGAGCGCGTCCTCGATTCCCGTGCCGTCGGGCTTTCGGGCGGCCAGCGCCAGCGCGTCGAACTGGCTCGGGCGCTGATACTCGAGCCGGAATTGCTGCTCTGCGACGAACCGACCTCCATGCAGGACGTGTCGATGCGCGGCGATATCATCGCGGTCCTGCGCCGACACGTGGCGCGCGGCATGAGCCTGATTTTCGTCACTCACGACCTGAAACTGGCGGCCCGCGCCGCCGAGCGCATCCTCGTCATGCAGCGCGGACGCCTTTGCGAGGAGGGGGCTGCCGCCGAAGTGCTGTCCCATCCTCAGGCTTCCTACACAAAGGATCTGATCGCGGCGATCCCCGTGCTGCCGGCGAAACCGCTTCCCGAGGCGCGGCTGAAGGGAAAGCGTCTCTATCGGGATGGCGGAAATGATGTTATCTTGACATAGGTTTGTTACGTTTTTATAATGGATTTACGGTTTCACCCGAATGGGTGATGCTTTTTTCCACGCGGCGAGTATGCTGATATCGGTTTCAAAAACGTGTGCGGACATCCGGCGGGGCCGGATAAAGAAAGACGTTTTTCGCCGCCGCGCGGCGGAAGCGCGTTTGTGAAAGGAGCATGGCGATGAAGAACATTTCTGCGCGAAAAGTTATGAGTGTTGTGACGGCGGCGGGATTGGCCGCCTGTGTGTGCGGCGCGGCCCGGGCCGAAGTCAAAAAGATCGAGGCGACCTATTTCACGCTGGATTACGAGACGGACGCGGGCTGGACCTTCGACGAGAAAAAAGACCTCAAGGACAGCCAGAAGGCTTCGACGCTGCGGATCCGCATCCTCAGCGCGGCCGATCCCAAGAGGAGCGACGCGCTGGTGGACATCAAGGCGAATATCGAAAATCAGTCGAACTTCCGCCGTTATCTCGAACAACTTGGCTTCGACCCGTACGAATACGCGGAAAAGCGTTCCTACACGCTCGTCCCGGTGGGCGGCGTGGACTGCCTCGTCAAAGAAGATTCGTCCAAGATCGACTATCTCGCCCGCGTCGAGGGCGCCGGCGAGACCATCCAGATTTCGGCCGATTCCAAGGAAAAGCTGGAAGACGTCAAAACGCTGCTGAAGGGACTTCAGTTCAAAGTCGCCGACGCCGGCAAAAAGGACGGCCCCTGGTACTGGAACGGCACGCCCTACGCCAGCGCCGAGCACTCCGCGGAAGTCGGCCCCGTGACGCTGAACAGCAAACACGTCCCCATCGACCCCATCATCGTCCAGTCCGTGATCGGCGGCAACCGCATCTGGTCCGACGGTGCCAGGGCGTATATCCTCAGCAACGCCTGCAAGCTCGCCGAGTATAACCTCGACGGCGGCAAACTGGTCAAGAAGGCCGACATCGAGCTTGACGCCCAATCCAACTACCAAACCATGACCGTCACCGACGACGGCGCGGTCTGGCTGGGCGGAGTCGGCTCCGGCTCCTGCCGCATCAAGGACGGCGCCGTCGAGAAAATCAAAGGCCCGCGCGAACTGGTCATGCACCCCTCGGGGACCTGGGGACTCGAGCGCTACGGCCGCAAGGGCGCGGACATGAAGAAGTACGAGATCGCCGCGGACGGTACCGTCGCGACCGTCGACTTCCCTCTGGCCGAGGTCGACTATATGGTCAACGCCTATCTGCGCATCGACGCCAACCACATCTATGTCAGCGGCCGCGAAGCCGGCTCCAAGGAGACGGTGCTTTTCGTCTACGACCACGGCGGCAAGCTGGAAAAGATCCTCAAGGAGCCGGCCAAAAACTCCATGGGCGGCGTCTACTTCGCGGGCGAAACCGCCAACGGCTTCGTCGCCCTGCCGCTGCAGAGCGTCGTCATTCTGTGGGACAAGGAAGGCAATCCGATCGGCCGTCTTAACGACGTCAAAAAACTCTACGACAGCCCCACCACCGGCGTGGCCGGCAACGAGGACGGCATCCTGCTGCCCGGCGGCGGCCTGCTGACGCTGACCCGCCGCGAGCGCGCCGACAAGTCCACCTACGAACTCGTCGTGTTCCGCGTCGACGGATTCTAGAGCGCGTTTATCGTTGAAGAAACGGCCTCCGGCTCCTTTTCGGGAGCGCCGGCAGGCCGTTTTTCGAAAAAAGGAGGGAAAATTATGGCCCTGTTCAGCAAGGAACCCTGCGCGTTCTGCGGCAAAGAAGTCGGCATGATGAGCCGCAGCAAGATGAGCAGCAAGGATTACGTCTGCGACGACTGCCGCAAGAAAGGCAACCCCTTCGCGCGCGTCGACCATCTGACCAAGGATCAGGTCGCCGAGATGTTCGCGCGCGCGGAGCGCGACGAGAAGCTTCTCGACGGCGTGGAACTGAGCGACGAATATCTGGACGCCGGCATGGGGAAAGTCATCCATTTCCGCAGCCAGAAGGACGGCGGCGACATCTTCACGGTTTCCACGCCGGAAACGCAGCGCTACGAGCATCGTCCCGTGTTCTACTTCAGCAGCATCCGCAAGTGGAACCCCGGCGAAGCCTTCGTCGAGCGCAGCGTCGGCGCCGCGCCGCGCGAAGCTGTGCGCGACTACAGCGTTCTGATCACGCTCAAGGAGAAACTGTCCGCCGACAAGAAAAACGACGGCTGGGAGCTCCGCATCCCTTACTTCGACGCCGCCGTTCCCGAGATTCTCATCAAAATTCCCAAAGAAGCCGAGGCCGACAAAGTGCAGCGGTTTTACAGGAACATCTGCGGCATGTGCGAATACCGCGTGTCGCGCGGTATCCGCGCCGCCCGCGACAAAGAGGAACTGCAGGTGAAAAACGCCTGCAAGACCGCCAACGAAGCGCTGAAAGCGGCGCTCAAGGGCGGCGACGTCAAGGAAGTTCTCGCCGAAGGCCTTCAGAAGTCGATCGACATCGACCAGGGCAAGATCAAGAAAAAGGGCTTCTTCGCCAGGCTCTTTGGCCGGTGAGAGCTCGATCGCCGAAATGAGCCCCACCCCGCGGGACGCAAAGGCGCAGGGAAACTTCGAAACGGAATATACAAAAAAAGAGACGCCTCGATCGATTTCGAGGCGTCCTCTTTATTATTGATGAAAGTGGGCGAACCTGTTCGCGGGAAGAGACATTTTCATACCTTTTCCCAAGGGGACGCCGCATGGTCTCCAATCTCCGTGGGAGCTCCGCCGCGCGGCAGCGGGGGCAGCCGCCGAACCTTTGAAAAAAGCCCCGTGCAATGATAAAATCACACCAGTTCCCAGTCGGAAATACCAAATTCTCTCCGGCCTTGCCGCGGAAGGCCGTACGGCTGATAATGCGAGGCGGCGGTTGGGGAGGACCTTGACAGGACGACCGTCCCGGCTTGTCAGAACAGGCCGGGACGTTTGATATGCGAGAAGACTGAAAAAATGAAAAGTGGGGAACGCAAGTGGAACAGGTAAAACGATTTTTGCGCCGCAAGGATATCGATATTTCGGTCAGGCGATATTGCATCGACGCGCTGGGCGCGATGGCGCAGGGACTGTTTTGTTCGCTGCTGATCGGCACCATCGTTAACACGCTGGGCATCCAGTTTCGGATTTCATGCCTGACGGAGCCCATCATCGCCATCAGAGGAACGGTCTATACCGTGGGGGGGCTTGCTTCGATCATGAGCGGTCCGGCTATGGCCACGGCCATCGGCTATGCCCTGCATTGCCCGCCGCTCGTACTTTTTTCGCTCGTTTCGGTCGGCTTTTCCGCCAACGCGCTTGGCGGCGCCGGCGGGCCGCTGGCCGTCCTGTTTGTGGCGATCGTCGCGGCCGAGCTTGGAAAAGCTGTTTCCAGGGAAACCAAAGTTGACATTCTGGTCACGCCTCTCGTGACGATCGGAGCCGGCGCCGCTTTGTCCGCGTGGTGGGCTCCGGCGCTGGGCGAAGCCGCGATGAAAATCGGCAATGTCGTCATGGTCGCGACGACGCTTCAGCCGTTTTGGATGGGAATTGTCGTTTCCGTCGTCGTCGGCCTGGCGCTGACGCTGCCGATCTCATCGGCGGCGATCTGTGCGGCGTTGGGGCTGACGGGGCTTGCCGGCGGCGCGGCTGTCGCCGGCTGCTGCGCGCAGATGGTGGGCTTCGCCGTCATGTCCTTTCCGGAAAACCGATGGAGCGGCCTGATCTCTCAGGGGCTTGGCACTTCAATGCTGCAAATGGGCAACATCGTGAAAAATCCCCGCATATGGATTGCGCCTGTGCTGACCTCGGCGATCACCGGGCCGCTGGCGACGTGTCTTTTCCAGCTGGAAATGAACGGCGCGCCGGTATCCTCCGGCATGGGTACCTGCGGACTGGTCGGGCCGATTGGCGTTTATTCAGGCTGGGTCAAAGAGATTTCCGGCGGTGCGCGCGTTTCGATCACGGCGGCAGACTGGATCGGGCTTCTGCTGATCGCGTTCGTCCTGCCTGCGGTCATCTGTCCGCTCCTGAATCTGGTTCTGCGGAGGATCGGCTGGGTGAAGCCGGGCGATCTGAAGCTGAACTGATCAAAGAACGTCGCGGCGGTTCCTGGTGCCGGCAGTGCCTGGTTTTTTATGAGGGCAGTTGATGAGGGCAGCCGGAAACGCCGACCCCTTGAAACAGACGCAGGCGGCGCTCCTCCTTGGAGGAACGCCGCCTGTTATTTCATGACGCGGCGAACAGCTGCGGCACGCGGCGGTAGATTTCTTCGAGCGGGCGGCGCGACGGCATCCCGCGCAAAAAGCGGAAGGAATGGTCGCTGCCGTCGATCTCGTAATATTTTTTGTCCGCCACGGCCAGTGCGTCGAAGATCCGGCGGCAGGAATCGCTCGGGAACGTGGCGTCCTCGCCGCCGCGGAAAACGCGCGCCCAGCGGACGTTCACGTTCCGCGCAGCCTGCAGGAGGCGGTCGTTTCGTTCGAGGCTGCTCAGGATCGGCAGCTTGAAAATTTCTTTGTTCTCGGGAAAGACCGCGTCGCCGCTGCCGCAGAGGATCAGCCCTTCGATGTTGGGGGCGATTTCGCCCGTCATGGTGCCGCCGGCGATGAGCAGCGCGCTCAAGCCTCCCAGCGAAAAGCCCCAGAGCGTCAAGGGCAGGCCGGGATACAAGGCGCGCGTGGCTTCGTAGGCGTTGTAGAAATCTTCGAGCTCTTCGGCGTAAGTTTTGCCGTCGAACGCGTCGTAGATCCAGCGCAGCGGAACGTTGGCGTAGTCGTGGCGGTTGCGCACTTTGCGGCTGCTTTCGGCGAGGACGGGCACGATGCGGTTTTCCGCCAAAGCGGCGCCGATGCGGGCGTATTTATTTCCCGGCTCCGAACTGGCGTTGCTGTGGACGCCGTGGAAGAGCAGCACGACTTTGCGCGGGCGGTCGATGACGCCCGTGGTCAGAATTACCGTCCTGTCGCCGAAGGTGCCGTCGATGTAATTCTTTCTCCAGCGCATGACATCGCCTCCTTGGACAGGATCAATAAAGAACGAAGACAAAAAGGCCGCTCAGCTGTTGTGTTCCTCCTGCTGCGGTTCGGGAAGGGACAGCCACGTTCCCCAGTCGAAACGGACAATGCCGCTGATCAGATAAATGGAGATCAGGATCAGCAGGCCGCGCTGACGCGCAACGATGAGCACGATCGCCGCGAAGGCCGCCAGGCCGTAAAGCTTGGTCTTGTTCATGAAGCCTTTTTTGATGGCCTTGAGATTTCCGTACGGCACCGACGAGATCATCAGGAAGCCGTCGACGGCGGCGAGAATGCCCATCATCCAGGCGGGAACTTTGCCGATCAGCCCGGCCAGCACGATGGAAACGAGGAACAGGCCGCCGGCGGGGATGGGCAGGCCCTGAAAAGGGCCGGGCCGGTGCACGACGTTGAAGCGGGCCAGCCGCAGGGCGCCGCACAGCGCGAAGAACGCCGCGATCAGCGCGCCAATCACGCCGGGCAGGGCTTGCAGGGAGGTGGAGTAGACGAGGAGAGCCGGCGCAACGCCGAACGAGACCACGTCGCCGAGGCTGTCGAACTCAACGCCGAAGTCGCTGCTGACGCCCATGGCGCGGGCGACTTTGCCGTCCATGAAGTCGAAGAACACAGCGCAGGGAATCAGCCACGCCGCGGGCAGATAATGGCCGCGGACGGTGAGGATCAGCGACAGCATGCCGCAGAGCAGGTTGCCGCTGGTGATCATGTTGGGGATATTGTTGCGGATGGGGATTCCTCTGAACCTCTTACGATAATGCAGACGCAGTTTGATCTTTTTCATTGTTGGCCTCCTTTTGAGGATTGGCGCAAAGGTTACCGCTCTCTGACGGCGACGACCGTCTGCCCGGCCGTGACTTTCTGGCCGACTTTCGCCGTGCATTTCAGCGAAAGGGGAAGATAAACGTCGACTTTGCTGCCGAACTTGATCATGCCGAAGCGCTGCGCCCGTTCGAGCCGGTCGCCTTTTTTCAGGCGGCAGACGATGCGGCGCGCGACCAGTCCGGCGATCTGGGTCAGCAGCACGGGGCCGTCTTCGGACGAGTACCCCACGTACATGCGTTCGTTCTCCAGCGACGCCTTGTCGGCGTTGGCGAACCATTTTTTGCCCGGGACGTATTCAAGGTATTCGATCGTTCCGGCCGAGGGCATGCGGTTCACGTGCACGCTGAAAACGTTCATAAAGATGCCGATCTTGAGCGCCTTGCCCGTGTAGGGGTGTTCGGTCTCGCAGATCTCGATCACTTCGCCGTCGGCGGGGCTGACCAGTCCCGCGCCTTCCGGGGTGCGCTCGGGGTCGCGGAAGAACCAGAACGCCAGCGCCGCCAGCGGCAGCATGACGATCAGCGTCCAGCGGCTCAGCCACGCCAGCAGCAAGGTGACTGCGGCGACGGCGCTCATGAAGAAATAGCCGTCGGGGGCGAATTTCATGCCTTAGTCCTCCTTTTCGGGCTCGCGGCCGGGACCGGCGGGAGCGCCGGCGTCCGGCGCGTCGAGGACGGCGCCGGGAACGTCTTCGAATTCCAGACCGCCGTTGTCGTCGTCATCGTCGCCGAAAGGCAGCGTCGGCTCGACGGGGCGCTGAGGGGCCGGCGCGGGGTCTGCGGCGCGGAACCCTCCGCTTTGGACGAGGTCTTCCTTGTGGATCAGCGAGACGTTGGCGACTTCGTCGCCGTTTTCGGGGCGGATCAGGATGGAACCTGCGGCGTCGCGTCCCAGCTGCGGGATCGAGTCGACGGCGAGGCGGATGATGTTGCCGCCGGCCGTCATCAGCGCCACTTCGTCGCCGGGAAAGACCGTGTTGGCCACGGCCAGCCGGCCGGTGCGGTCGCCGATGCGCATGGCGCGCTGGCCGCCGGTGGCGCGATGGTGCACCGAGAACTCGTCGTAGGACGTGATCTTGCCGATGCCGTGCTGGCTGACCAACAGGATGCGGCTGTTGCCGGCAATCACTTCGCAGGAGATGATCTCGTCGTCTTTGCCGAGTTTCATGGCTTTGACGCCGCGGGCGGAACGGCCCATGGTGCGGATCTCGTCCTCGCTGATGCGCAGGCCGCGCCCCATGCTGCTGACGAGGAACAGGTCGTCGAGGCCGTTGGTGCAGCGGATGCGCGCGATGTCGTCGCCGTCGTCGAGCGTCATGATCTGACGCCCGGCGCGCGTGAGGTTCTGCAGCTCGCTCTTGTCCATGCGCTTGGCGATGCCGCGGCGCGTGATCAGCACGACGGTGCTGCAATTCTCGGGGAACCGTCCGAGGATCTCCACGACCGTTTCGCCTTCGCTCAGCGAGATGAACTGTTCGACCTTGCGTCCTTTGCCGGATTTCGTCTCGGGGACCATGTGCCCCTTGATGGCGAAGACGCGGCCGCGGCTGGTGAACAGCAGCACGTCGTTGTGCGTGGTGGTGACCACCATGCCGGCGACCTGGTCCTCCTCGTGCAGGTTGGCGCCGCGGCGCCCCTTGCCGCCGCGGTTCTGCACGTTGTAGTCCTTGAGCAGCGAGCGGCGCAGATAGCCGTCTTTGCTCAGCGTGATGACGATGTTCTCCTCGGGCATCAGGTCCTCGTAGGAGTCGGACGTGCTCTCGACGTGGAGCTGGATCTCGGTGCGGCGCTTGTCGCCGAACTTGTGGCGCAGCTCCGTGAGCTCGTCGCGGATGACGCCGTCGAGCACTTTGGCGTCGGCGAGGATTTCCTTGTAACGGGCGATGTCTGCCAGCAGCTGCGCCATCTCCGCCATCAGCTTGTCGCGCTCCAGTCCGGTAAGGCGCTGCAGACGCATGTCGAGGATGGCCTGGGCCTGCTTTTCCGAGAACTGGAGCTGTTCAATCAGGCCGCGGCTGGCTTCTTCAGTGGTCTGGGCGCCGCGGATGATGCGGATCACTTCATCGATCATGTCCAGCGCGCGGCACAGGCCCTCGATAATGTGTTCGCGCTCCTGGGCTTTGGCGAGGCGGAAGGCGGTGCGGCGGCGCACGACGCCGCGGCGGTAGTCGAGGAACACTTCGAGCATGCTTTTCAGTCCGAGCTCGACGGGGCGCTGATCGACGAGCGTCAGATTGATGACGCCGAAGGTACTCTGCATCAGCGTGCGATTGTATAGCTGACGCTGCACGAGTTCGGGATCGCCGTCGCGGTTCAGATCGAGGACGATGCGCAGTCCCTGGCGGTCCGACTCGTCGCGCAGATCCGCGACGCCGTCGATGGAATGTTCCTGCACGCACTTGGCGATGCCCTCGATCAGCGTGGTCTTGTTGACCATGTAGGGGATTTCCGTGATGACGACGCTGGTCCGGCGTTTCCCTTCTTCGACGACGCAGCGTCCGCGGACGGTGATCTTGCCGCGGCCGGTGCGGTAGGCGTCCACGATACCTTCGCGCCCCATGATGATGCCGCCGGTGGGGAAGTCGGGGCCGGGCAGATAATTCATCAGCTCGCCCAGTTCCGCCTCCGGGCGATCGATCAGACAGCAGAGCGCGTCGACCACTTCACCAAGGTTGTGGGGCGGCATGTTGGTGGCCATGCCGACGGCGATGCCGGTGCTGCCGTTGACGAGCAGATTGGGTACCAGACTGGGCAGCGTCAAGGGTTCCTTCAGCGATTCGTCGAAGTTCGGTCCCCAGTCGACGGTGTCTTCGTCGATGTCCTGCAGCATCAGCTCGCCGAGTTCGGCGAAACGGGCCTCGGTGTAACGCATGGCAGCCGCGCCGTCGCCGTCGACGGAGCCGAAGTTTCCCTGCCCGTCCACAAGCGGATAGCGGAGGTTCCACGGCTGCGCCAGGCGTACCATCGTGTCGTAGATCGAGGCGTCGCCGTGCGGGTGGTACTTGCCCATGACTTCGCCGACGACGCGCGCCGACTTTTTGTACGCCTGATTGTGGCGGATGCCCAGCCCCAGCATGCCGTACAGCACGCGGCGCTGCACGGGCTTGAGCCCGTCGCGGGCGTCGGGCAGCGCGCGGCCGACGATGACGCTCATCGCGTAGTCGAGATAGCTCCTTTTTATTTCCGGGACGAGCGGATTCGGTATGACCCGTCCCATCTCCTGTTCTTCCATGCCTGAACCTCCATTGACAGAAGCCGGGTACGCTTCTTTATTTCAAATCGCTCTCATGCTTTTAACCCAACCATTTTATCATCTTTGGCGGGGTTCTGCCCAATGATTTTAGATGGTTATATTTTGACGGAACCATTTTCTTCGCCCGCGGTGATATAATGCACGTACGTGTTTTTGAGGGAGGTTTTCTTTTGAACCTGTGGCAGACAATTCCCCTGTACGGATCGGTCGTAAACGTGCTGGCGGTCGTGGCCGGCAGTTTGGCGGGCTACGCGCTGCGCCGTCATGTCAATGAGGAGATCATGAGACTGCCGATGCAGTGCCTTGGCGTGTTTACCGTTTCCATCGGCATGGGCATGGCGCTGAAGACGCAGAACCTGCTGATCGTGGTCTTCAGCCTCTGTGCCGGTTCGATCGTCGGCGGCCTGTTGGACATCGACGGCCGCATTGAACTCGCTGCCGGCAGAATACAAAAGCGTTTCAAGAGTTTGGATTCGAATTTTTCGCAGGGCGTCATGGCGGCCACGCTGATTTTTTGCGTCGGATCGATGGCCGTGCTCGGCTCTTTCGAAGAAGGACTGGGCGGCTATCCGGCGCTGCTGCTGACCAAGTCGATGATGGACGGCTTGATGTCGGTGGCGCTGGCGGCGTCGCTGGGGCTCAGCGTCGCTTTTTCGGCCGTGCCCGTGTTCGTCTATCAGGGCACGCTGACGTTGGCCGCGCGCTTCATCCAGCCGCTCATGACCGAAGCGGCGGCACGCGAGATGACGGCGGCCGGCGGCGTCATGCTCATCGGCGTCGGCCTGTCGATCCTCGGCCTGGTCAAGATGAAGCTGATGAACGCTCTGCCGGCCCTCGTCGTCGCCGTGGCGCTGGCGCGGATCTTTCTGAGGTAGCGGCAACCTTTTTCCGGGCAAGGAAAAAGTCCATTTCCGCAGTCTGTTTGACGGCTGTGTTACAATGAGCGTGTAATTTGACGGGTTATATATTGAATGAAAATTCGGAGGCGTTTTTCAGTGAACGAAGTTTATAGACCTTTGGACGTGTCTCAATACGGCAAGTACAGGGAATTTTGGTTGCGATGCGACGAATATTCGTCGGACATGAGTTTTGTGATCCTCTGGGCGTGGCAGGATTTCTTCGGCTACGAGGCGAGTTGGGAGCCCGAACTGATCTGGCTGCGCCAGACCAAGCCCGATCTGAAATGGCTGGCTCCCGTGGGCGACTGGCGCCGCGCCGACTGGGCCGAACAGCTGCGGGCGCACGTGGGCGACGAGGCCGATTTCATCGACGTGCCCAGATCGCTCGTCAGGATATGGCAGGAACAGCTGGGCGCGAAGATCGCGGCCGTGGACGACCGCGACAGCTACGAGTACCTCTACAACGTCGAAGAACTGGCGACGCTGGCCGGCAACAAGCACATGAAGCGCCGCAACCGCGTCAACAAGTTCCGCCGCGAGTTCAACGCCCAGTACAAGACGCTGACGCCGGAGATGACCGAGGAAATCAAAAATCTGCAAAGATCCTGGACTCACGACGAGAACGAGTTCATGACCAAGATGCTGACCGCCGAGGGCGAAGGCATCCTGCGCGTGCTCGATCATTGGCCGGAGATGGGGCTGATCGGCGGCGCCGTCGAGCTGGACGGCCGGCTGATCGCCTACACGCTGGCCGAACCGGTCACGCCCGAGCTGATCATGATCCATTACGAAAAAGGCCTGCCCGACTACCACGAAGTCTATCAGGTCATCAACAAGGATTTCCTGTTCCACGACGCCCGCAGCTACAAGATCGCCAACCGCGAGGAAGACATGGGCGATCCCGGCCTGCGCCACGCCAAGCTGGCCTATCTGCCCTGCGGCTACGTGGAGAAATGCAACGTCCACTGGAACGCCAACGCCTGAGCGATAAAAAACCGTCCCGAAGATCTCACGCAAGCTGAGACTTTCGGGACGGTTTTTTGGTGATTGGTGAGAAAACACAGGAGTTGGGGCGGAAGATTTATCGCACGTTTTTGAGCTCTGTCTCGACGGCGCGGAAGAAGGCGTCGAGGTCGGCGTCGACGCGCAGGGTGATGCGCGACGGCGGCAGATAGTCGGCGGACACTTCGCCGCGGTTGACGACCACGATTTTGCCGCGGCAGAGCCGGGGCAGGAACGCCGCCGGCACGACGTTGAGCGACGAGCCGAGCACGAAGAGCAGCTCGGCGCGCGAGCAGAGCCGCTCGCATTCCGTCAGGTATTTGACGCTCTCGCCGAAGAAGACGATGTCGGGCTTGATCACGCCGCCGCAATGGCAGATCGGCACGTCGGCCGTCTCGAGCATTGTGTTGACGGCGTCGTAGCCGTAATATCCGCCGCATGTGGTGCAGTGGGCGCGGCGGATCGTGCCGTGGATCTGGTAGATCGTTTTCGACCCGGCGGCCTCGTGCAGGCCGTCGAAATTCTGCGTGACGATGCCGCTCAATCGGCCCTCGGCTTCGAGACGGGCGAGGAATTTGTGCGTAAAAGTCGGCTCGATGCGGGCCAGCATGCGCTCGCATTCGCGGTGAAAACGATAGTAATACGACGGATCGCGTTCGAAGTAATTGATGTCGAAGAGTTTGTCGGCTTCCACGTCGGCCCGCCGGTAAATTCCCTGCGGCCCGCGGAAGTCGGGGATCCCCGCCGCGGTCGACAGCCCCGCGCCGCTGACAACGGCCGTGTCGCGGGAGTCGAGGATCATTTCGGCGCAGCGGCGCGCCTGTTCCTGCAACGTCATGACGATCACCCTTTCGAAATGTTTTCGGCCGCGGCGGAAGCGCGGTTTTTCCGCGCCCTTTCCGCCTTCGGCAGCCGCGCTGAGGGAAGCCTTTTTCCCTCCGGCAGCGAAATCTTTCCGGCGATCAGCGCCAGCTTTTCTTCCCGCGTCAGGCGCTTGACGCGACATTCGGCGCTCATGGCCGCGCTTTTGTCCGGCCATTGCCAGAGGGCGATCATGCGCACGGGGCGGCGCGGGCGCGTGTACGCGCCGCCCCGGCCGGCGTTGTGAGCGGCCAGGCGCTTATGGGGATCGACGGTGGAGCCGCTGTACAGCGTGCCGTCGGCGCAGCGGAGGATGTAATTGTAATAATCCGGCATTTTCTCACTGCGCGGCGACGCGGGCGCGTCCCTTGTCCACGTCCACGCCCGCGAGGATCGCCATGCCGGCGATGAAGTTCAGCGCGATCACGCCCACGGCCAGACGCAGCGAACCCGTCGCTTGGGCGACGAAGCCGCACAGCGCCGGGCCGACGATGCCGGCGAATTTGCTGGAGACGTTGTAGAGGCCGAAGAAATGACCGCTGCGTCCGGCGGGCAGCATCGAGGCGTAGATCGAGCGGCTGATGGCCTGCGATCCGCCCTGCACCATGCCGACGGCGACGGCCATCAGCCAGAAATGCCAGTTCTGCGTGATGAACATGGCACCGACGGCGACGATCGCGTACCAGGAGAGCGCGATCATGACGGCGCGCTTGCTGCCGGATTTTTCCGCCAGACGGGCGAAAACGAGCGCGAAGGGCACGCCGACGAACTGCGTCGCCAGCATGGCGCCGACGAGATGATTCTGCGAGATACCCAGGCCGGCGCCGAACACGGCGGCCATGCGGACGATGGTGCCGATGCCGTCGTTGTAGAGCCAGAACGACACCATGAAGCGCAGCGCCTCGGGGTACTGCTTCAGCTCCGTCCAGCTGTGCGCCAGCGCGCGCAGCGTTTGTCCCAACCCCGAGGGCGCGTTGCCGGCGGCCGGCGGCTCGGGCACCCAGGCCGCGAGCACGGCCGCGGCGGCGGACCACCAGAGCGCGACCGAGAGGAACGACATCTTCACGCCCGGCTCGCCGAAGCGGGCGATCAGGAGCATGTCGAGGGCCAGCAGCACGCCGCCGCCGAGATAGCCGACGCCGTAGCCGAGCGTGGAAACGCGGTCCATCGCGCCCGGCGGCGCGACGAACGTGAGCAGCGCGTCGTAACACACCGACGCCACCGAGAGGCCGACCGTGCCCAGCACCATGCAGGAGAGCGTGTACAGCCACGTCCCCCGCCCCGAGAGGCACAGCGCGGCCGAGGCGGCGATGCCGAGCGCGGCGAAAGCCAGCAGGAATTTTTTCTTCAGCGGCCGGCCGTCGACATACGTGCCCACGACGGGCGTGAGCAGGGCCGAAAGGAGCAGCGCGATCGAAGAAGCGTAGCCCCATGACGACAGCGCCCACTTGCCGCCCGCGGCGACGACGTTCTGATAATAGACGGGCAGCACCACGGCCATGACGACGGTGGCGAAGGCGCAGTGTCCGGTGTCGTAAAGGCACCAGGCGAAGACGGAACGGTTTGCGAACATACGATTTTCACCTCAAAAATTTGCGGCGAAGGGACGGCTCCGGAAATTTGCGTTCCGGCGCGGAAATTTCTTCGCGCTGTCAATTCCCGTGGAACTGCTTTATAATAAACCATAGCGCCGCGCAGTTCAAACGATAAAAAGCCGGCGCGGAAAAGTTTTTCGCGAAAATTTCCCGCGGTTTTCGTAAAGGAGCGATCATCGGAAATGTCTTATCAGCGTCCCGACTGGGAAAGTTACTTCATGACCCTCGCGCTGGTCGCCGCGACGAGAAGCACCTGCCTGCGCCGTCAGGTCGGCGCCGTGATCGTCAGGGACGGGCAGATCATCAGCACGGGCTACAACGGCGCGCCCAAAGGCACGCCGCACTGTTTCGAGACGGGGTGCCTGCGCACCAAACTGGGCATCCCCTCGGGAGAACGGCACGAGATCTGCCGCGGCTCGCACGCCGAGCTGAACGCCATCGCCCAGGCGGCGTCGGTCGGCGTTTCCACGGCCGGCGCTTCGCTGTACTGCACCCATTCGCCCTGTTCCTTCTGCACCAAGGCGGTCATCAACGCCGGCATCCGCCGCGTCGTCTATCTTTATTCCTATCCCGACGAACTGGCGGAGAATCTGCGCCGCGAAGCGGGACTCGCCGCCGAACACTTTCCGCCCGAACGCCTCGGCTGCATCGCGGACTGCCTCGACCGGGCGCGTCTCAGCCTCGGCGACCGAAACGCTGCAAAGGAGGGCTGCTCATGCTGCTGAAATTCTGCGGCGCCGCCAAAGAAGTGACCGGCTCCAACTATCTGCTCGAAGCCGGCGGACATCGTTTCCTCGTGGACTGCGGCATGCATCAGGGCGAACGGGAAGAGGCCAACGTCGATCCGTTCCCCTACGCCGCCGGCTCGATCGACGCGGTGCTGCTGACGCACGCGCACATCGACCACTCCGGCCGCATTCCCAAGCTGGTCAAGGAAGGCTTTCGCGGCAAAATTTACGCGACGCTGCCGACCATCGAACTGACCGAGATCCTCTGGGACGACTCGGTGCGCCTCATGCGCGAGGACGCCGAATGGCAGAGCGCCAAAAACGCCCGCCGCGGCCTGCCGCCGGCGGAGCCCATCTACGGCCAGGAAGAGGCCGACGCCGCCAAAAAACTGTTCACGCCCGTCAATTACGACTCGCGCCTCGAGATCCTCCCCGGCGTGTCGGCCCGCTTCCGCGACGCCGGGCACATCCTCGGCAGCGCCATTTTGGAAATCCTCATCGAGGAAGAAGGGCGCATCGTGCGCATCGTCTTCTCCGGCGACCTCGGCCCCATGCAGACCGTCATGGGACGCGCGCCCGCGGAGATCACCGACGCGGATTACGTCGTCATCGAGTCCACTTACGGCAATCGCGAGCACAAAGACAATCAGCAGACTCGCGACGAATTCCAGACGCTGATGAAGGACATCTTCGCCAAAAAGAAAGGCAAGGTGTTCATCCCCACCTTCGTCGTCGACCGAGCCCAGCGCATCATGTACGAGTTGGAACTGCTGCGCGGCCAGGGGGTGGGCGCCGGAATGCCGGTGTTCTTCGACTCGCCGATGGGCGTCAAAGTGAGCAAACTTTACGAGAGCCATCTCGACCTGCTGTCGCAGGAGATCCAGACCTACCGCCGCGACGGCGGCAATCCCTTCTCCAGCGAGGACATCCAGTACGTTTCCACGCGCGAGGAATCGCAGGCCGTCAATAACCGCGACTTCGGCGTGGTCATGGCCGGCAGCGGCATGTGCAACGGCGGGCGCATCGTCCACCACCTCAAAAACGGCATCTGGAACCCCGACAACCACGTCGTCTTCGTCGGGTATCAGGCGCACGGCACGCTGGGGCGCCGCATCGTCGACCGCGCCAAGACCGTGCGCATCGCCGGCGAAGCCGTCAACGTCAACGCGCAGATCCACACCATCGGCGGCTTCTCGGCCCACGCCGACCGCACCGACCTGCTCGGCTGGGCCGAGCGCTTCCGTCCCACCATGCCGAAGTTCTTCGTCACCCACGGCGAAGCCGAAGCTGCCGAGAGCCTGGCCGAGGCGCTGAAAACGCGCGGCTTCGAGGCCCTGGTGCCCGAACTCGAACAGGAAGTGGCGCTCGTGCCTCGCGAAGCCGGGCAGAAGCTCAGCGAAGCGATCGCCGACGCCAAAGCCGCGCCGCTTCCCGAGAAGATCGCCGAGACCGAGACGCCCGCCGACCCCGGCGGCGCGGCCGTTACCGGAGAAAAAGGCGTGCCTGCCGCAAAAAGCGAAGCGGCGGCTTCGAGCTCCGCCGTGGAAAAGCCGCTGACGAAAGAGCAGAAGAAAACAGCCGAGAAAAAGGCGCGCCGCGCCAACCGCCGCGCCGTGAAAGCCCTCGAAGACATCGGCGACCAGATGCGCGAGATCTACGAAAAGGCCGGCAGCGGCGAACTTGCGGCCGAATCGCAGCCCCTGCTCGACGCCGTCGCCGTGCTGCTCGACTCGGTCATCGCCCAGTCGGGCAGGAACGCGGCGAAGAATTAGAAAATTGCATTGTCGTCTGCTATAATCTGAACGAAATTTCAAACAGGGCGCGGCGAGTCTTCGCCTGAAAAATCTCTGGTGTGAGAAAGGAACGGATACGATGGAAAAGTCGCGGAAGTATTTGTTCGGCGGTTTGGCGGCGCTGACGGCCGCCTTCGTGCTGTTGCTCGTGGTCGGACGCACCCAGAACGTCAAGGTCAAGGCGGAGTCGCAGGACGCCGTCGTGCTCTACACGAACGACGTTCACTGCGGCATCGACGGCTACTCGAAGCTGGCGGCCTATCGCCGGCAGATGATCGAGGCCGGTTACGAGACGGCCGTCGTCGACGCCGGCGATTTCATCCAGGGCGAGATGACCGGCTCTCTGACCAAGGGGGCCGACATCGTTGCGCTGATGAACGCCGTCCCCTACGATCTGGCGGTGCCGGGCAATCATGAGTTCGACTACGGAACGGCGAACTTTCTCGCGCTCGTGCAGAAGTCGGCCACGTTCCCCGTGCTGAGCGCCAACTTCGAGGACCTGCGCACGCACAAGCCGGTGCTGCCGCCCTACAAGATCCTGACGCTGGGCGGTCGTCAGGTTGCTTTTGTCGGCGTCTGCACGCCCTCGACCTACACCTCGTCGACGCCCAAATACTTTGAAGACGAAAAAGGCCGGCAGATCTACGGCTTCGGCGAAAAGGACTTCGTCGCCAAAGTTCAGGCGGCCGTGGATCGCGCGCGCCAAGAGGGCGCCGAGATCGTCGTCCTGCTGGCGCACCTCGGCATCAACGGCATCAACGAAGGCTGGCGCTCCATCGACGTGATCGCCCGGACCCGCGGCATCGACGCCGTAATCGACGGCCATTCCCACGAGGCTTTCGCCGGCGAAATCTACAAGAATGCCGACGGCAAGGACGTGCATTACAGCCAGACCGGCAGCAAGTTCATGTTCTTCGGCGCCATGACGCTGGCCAAAGACGGCTCCATCCGCACCGAGCTGATCCACCCCGGCGACGTCGACGAGAAAAAGAGCGAGGCTTCGCAGAAAGCGTACGCCGACGTGCAGCCCCTGATCGACCGATGCCACGAAAAGGTCGCTTATCTGAACGAAAAGCTCGGCGTCGCCGAAGTGCCGCTGGCGATCGACGACCCTCGCACCGGCAGGCGCCGCGTGCGTATGGGCGAGTGCAACATGGGAGATTTCGTGGCCGACGCCTACCGCGCCGTGCTTGGCGCCCAAATCGCCGTCGTCAACGGCGGCGGTGTGCGCGCTTCCGTCGGCGGCCCCGACGTGACCCGTCTTGACCTGATGAACGTCAACCCCTGGAACAATCCCACCTGCGTCGTCGAGCTGCCGGGACAGACGCTGCTCGACCTGCTCGAGTTCAGCTGCCGCCACCTGCCCGATGAGGAAAACGGCGGATTCTTGCAGGTTTCCGGTATAAGTTTCGAGGTCGATCCGTCCTTGAAGAGCCCCGTCAAAATTGACGGCAAGGGCGTCTTCGCGGGCGTCGACGAGACGATGCCGCGCCGCGTGCGCAACGCGCGCGTGGACGGCGAACTGCTGCGCCCCGAGGCCGCTTACGCCGTAGCCAGCTCGAAATACGTGCTGCTCGAAGGCGGCGACGGCAACGGCGCGCTTGCGGGCGCCAAAGTTCTGAAGGCCGACGGCTTGCCTAGCGACGCCGAGTGCCTGATCAAATACTTCACGGAAAATCTGCGCGGCACAGTGAAGATGGAGAAGTACGGCAATCCGCTCGGCAGCGGCCGGATCACGATCGCCGAATAACCGACGCGGTGTGCCGGGGCACTGCTCGCTGAAACGGACCGGTAGGAACGAAATAAAAGAGCGCGAACGGTCGCAGCGTGCCGGCCGCCACGGGGCCGTTCGCCTGCCGCGCAAGATCGTGCTGAGCAAAGAACGGGCGCGCCTGGCTGCCTTTGGGAACGATCAGTGACAGGAGTTCGCCCGTCTCGAACGCGACCATCCCGTTGCCGTCTTTGAAGGTCTCGTCTTTATCCGAGAACAATAGATCCACGACACCGGCAATAAAGAAAGAACCGTTTCCCCTGCATATCACGGGGGAAACGGTTCTTTCGCGTGCGGTCATGAATTACCTTTTCAGGGCCTTGCTCCAGTCGGCTTCTTTGAATCCGGGCAGCACCGCTTCAGGCGTAACCAGCAGAGGACGCTTGACGAGCATTCCGTCTGTGGCCAGAAGCTCATACGCTTCCTGGTCGGACATGCCGGGCAGGCGCTCCTTGACGTTCAGCGAACGATAGAGCATTCCGCTTGTGTTGAAAAAGCGCCGCACGGGCAGACCGCTTTTTTCGTGCCACGCGCGCAGTTCGGCGGCCGTGGGGCGATCGTCCGCGATGAAGCGCTTTTCGTAGGGGACGCCGTTGTTTTTCAGCCACTGTTCGGCCTTTTTGCATGTGCTGCATCTGTCGTAACACAGAAAAAGATTCATGCTTTTCACGCTCCGTTCCATGATTGCGCCGGCAGCTCGGCAATGCGGCCGGCTTTGTCCTGAATCTATGCCGCACGGAAATATTATGACGGCTCATTGTAAAATGAAGTCGAACATCAAAGAGAGCAAGAAGCAAAACAAGCCCCCTGGATAAGCGCCGGCCGACATCACCGCGGAGGATGTCGCTGTGAGACAGGCACATTCTACCACAGAAGGACGCCGAAAGGGAAAACATCTGACTTACGCTGACCGGGTTCCAATCCGCGGCGTCTCAAAGACGGAAGGTCGTTCAGAGGGTGAGAGCTCAACTGCTTCCCCGACGCGGCGCGCAATGAGATCAAACGAGGCTCTGTCACGTTGTACAAGGGAGGTACAAAACTGAAGCTGCCCAGAAGAGCTGCGAGGAACGCCGTCAACGCTGCGGGCGTCGTTGTGACTTCATGGAGAAATCCGAATTCACTGCTTCTGTCGAACGGCGTCGCTTTCTTTACGCTCTCTGATGTTTAACTTCATTTTACATGAGTCTCCTCTTTTTATTTTCATTCGGCATGTGTTATTATTGACAAACAAGATCTTTGTCTTTTTGCGCGGATTCGCAAGATGACAATATCGATCATCCGAACGAGTGACGGTGCTGAGATGACGAGAATTTTCCGTGCGGTGTTGCGAACGACCCTGTCGCTCTTTTGTCTGATGCCGGTCCTGTGGAGCGGAAAACCCGCTGCCGGGGGTGAAGCGGTGCCCGACATGGTGATCGGCACGGGCGAAGGGCGGACAATACGCGTGCTCTGTATGGAGACGCAGCCTCCGTATCTTCAGATCGACTCTCGCGGCACAATGCGCGGCGTGTACGTTGATCTGCTCGAGCTGATCGCTCAGAAGGAGAAGATGCGCTTTCTCCTTTCGCCGCGCGGTGCGGGCGACGTGAGAAATTCCATGTACCAGATCCAGCCGGAGATCGTGCTCGGTTCGCTCTATCCGGTCGATCCCGAGCAGGAGCGATTCGGTTATCTTCCCGTGCGCAATCTCGATCCGATCGATCCCGGCATGGCCGAGAACGTGGCGCGGATCCTCGAGAATTTCCCCGAAAACGAGCGGGATTCGCTGTGTTTCGCCCTGCCGTTTCTGTGGGAGTCGTCGACCGTGTTTCTGCCGAGCGGACGGACCGACGGGCTGAACGAGCTGCGCGGAAAAAGGATCTGCGTCGTTGCCGGCGCGCCGGAAGAAAAATTTTTGACGAACCTGGGCTTCAAAAAAGAGATCATGCACTGCCCGTCCGCGGCCGACGGGCTGCGCATCCTGGCGTCGGGCATGTGCGACGCCTTTGTCTGCGAGACGTTTCAGGGGCGCTATCAGCTGGAGCAGACGCGGCGCTACCGCTATGCCGTCGACGCGCGCAAACTGCCGTTGCAATCCTACGAGCGCGGTCTGGTGGTGCTGCACGGCGACGCGGCGATGGCGCTGAAGATCGGTCACGCGCTGGCGGAGATGAAGCTCGACGGGCGCTACAACGCCGTGATGAACAAATGGCTGGGGCAATACGACGAATTCCTGCTCAGTCCGCAGATCCTCGTGCAGGCGGGCTGCGTCGTGCTGCTGTTCATCGGCGCGATCCTCTTCTGGAATCACGAACTGAAGCGGAAGATCCGCATCGCCGCCAGCGAGCGCGACCGGATCCTCGATTTCGTCTGCGACGGGATCCTCGCCGTCGATCCTTCGGGGCGGATCACCATGCTGAACCGCATCGCCAAACTGCTGCTGGACCTGAAAGACAGCGACGTCGGCAAGATCGCCGACGAAATGATCCCCGGGCTCGACATCCGCAGGGTGATCGACGACTGCCAGCCCGTGTACAATCTCGAGCAGAACCTGCGCGAGGCGCTGGTGTCGTGCAATAAGGTGCCGGTGTTCATCAACGGCCGCTGCTACGGCGCCATCGTCACGCTGCGCGATCTTTCCGAGCTGCAGGCGATGGCGGAGGAAATGACGGGCGTGAAGATGTACGTGGAGTCGCTGCGCATCCACAATCACGAGTTCATGAACACGCTCCAGGCCATTTCCGGGCTGATCCAGCTGGGGCAGTATGACAAAGCGGTGGCCTACATCGCCGCGGAGACCGATTCGAGCCAGTCGGCGCATTCGTTCATGACGGAGCGGATCAAGAACGCCGCCGTCTGCGGCGTGCTGATGGGCAAAGCCGGACTGTGCCGCGAGCAAGGCATCAATTTTGTTCTCGAAGCCGACAGCTCCTGCGCCGACCACAGCGCCGAGATCAGCGAGCGCTCGCTGGTGATCGTCGTCGGCAATCTGATGCAGAACGCGGTGGAGGCGCTTCAGGAAAAGGGCGTCGACGAGCGCGCCGAGATCCGTTTTTCCATGTACGACGAATCGGGCTACATCTTCCTGAGCGTGCGCGACAACGCCGGGCTGATGAACGCCCGCATCGCGGAACGGCTTTTCGACAAAGGGTTCAGCACCAAGAAAAAAGGCCGTCCCTCGGGCTTTGGACTTTACACGATCAGCAATATCGTAACGTCGCTTGGCGGCGACATTTCAGTGGATTTTGCGGAGGGGGAGTACACGGATTTCACCGTGACGATCCCGCTTCCGAAGAAACAGGAGGGGCTCGCTTATGCCGGAAGCTATTGATGTGCTCATTGTCGAAGACGATCCGATGGTGGCGGCGATCCATCGCCAGTTTATCGGCGCCGTCCCGGGGTTTATCGTCGCGGGCGTGGTGTCCAGCGGCAAGGACGCGCTGGAGTTTCTGCAGCAGCATCCCGTCCGCCTCGTGATCCTGGACGTTTTTCTGCCGGGCATGGACGGCGTGGCCACACTGCAGAAGATCCGCGAGATGAACCGCACCGTCGGCGTCATCGTCGTGTCGGCGTCGCGCGATACCAACACGATCAACGCCGTGCTCAAGGCGGGGGCTTTCGATTACGTGATCAAGCCTTTCGTCTTCGAGCGCATCCAAACGTCGCTGCGTTCGTTTCAGCAGCTGGAAAACCGTCTCAACCGCGGCGCCGATCAGATCGACCAGAAGGAGCTGGACCGCTTGCTGCAAGTTCAGCAGAAGGAGACGGCCGCCAACGATCTGCCCAAGGGTCTGAACCCGCAGACGCTGCAGCAGGTGAAGAACCTTCTCGGGCACGCCGCCTCGCCGCTGTCTTCGGTCGAAACGGCGCAGGCCCTCAAGATCTCGCGCATCACGGCGAGGCGCTATCTCGAGTATCTCGTCGCCGCCGGCGAGGCGACGCTGGAACTGGAATATCAGAAAGTCGGCCGCCCCACGAACCGTTACGCGCTGAGGAAATAAGGACCAAGGCGCTTCATCGGGGCGAAAAGGATCGTCGCCGCGCCGGTTTCGCATGTTCCACGTGGAACACTTTGCCCCGAAGCCCGACGAATGCCGGAACGGCGTGATATAGAAAAAAGAAATTGCGCGTTTTCGATCGAAAGAGCGGGGGGCGGGGCGCCGGATAAAATCCGGCGCCCCGCCCCCCGCTCTTTGAGTGTACGTTTGCGTTCTTATACTGTTTCTTGATAAAAAGCATTGACATAGTTTGCCGGCCGCTGCGAGGGAGTTCAGTCGCTCAGGACTATCTCGACCGCTGCGCAGTCTGCGCAGTTCGCTTTGCGAATCTCCCTCGCAGCGGCCTTGTGTTCGGCATTTTAATTGAGAAGCGGTATTACAGCGAAATGCCCGAGAACGGGCCGCTGAGCTTTTGGCCGCCCAGTTTTTTCAGGTCGCGTTCCGACATCGCGCCGAAATCGACCTTTTCCAGCCACTCGGTCGAATAGCCGGGCGTGGTCATCGCTCCCCGCGGCGTCATCACGCTGCCGTCGTGGTGCTTTCCGATCAGCTCGAAGGCGAAGCTCCACCAGCCCTCGCACAGCTCGTCCATGTTCGCACAAGTGTATTCGGTGACGCGCTGCACGGCCTCTTTGCCGCGGCCGCGGGCGCAGAGATCGACGATCTCGTTCTCGAAACCCGTCTGCGCGGCGAAGAAACGCTCTTCGCGCCGGGCGCGCCGGGAGCGGAACGCCTTTCGCCCGCCTTGCATGTCCCGACGCGGAATCGTATAATAGTATAGTTTTCATATATCCATCGTTTCGTGCCGACGGCGCGTCGAAGTACACTCTGAAATCGGGAGGTTTTCTCATGTTGAAGGCGATTTCTGTCTCGGACAAAATCTGGTGGGTCGGCGTCAACGACCGCAAGACGCCGCTCTTTGAAAATCTGTGGTCGCTGCCCTACGGCGTCTCCTACAATTCCTATCTGATCGACGATGAAAAAGTGGCGCTGATCGACGGTGTCAAGGGCGAGTTCTTCGGCGAATACCTCGAGCGCATCCAGAGCATCGTCGGCGCCCGTCCCGTGGACTATTTGATCGTCAATCACGTCGAGCCCGACCATTCCAGCGCCATCCGCATGCTGCGCCAGGTGTACCCCAACATCACCGTCGTCGCCGACAAACAGGCGCTGACCCTGATCGGCCAGTTTTACGGGACTTCGCTCGCCACGAAGGAAGTGAAGGACGGCGAGACGCTGGAACTGGGCGCGCACAGCCTGACCTTCGCGACGATCCCGATGGTGCACTGGCCCGAGACGATGATCTCCTTCGAGAACTCCAGCGGCATCGCCTTCACCTGCGACGCGTTCGGCAGCTACGGCGCGCTCAACGGCGGCATCTTCGGCGACGAGCTGGACATGCACGTTTACACCAGCGAGGCGCGCCGCTATTACGCCACCATCGTGGGACGCTTCAGCGTCAACGTGCAGGCCGCTCTCAAGAAAGCCGCCGCGCTGCCGATCAAGATGATCTGCCCCTCCCACGGCCCCGTCCACCGCGGCGAAGGCGTGGCGCGCGCCGTGAAGCTGTACGACGGCATGAGCCGCCAGGAGACGACGCAGAGCGCCGTGATCGTCTACGGCTCCATGTACGGCAACACCGCCCGTATGGCCGAGTGCGTCGCCGACGGCCTGTGCCGCGGCGGCGTGGCGGACGTCAAAGTCTACGACGCCGGCACGGCCGACCTGAGCTGGATCATCCGCGACGCGTGGCGCAGCCGCGGCCTGGCGCTGCTGAGCTGCTGCTACAACATGGGCATGTTCCCCGCCATGATGCCCGTGGTGGAGAAGATCGACAACTGCAAGATCAGCGGCCGCGTGCTCGCAATCGCCGGCTGCTACAGCTGGAGCAAGGGCGCCGAGCTCAAGCCGCTGCAGGCGCTGGCCGACAAGCCCGGCTGGGACCTGATCGAGAACGTCGTGGAAGTGAAAAGCTGCCCCACCGAAGCCGACGAAGCCGCCCTGCGCGGGGTGGGCGCGGAGATGGCGCGTCGGATTCGAGCAGAATAACGTCGGCAGAATTTTACGCGTTCCACCGTCCGGCAGGAGAACGTAGAACTCGGGACGAAGCCTCCGCAGGATGACGCTTCGTCCCGAGTTTTTCTTTGTCATTGCAAAGCGCTTTATCGAGGCTTGGGCGCCGTTCTTTGCGGCAAGAAAAAATTTCTTGCCGTGAGATTGTTTTCTCCGAGGAGATGATAAAATGTCGTACCAGTCTGCAATTCCCCAGTCCGTTACCGAGGAAGTGACGCGTTATTTGCACCGTCAGCTGCTGGTGAGAAACCGCTTCCAGCCCGGCTCGTTCATCCGCGAGAACGACGTGGCCGAAGAACTCAAGGTAAGCCGCTCGCCGGTGCGCGAAGCGCTGAAGATCCTCGAGTCCTACGGCATCGTCAAAACTCTGCCGCGGCGCGGCGCCTTGGTGTTGCAGTATACCAATGCCGACGTGGGGGAGATCTACGATGTGCGCGTGCTGCTCGAGTCGAAAGTCTATTCTCGGATCGTGAAAAACCATCTGCTGAACGACGAACATTACAAGCATTTGATGAAGTGTATCGACGATTATCGTGATATCCGCGCGGCCTTCGAGAAAAACCTTCAGGAAGGACAGCTGGATTTCTTCGATCTGGAGTGCCGCTTCCACTTCTATATCCACGAGATTTCGGGACTGACCTGGACTTCCGAGCTCCTGAAGAAGACTTATTCGCGCCTGTTCCAGTACATGATCCACAACGTCGGTCTCGAGGATCTGGACAGCATCCTCGCGTTTCACACCAACATCGTGGAAAATCTGAGAAGCGGCGATTTGGCGGCGTTGGGAGAGAACCGCATCGAAAGCTACATGCTGGACAAAGCTTACCGCCCCGACAAGTGAGCGGATTCTCAATGGAGCTCATGAACGGAGTATGGTCAGCGCTCCGAGGGAGCTCAAGCTTTTATAGTGAAACGATATGAAGCGACTTCCGGCACCGCCTGCCGATCCTTCCGAGCGAGCTCCTCGCGGAAGGATCTTTTGTTTGCGGTCGATTGACAAACCGCGCGAACGAATCTAAAGCGGAAAAATCTTGGCGACGGTCGGGAAATTGGGGATGAGGCGGGGCGGGGAGACTTCACTCAGGGCGGCATCGGCCGAGCGCGTCAAGCACGGCTTCAAAAGCTGTCGCCCCGTACTGCGTGGAGACGGAAATAGCGCTCCCGGCGTCAGCCCCGGGCTTTGGGAAGCGCCCCGAAGGGCAAATCGGGCGCGCCGAAGGAACGGGAAAGTTCGCGGCATTCCCTGACGATAACGGGAGCGACTTTTGCCTTGATCTCGTCGGTGAAGCGGAAGCTGGGGCCGGAGATGCACAGGCAGGCTGCGAGTCTGCCCGTGAAGTCGAAGAGCGGGCAGGCAATGGACGACGTGCCTTCCTCGCGTTCGGCCAGACTGACGGCGTAACCGCGTTGCCGCGCTTCGCCGACTTCGCCGAGAAACTGATCCCAGCGTTCCTTTCTGTCCTGCGGGGCCTCCGCGTAAACGCGTCGGATCTCGTCGGACGTCATGGAGCCAAGAAAAATCTTCGCGGTGGCGCCGGCCCAGAGCGGATAATAGGAGCCGGGGTGAGAAATGCGCTTCAGCTCGTGAAGGCTGACCGCCTGCTCGACGCAGACACGCCAGATGTCATGTTTGTAATAGAGGCTGACTGTTTCGCCGAATACGTCGCGCAGCCGCCGCATGACCGGCAGCACGGCGTTTTTGATGGAGTCGTGCGCCTGAAAGAGCTTGCCGAGGCGATAGGCTTTCCAGCTCACGCGGTAGAGACGATTGGCATCTCGCTCGAGAAAACCCTCCGCGCACAGCGCCGAAAGGATTCGCAGCGTGGTGGGCATGGAAAAACCGGTTTTTCCCGTGACGGCGGTCAGCGAAAGCTGCGGGGCGTCCTCGGAAAAGCAGTCGAGCACTGACAGACATTTTCTTATCGATGAAACTCCGTTGACTGATTGGGCAGACATTTTTCCCCTCGCTTTTTTGAGTGAAAGTATGGACTTTCAAGGACCCATCGGAATTACGAAAATTTTATCATTTTATTTCATGATATGGAAGTCCATTGCGTAACAAGGAAGCATTGATCATTGACAAAGGGGAAAAGGTACTTCATAATTATGTCCGCTTAGTAAAAGTTGCTTTCATCATATAAAAATGCAGTGTCGGTTTGTTTAAGAAAATGTCAATACATTGAGGAGGCAGCGGTTATGATTCGCAAGACAGTGAAAAACGTTTGTGCGGCGGCAGCGTTCCTGGGGCTGACGGCGTCGGCCGGTTTGGCGGTCGACTTCGCCCGCATCGGCACGAGCAGCGTGGGCGGCGGTTTCTATCTGATCGGCAACACGATCGCCCAGATCGGCAACGCGGCCAAAAACGACGTCAACTACACGGCGGTGACCGGCGGTTCCACAAAGAACGTCAACGGCCTGGCGAAAGGCGACATGGAGTTCGGCATGTGTCAGTCCGCCACGGTCGACGAGGCTTTGAACGGCTCCGGCCCCTTCAAGGCGCCCATGAAAAGCATCCGCTTCGTCGCCGCCATCTATCCGATGCCGTGTCATGTCCTGGTCAGCGGCGAAGATATGAAAAGCGTCGCCGATTTTCGCGGCAAGCGCATCGATTACGGCGCCATCGGGCAGGGAATCGAGACGTATACCCGCATCATTCTGAACGCCTACGGCATCAAGGACGAAGACGTGACGATCAACCGTTACGGCAAGACCGAGAGCGCCGAAGCCCTGAAGACCGGCGAAGTTCAGGGCAACTTCTGGACCACGACCGCGCCCAACGCCCAGGTCACCGACATGATTGCCGGCGGCGTGCGCCTGTTGTCCATCGATGATGACAAGCGTCAGCAGATCGTCAAGGAGCATCCTTATTTTGCTCTTGCCACCATCCCCGGCGGCACTTACGACAAGCACCCCGACGACGTCAACACGATCGCGGCCATTGGCGTGCTGCTGTCCGACGAAAAAGTGAGCGAGGACGTCGTGTACAAGACGGTCAAGGCCATGTTCGAGGGACAGGAGGAGCTGAAAAAGCGCCTTCCTGCGTATTTCTCCAACTTCGGCCGCGAGCACGCCCTCGACGGCTGCGCCATGGAGATTCATCCCGGCGCGCTCAAGTATTACAAGGAGATCGGTCTGATCAAGTAAAGACGGCCTTGCGGCGAAATCGAACAGGGAGAGTCCTGCCGGCTCTCCCTGTTTTCGCGCGGTCCTTGGCCTTTTGTAAAATATGTGTTTTTGAGACGAGGGGGATCTTTCTCGATGACGACTCGCATTTCAGCCCAGAGCGTTGCCGACGCCAACGTTCAGGCTCGGCAGCTTCGGAAGAAACCGGGCAAACGCCGTACCCTCACGGGAGCGGTGGGGGCGCTGATCACGGTCCTGGCTGTCGCATTGGCGGTCTTTCAGCTTTACACCGCTTTTTTCGGCGTGTTGCCGACGATGCGGCAGCGCAGTTTTCACGTCGCTTTCATTCTTCCCATGATTTTTCTGCTTTACCCGGCCGCGAAAAGATCGCCGCGCGACCGCGCCACGGCTCTTGACTGGATTTTTGCGATCGCGTCGGGCGCCTGCGCTCTTTACGTGTTCGTCGCGTATGAAAGCATCGCCACTCGCGCCGGTGAAGTTTACGGCTACGAGCTCTGGCTCGGCGGCGTTTTCACCGCACTGGTGTTTATCGCCGGGCGGCGCGTGCTCGGCTGGCCGCTGCCGATCTTCTGCTTTTTGTTTTTGCTGTTCGCCTACTTCGGGCGCTCGATGCCCGGTCCCATTCAACACTTCGGCCTGTCGGTCCCGCGCATCATCGAAGAACTTTATCTGACGACGGACGGCCTCTTCGGTTTGGTGACGGGCGTTTCGGCCACGTACATTTACCTGTTCGTGCTCTTCGGCGCCTTTTTGACGTCCACGAAGACGTCGGATTTCTTCAACGACATCTCCATGGCCCTGACAGGGCATCTGAAGGGCGGCCCCGCCAAGATCTCCGTGCTCTCCAGCGCTTTGATGGGCACGATCAGCGGCAGCACGTCGGCCAACGTGGCGACGACGGGCGCTTTCACGATCCCTCTGATGAAAAGCATCGGCTACGAGCCGCACTTTGCCGGCGCCGTCGAAGCGGCCGCCTCCACCGGCGGGCAGATCATGCCTCCCGTCATGGGGGCCGCGGCGTTCATCATCGCCGATACGCTGAACATTCCCTACACTCAGGTTCTGCTCTGCGCGATCGTTCCCGCTCTGCTGTACTTCTGGGGCATCTGGTGTTCGCTCAGCCTCGAGGCCTCGCGCCTCGGCCTGAAGGGGCTGCCGAAGGAGACGCTTCCCCGGGCCGGAGAAGTCCTGGTCACAAGCGGCTACAAAGCGATCCCTCTGTTCGTGATCGTCTACTTCCTGGTCAAGGGGTACAACCCGCTTTATTCCGGCTGCTGGGGCATCGGCTGCTGCGTGCTGCTGAGCTTTGTGAAGAAGTCCGACCGCATGGACCTGACGACGTTCGTCAACACGCTGAAAGACGGCTCGCTGGGCGCCCTTTCGGTCGCCATGGCTTGCATCATCGTCGGCAACGTCATCGGCATGATGGGCGCCACGGGCGTGGCCCTGCGCATCGGCGATGCCGTGCTGGCGCTGACGCGGGGACATTTGGTCCTGACCATGTGCGTGACGCTGCTGATCGCGACGCTGCTCGGCATGGGCATGCCGACGACGGCGAGCTACGTCATGGCCAGCGCTGTGGCGGCCCCCGCCTTGACTCTGCTCGGCGTAAAAGGTCTGGATGCGCACATGTTCGTGTTTTTTTACGCCGTTCTCTCGTCGGTGACGCCGCCGGTCTGCGTAGGAGCCTACACGGCTGCCGGCCTGGCCAACGCTGACCCCAACCGGACGGCCTTGACCGGCGTCAAGCTGGCTCTGCCGGGGTTTATCGTGCCGTTCATCTTCGTGCTGGCTCCCGAGATCCTGCTGACCAACGTCACGAACTGGTTCGTCACGTTCCAGGCGATGGTTTCCGCCGTGGTGGGCGTGTTCCTGCTGTCCTGCTTCACCGAGAACTTCTTCATGGCGCCGCTGCGCTGGTATGAACGCCTTCTGGCGCTGGCCGGCTCTCTGGCCCTGCTTTATCCCGGCACGCTGAGCGACGCGGTGGGCCTGGCGATTCTGGTTCTGCTCTGGCTGGCGAGCAAAAAGCGGGCCGCGCGCGCTGTGTCCGAATAAGACCGCAGAGGAAAAGTCGGAAGAACGGAAGAACAAACTTTGGGCTCGTTTTCTCTGAGTTTTCGGCGCGTTGTTGTCCTACGTGATACTACCTCTTGATAAAAGAACTAACATGTTATCATGAGTGTTATCCTGTGTATGAGGTGATGGCAAATGGCCTTGAGATATGAGATTTCCCAAGAGCAAAAAATAGTATTAATTAAGAATTGATATAACACACAAGGCTCGCCGAGTTGATTTCGGCGAGCCTTGTTGTATAAATCATTTCTTTTGTGTCTTGAGCGATGATCTTGTCGGAAAATCAGTTCAATTCCCCGATCGCGCTTTCGACGGCTTCAATCAGCGCGCCGCTGCGGACGAAATCGATGGACTGGGTCATGAACGGATGGATGAAGCGGTCTTTTTCGAGAAAGGGGATCTGGGCGCGAAAGGCTTCGTAAGCCGCTTTCGTGCCGCGGCCGAGACTGAGCGGCAGCGAGAAGCCGACGCCCTGGCAGGCGGCCATGGCTTCGATGCCGAGGATCTTTTCCACGTTGCGCAGCACGCGCGCCGCCTTGAGCGAGGCCCAATAGCCCATGGAGACGTGGTCTTCCTGATTGGCGGAGGTGGGGATGGAGTCGACGCAGGCGGGATGGGCCAGCGTCTTGTTCTCCGAGGCCACGGCAGCTTGAGTGTACTGGGTGATCATGAAGCCGCTGTTGACGCCGCTGTCGTTGATCAGGAAGGGCGGCAGGCCGTTGGAGAGGCTTTTGTCCACCATGCGGGCGCTGCGACGCTCGGAGATGCTGCCGAATTCGGAGACGGCGATGGCGAAGAAATCCATGGCGAGCGCGATGGGCTGGCCGTGGAAATTGCCGCCGCTGAGCGCCGTTTCGTCGTCGGGGAAGATCAGCGGGTTGTCGGTGACGGAGTTCATCTCGATCTCGATCTTCGATTTCACGTAGTCGAGCGCGTCGCGGCTGGCGCCGTGCACCTGGGGCATGCAGCGCAGCGAATAGGCGTCCTGCACGCGGGAGCCTTTGTACTTGTCGATGATCTCGCTGCCTTCGATGAGACGGCGGATGTTCTGCGCCACGGCGATCTGGCCGCTGTGGGGGCGCAGCGCGTGGGTGCGGGCGTCGAAGGCGTAGGGCACGCCGTGAAGCGCTTCCAGCGAGAGAGCGCCGACGATGTCGGCGTTCTTTTCGAGTTTCAGTGCGTCGTACAGCGCCAGCGCGCCGAGGCCGGTGAGCGCCGCGGTGCCGTTGTTGAGCGCCAGCCCTTCCTTGGGATGCAGGGACACGGGTTTGAGCCCCGTCAGCTTCATGGCCTCGAGCGCGGTCATGCGCCGTCCCTGATGGAACACGTCGCCTTCGCCGAGCATGGCGGCGGCGATGTGCGAGAGCGGACAGAGGTCGCCCGACGCGCCGACGGATCCCTGCTCGGGAACCATGGGCGTGATATCGAGGTTGAGGAAGTTGACGAGCTGCGACAGCGTTTCCAGCGTGATGCCGGAATGGCCGCAGAGCAGGCCGTTGAGGCGCAGCAGCATCACGGCGCGCACCACGTCGACGGGCAGAGGCTCGCCGACGCCGACGGCGTGGCTGCGGATCAGGTTTTCCTGAAGCAGGCGGGTGCGCGCGGCGTCCACCTTGACGGTGGCGAGATCGCCGAATCCCGTCGTCACGCCGTAAACGATGCGGTTGCCGGCGACCCAGTTCTCGATCAGGGCGGACGCCCGGTTGATCTGGCCGACGGCCTCTGCGGAAAGTTTCACCGGAGCGCCGCAGCGCGAGACGTTGATCAGCTGTTCGAGGGTCAGGTTACGACCGGTGAGGACGACGGGATTGGCGCGATTCATGGCGATCACTCCTGATTGTTTGGTTTGGGGGGCCGCCGCGAATTTCGCGGCGGCTCCTTCGTTAACGTTCCGTTTTTTTCGAAAAGCGCCTAGGCTTCGTGATGTTCTCTCATGGCGCAGGCCGCCGCAGCCGCGCGGCTCACCGAGTCGCCGTCGACGTGATACGGCAGCGTGATGTGGTACTTGCCGGGGTACTTGACGTTCACTTCGCGGCTGACCTCTTCGGCGTGTTCGCAGCGGGCCCAGGCGCGGCGCGCGACGCCGCCGAGCACGTCCCACATCATCGCCGACCTGATGATCGCGTCGGTCTCGGGACGCCCGTCGAGCAGCAGGCCGAAGCCGCCGTTGATGCACTTGCCGATGCCCACGCCGCCGCCGTTGTGCAGCGCGCAGAGCGTCATACCGCGGGCGGCGTTGCCGGCGAAGGTGTTGGTTGCCATGTCGGCGCAGATGTTGCTGCCGTCCTTGACGTTGGCCGTTTCGCGGAAGGGGCCGTCGGTGCCGGAAACGTCGTGGTGGTCGCGCCCCAGCATGACGGGGCCGATCTTGCCCTCGCGCACGAGCTTGTTGAACGCCAGGGCGATGTTGGTGCGGCCTTCGGCGTCCTGATAGAGGATGCGGCACTGCGTGCCGACGACGAGATTGTTCTTCTCGGCGTCGCGGATCCAGACCCAGTTGTCGTAGTCCTGGCTGCGGCGGTCGGGATCGATGCAGGCCATGGCGGCCTCGTCGGTGGCGCGCAGGTCTTCGTGTCTGCCGCTCAGGCAGCACCAGCGGAAGGGACCGTAGCCGTAGTCGAACAGATGGGGGCCCATGATGTCTTCGACGTAGCTGGGCCAGATGAAGCCGTCGTAGGTATCTTTGCCGTTTTTGGCGATCTCGGCGACGCCGGCGTCGAAGATGGCGCGCATGAAGCTGTTGCCGTAGTCGAAGAAATAGGAACCGCGGTCCACCAGTTTCTTGATCACGTTGAAATGACGGCGCAGGCTGGCGTCGACGTGCCTGCGGAACTCTTCGGGATCCTCGTGCAGCATTTTCGTGCGCTCTTCGAAGGTCAGATCCGCGGGGCAGTACCCGCCCTCGTAAACGGCGTGGCACGAAGTCTGGTCCGAAAGCAGCTGGATTGCGACGCGATGGCTTTCGGCGTACTCGAGCAGCGTGACGACGTTGCCGTAATAGGCGATCGAAAGCGGCTTTTTGGCGTCCAGCGCTTCCTGAGCCATCCGGAAGGCTTTTTCGGCGCTGTCGGTGATCTCGCTGACCCAGCCCTGGCGATGGCGGGTCTCGATGCGGGAATAATCGACTTCGGCGACGATGCCGACGCCGCCGGCGATCTCGATGGCCTTGGGCTGAGCGCCGCTCATGCCGCCCAGTCCCGACGTCACGTAAAGGATGCCGGCCAGATTATCGCGCGGCCCGACGCCGAACTTGAGGCGTGCGGCGTTGAGCACGGTGTTGAACGTGCCGTGCACGATGCCCTGCGGCCCGATGTACATCCAGCCGCCGGCGGTCATCTGGCCGTAGTTGCTGACTCCCAGCTGCATGGCGCGGTGCCAGTCCTTCTGATTGTCGAACAGGCCGACGAGCAGGCCGTTGGTGAGGATCACGCGCGGCGCGCCGGGATGCGAGGCGAACAGTCCCACGGGATGGCCGCTTTCGAGCACCAGCGTGGTGTCGTCGGTCAGCTCGCGCAGATACTTCTGGATCAGGCGGTACTGCAGCCAGTTCTGGCACACCTGCCCCGTCTCGCCGTAGGTGACGAGTTCGTAGGGATAGAGCGCGGTCTCGAAGTCGAGATTGTTGTCCATCATCACCTGAAAGGCTTTGCCGGCCAGGCACTTGCCCTCGTAGGTTTCGATGGGGCGGCCCCAGATGCGGCCGGCGGGGCGGAAGCGGTAGGCGTAGATGCGGCCGCGCGTGCGCAGCTCTTCCATGAACTCGGGGATCAGCTGCTCGTGATACTTCTCGGGCACGTAGCGCAGCGCGTTGCGCAGCGCCAGCTCCGTCTCGGACTGCGAAAGCGTCCAGCCGCGGTCGGGCGCGCGGCGGATTCCCGCCGCGAATTCGGGATATTCGGGCAGAACCTCGTCCAGTTTGATAACCATGGCTTCACCGTTGAGCAAATTCTCCTGCATGTGTTTTTCTCTCCTTTTTGTTAAACAAGATCTTCCGCGGAGAAGCGGAGCAGCGGAGAAAAAATCCTTTTCCGATGAGCCGCGTCCCGCCGGGGTATTTCTTCACGGGCTTCCATTAAGCGAACGAACGTTTTGCGACAAACAAAGACAATCCACCTGCCGCGCGGCGGCCGAGAAATTTTTATTTTTCCGCGTCTTTGCGAGAGCTTGTGATGCGTCTTTACGCGACGTAGACGCCTTTTTTGTACACTTCCATGACGGGGCTGACGCCGGCGTGATAGGCAAGGATTGTCGGCGAATCGCCGTCGAGCAGCAGGAAATCGGCCTGTTTGCCGGTCTCCAGGCTGCCGACTTTGTCCTGCAGGCCGACGGCCCAGGCGGCGTTGAGCGTGCAGCCGGTCAGCGCCTCTTCCACGGTCATGTTCATGTTCATCACCGCCAGGCCGAAGACGAAGGGCATCGACTCGCAGAAGCAGGATCCCGGGTTGCAGTCGCTGGCCAGCGCCACGGGCACGCCCAGTTCGATCATGCGGCGCGCGTCGGCGTAGGGCTTGCGCAGGCTGTACGCCGTGGCGGGCAGTACGTCGGCGATGACGCCGGCCGCCGCCATGGCTTTGAGATTCTTTTCGTTGGCCGCCAGCAGGTGCTCGGCCGAGGCGACGCGAAGTTCCGCCGCCAGCCCCGCGCCCTGCGTGTCGTCGACTTCGTCGGCGTGGATGCGCAGCTTCATGCCCAGCTTGCGCGCCGCTTCGAGGATGCGGCGGCTCTGCGGCACGGTATATACGCCCGTCTCGCAGAACACGTCGCAGTAGCGCGCGATGCCCTGTTTTTTGACGGCGGGCAGCATTTCGTCGACGAGAATATCGACGAAATCGTCGGCGCGTCCCTTGTATTCCGCGGGCACGGCGTGAGCGCCCATGAACGTGGGCACGATGTCCAGCGGCGTCTCCTCGCCGAGGCGGGCGATCACGCGCAGCATTTTCAGTTCTTCGGCGGTGTCCAGACCGTAGCCGCTCTTCACTTCCATGGTCGTGGTGCCGAAGTTCAGGGCCGAGAGCACGTTCTCGCGCGTGGTCTCGAACAGTTCCTCCTCGCTGGCCGCCTTGACGGCGTTGACGCTGGAAAGGATGCCGCCGCCCGCGCCGAGGATCTCCAGATACGTTTTGCCCTGCAGGCGCATCGTGAATTCCTTTTCACGCCGCGCCGCAAAGCAGATGTGCGTGTGCGGATCGACGAAGCCGGGGATCATCGCCGCGCCTTCGCAGTCGCGCTCCTCTTCGATCTCCGCGTCCTTCGCGGCGAGCGCCGCGCGCACTTCCGCCTCGCCGCCGACGGCGGCGACCAAACCGCCCTCGACGAACAGCGCGCCCTTCTCCCACGACGCGACGCGCCCCTGCGCGGCCCCCGCCGCAGGCGCGCCGCCCATCAGCGGCGTGGTGATCGCCGCGTTGTAAAACAGTTTTCCGCCCATCCCTTCGCCTCCTTTTGAATCGTTACATCAACGAAGCGATCTGCGCCGCCGCGTCTTTCAGCGCCGGCAGCAGATCGGCTTCCCAGTTCCCGAACGTTCCCGCCACGCCGGCGATGCCCAGCTGCGCCACAAAATGGCCGCGGCGGTCGTACAGCGGCACGCTCAGATCCTCGGCGCTGGCCATCCACTCTTCGCGCGAGTGGGCGTAACCTAGGCGCCGGATCTCGGCGACGCGCTCGCGCAGCCGCGGCGCGTCGGCCGCCGAGCCGTCGGGCATTTTCAGCGGCGAGGCCAGGATCCGCTCGCGCAGGCTCGCCTCGCAGAACGCCAGCAGCACCAAACCCGTGGCGCCGGCGCAGAGCGGCACGCTCATGCCCTCGCGCGCCACGAACTTGACGGCGATCTCCGGCTCTTCGGTGTGGACGCACAGGCCGCCCGCGCCCTCGATCACGCTCAGGATCGCAGTTTTGCCCGTGCGTTCCACGAGCCGCCGCATCGGCTCTCTGGCGCAGCTCACCAGCGCCTCGAAGAGCACGGGGCGATGATTGAGCAGGAAGAAACGGAGTCCGGCGCGGTAGGCGCCGCTTTCGGCGTCCTGAACCGCCCAGCCGTAGGATTCCAGCGCCGTCAGAAAACGATGCGCCGTGCTGCGTGGAACGCCCGTCACCGCGGCCAGGTCGCGCACGCTCATTACCCGTTCGGAGCGCACCAGCGCTTCCATCAGGCGAATGACTTTGCCCACGGCGCCGTTCTTGCTCTGCTGTCCTGTCGAATCCATCATGAACCTCCAAAAGTGGGACGACTCGTCTTAAAAATTGCTTAATATAACTATACTAAAAAAATATCCCTTGTCAATCGAGAAAAAAGAGAAACTTAGATTTTCTTCATTCGGCGCCGATAATTTGGCGCGCAACGGCTCAATGGCACAGGTCCGTAGCATTCGAACGAGACCGGCCGGCCCGATGCCGGCGGGATTTTTTGCATTAAAATGAGGGAAGTTCCTCCGCGCTGCGGCGCGAAAGAGCTTCCCTCGTTTAGTTTTTCCGAAAAAAATCACTTCCACTGCGTCTCCAGCGACAGGATCGTATAGCGGTTCCGCTGTTTGGTCTTGGGCGTGACCCAGGCCTCGAACGTGGCGGGGCGGTCGCTCTCGTCCTCGACGTTGTAGATGTCGCCGGTCATGCGCAGCATCCCGGCTTCTTCGAAGACTTCTTTCACCTGCGCGTAATAGACGGACTCGCCGTCGGCGCCCTCGAAGTGGTAGACTTTTCCGTCGTAATGGAAGTCGGAACCCTCCACGTTGCGATTTTTCAGATCGATGTCGAAATACTTTTTCACCGTCTCGGCCACGAATTTTCCGTCGATCGTCAGCGAGCCGTACGGGCAGTTTTTGTCGGCGCAGCGTTTGACGCGGCTTTTGAAGTTGTTCACGTAATTGTGCCAGACGCCGAAACGGATCAGCTCGGCCAGCCCCTCTTCGCTTTTCATGTGCAGCAGGCCGTCGCTGCCGTCTTCGCCCACATCGAAACCGTAGTAGCCCAGCTCGGTGAAATTGCTCAGGAAAGTGCTCATCTTTTTCAGTTCCGCCGCGCCGGGATCCAGCGTTTTCGCCCCGGCTGGGGCCGCGGCGCAGACAATCAGCGCCCAAGCCGCCATCGCGCGTGCAAACTTTTTCATCTTCATTCGCTCCTTTCGTCGCTCTCGTCTCGACGCCCGAAGCCCCCTTCCGGCTTCCGTCGGACCACGTTTTAAAATCACAAAGAATATAACACGGGCGAAAGATCTCGGCAAGCGGCCCAAATCCGTCTGCGGGCGCGCCGTTTCGCCTTCACGACTGCGTTTTCGTCATTGCAGCCACGCGCCCACGCCCTGCGCCTCGATTTGCTTTTGGGAGGGCAGGCCGTTCACCGCCAGCGGCGCGCCGGTCAGTTCGGGAAACTTTTCGAACCAGACCCGCAACACCTCCATCATGATGCCGACGCGCTCTTCGATTGGATGTCTGGCGTCGCGAAGCGGATCGGCGCCGACCGCATGCTCGTTCATCGCCGGATTGGGCGTTTCGCTGAGAAACGGGACGCAGGGAGTCCCTTCGCCGATTTCGTAGTGGGAGATGCCCCGAAAGCCGGGGACGGATTGTTCGGGCTTGAGAGAAACGCCTCGCTCTTCGAGCTCCAGGATCATCTCGATGCATGGCTCGAGGTATTTCGGATGAGTGATCAGAGAGTAGGAGAGCGAGCCGCCGGGATGTTTTTTGCCGTCGCGGGGATCGAACACTTCCTCCGGCGCGGTCGCTTCGTGCATGTCCAGACAGGAGGCGGGTTTTTCGCGGCGGATCAGCTCCATGACGCCGAACGTCACCATCTGCGCAGGCGTTCCGTCGGCGAGGCCGGGATAATTGCGGTTGACGTTGCGCCATTCGGAGCCGTCTTTGTGAACGTAACCGAGCGGGTGAAGGAAATGTTCGGGATCGCTCTCGCCTTTTTTCAGCGGTATGCGCCGGTCGCCGTAATACAGCCAGCGCCTGCCTTGGCGGCTTTCGAACGGCAGCTGATGGGGGACTTGCCCGAGCGCATCCGGCACCGACATGCCGGCGGCGTTCAGGCAGGGGATGACGAACAGTTTGCCCTGCTCAACTTCCGCGTTTTCGAGAAGAACTTCCGCCGTCAGCACGCCGCCGATCTCACGCGGATGCGCCCCCGCCAGGATCAGCGCCGTCGCGCCCGGCTTCTTGCCCTCCATCACGTAGACCGCCGTGTCGTAATCGGTGCCTCTGAGATTGGGATTGTAGTCGGAAAGCCATTTGATTCCGGTCACGCCGTATCCCGGCCGCACGTCCAGCCGAAAAGCCGCCCGCGCCGCGACGCTCCCCAGCGCAAGAACCGCCAGTATTCCCGCGCCCGCCGCGATTTTTCGAAAACGCCCGTACGTCATTTTATCCTCCTCCGCGCGGATTCCGCCGCGCCGTGATTCTTCCAAAGACATTATACCAATGTGGCGATTTTTTTACGCGAATGATGATAAAATAAGAGCATCTTCGAAAATGGAGGTGTCACATGAAAAAATTTCTCGGTGCAGTTTTATTCTTGGTGATTTCGTGCTGTGCGGTCGCTCAGGCGAAAGATTATCACGTGGCGGCGCGAGTGAAGGAAGCGCAGGCGGCCGTGGAGAAAATGATCCGCTCCAAGTCGGCGGCCGGACTGGCACAGTCGGTCAAGGAAGGCGTCGGCGTGGCCATTTTCCCCAACGTTGTCAAGGCGGGGCTCATCGTCGGCGGCCGTTACGGCGAGGGGTTGATGCTGCGCCATGATCCCAAGACGGGGCAATGGTACGGGCCGGCGTTTTTCAGCATCAGCGGCGGTTCGTTCGGGCTGCAGATCGGCGCCTCCTCGACGGCGCTGGTTTTGACCGTCAACAACGAAAAGGGCATGAAGGCGTTCCGCGGCGGCACCTTCACGCTGGGCGCCGATGTCGCCGCCGTGGCCGGCCCGAGCGGGCGCAACTCCTACGTCGGCACCAACATCAACGCCGACGCGCCGATCTTCAGCTACTCGATCACCAAAGGCGTATTCGCCGGCGTGGCCCTCGACGGCTCGGTCATCAGCGAACTGCCCCGCGTCAACGACGCCTGCTGGGGCAAACACCTGAACAACGTCCAGATCTTCCACCGCAAACCGGCGCGCAAGGACGTGCAGGCGCTGATCAGAAAACTCAACCAGCTCGTTTCGCTGGCGAAGTAACCCCCCGTTCTTTCGCTCCGTAAACGAAAAAGCGCAGACCCTTGATCCCAAAGGTCTGCGCTTTTTGTTTTCCGAGGCAAAAAATAGAGCCGGCTCCCGGATTCGGATATGCAGCTATTATAGTCATGCGTACGTTCTTAAGTGCCATTGAACGCACCATGTAGCACACAGAGTAGCTTTATTTAGAATCCATTGTTTTTGTTTTATGCTGCTTTTTGGTAGAAGGCATCAAAGCAAAGGTAACTGTTGGCAACAGAATAGGCCCTTTCAGCGCCAGAGCAGTTAAAGAGCGCAAGTACTCTCGTGCGGTTGTGTATAACAATGAACACCCATTAAGAAGAATATTATCTTGAAGTTGGGCTGCATCTAGGACGCCTTCAGGGATGTTACATTTTAATACACCGAGCAAAGAAAGATCCCAATGATAAGCATATTTTTTTTGCGCATTTCTTTTTATCCCAAGATGCATCTCAATCTGCCAGATTGATGGGTTTTCGTCGCTTCGTTGAGTACTAGTATCGCGTAAAAGGTCATTCCGATCAATCTGGATTGCTCTTTCATTAAGATGTTCCAAATCGACTTTGAAAGAAACGCCAGACACGGCGTATCCAATTAGATCTACAGCTGGAAATTTTGATACCGCTTTTTTTATGCGACGTTCTGCCATTGTATAGGTCCTTTTTCTTCAACAGAAATTTCTTGCCTCATAACTGGAGATTTCTTATTAGGCGTTGTGTATTTTTGCATACTACAAGAGTAAGGCGCCTGTTCATTAAAACATTTTACGAGCCACTCAACCGAAGTATATGCTTCTAACGCTTGTGAAATATAATGATTGAGGCTGGTGTTATTCTGTTTGGCCTGAGAAACCAGCTTTTTATGCAGATCGGGAGAGATGCGCAGCGCGATTTTGCCGCTGTAACGCTTTATGGAATCTGGCTCAGGAACCTCTTGCCCTCGTGCGAGCCACAGACCAATTATCTCTTTCTGCACTTCTTTAAGCATCGCCCAAGCGTCATCGAGTGTTTCTCCATCTCCTTGGACAACAAAGCTCCCTAACTCGGGCATGAACATTCTGAAACCACCGCCATCGGCAGGTCGCAATTTTTCAGTTTCGATCTTATAGGGCAAACTCATATAATATTCGATATCTTTAACCATAACCTTTTCCCCCTCACCCTTTATTGATTTTGCGACACGATCTCAATGGCATAAAGAATAATACGTAGATATTTCCCTTTGACTTTTTGGCCGCCTTTGATAGGGAACGTAAGTTGTCCATATGGTCCAAAGGCTTCTCTCAAGTCAACGTTTTTGTTTTTATCATACGCTTCTTGTAGCTTAGGATGATCGTATGTGCAATGAGATCCTGACCGAGTAGCGAGTACAAAACTGTATTGTTTTAAGACAGCCTCAACAGTAGCAATCCTTTCGTCTACTGCCTTTTCCCATTGCTGCAATATCTTTTCGCGCTTTGTCATAATCAGACTCCTGATGATATCACATATGATAGCAAATTTTTGCCGTTTAGGGAACTGTCTTCATAGTTTCTCATTGATTTATAATTCCCCTCTTCTTGCCCTTAACTCACAACCTTCGAGCGGGGAAGGCTCTCAACGACAGGACCGATGATGAAAAAACGTTTGTCTCTGATCATCTGGGGCGATACGGATTGCCGTCCCTTGTCGTGTTTCAGCTGATAGCCACTGCCTTCGACTGACGTGACGTGGCAGACAAGATCGTGTCCGTCGAGACAGACCAGGTATATTCTATCCGATACAAAACTAGCCGCCGGATCAAGCAGAATATCGCCGTCGGCGGCGTGCCGTCGGCCTTCTTTTTCTTCCCCGTTCGATCGAGCATTTTCAACGTTTCCGTTTTAAGTCACCGATTTTAGCGGTGACTCGAAACGGTAAGGCAGTTTTAAGTCACCACTTTGCGTCACCGATCGAGCATAACAACAACCAATGACACCTAACGACTTTAAACGAATTATAACAAACAGAGACGTTGCGGCGCAACGTCTCTGATCTTTAATCTTCGCTGAAAAACCTTGCTTGTCAACGGCAAAAAGATAAAAAAATGGAGCCGACTCCCGGATTCGGACCGGGGACCCCATCCTTACCATGGATGTGCTCTACCTGCTGAGCTAAGTCGGCTTGAAAAAAATGGTGGTAGCGGGTGGATTTGAACCACCGTAGGCTCTCGCCGTCAGATTTACAGTCTGATGCCATTGACCACTCGGCCACACTACCACGTCGATATGAAGTTGTCGAAAACTGGAGCCGGCGATCAGACTCGGACTGATGACCTGCTGATTACAAGTCAGCTGCTCTACCAACTGAGCTACGCCGGCCTGACAGGAAGACATTATAAAGGGTTTTCGTCAAAAGTCAACGGGCAAATGCAAATTTCTTCGTTCGCGGCGCGCGACTCGGGAGAACAATTTCCATCCTGTGTCGTCCCTTCGACGAGCTTTCGGCGGGCGAAGGAATCGCGAAAAAGCCGCGGCGAAGCGGCCGCTTTCTCGATGAAAACGACCGCTTCGCCGACGCACTTTTCAATTTTTCGCGCCGTGCCGTCCTTCCGCCGCAAGCGAAGCGCCGTCGGGCAGCTTGAAGCGTTCCGAGAGGCCGAGCGCGTAGTCGAGATCGGCGCGGCTGCTGTTCATGTCGTACACGGCGTCGACAAGCTGGGTGCGGGCGTTGGTCAGGGCGGTGCGGGCGTCGAGCACGTCGAGGTTGGTGCCGACGCTGGACTTGTAGCGCAGCAGGGCCATGCGGTAATCTTCCTGAGCGCTGGCGACCTGGCGCGAAGCCACGTCGAGGCGCTGGCGCGCCGATTCGAAGTTCAGCTGCGCGGACGAGACTTCCAGCGCGACCTGCCGTTTCACGTCTTCGATCTGGGCGAGCAGCTCCTGCGCCCGCGCCTTGTATTCCTTGACCTGGGCGCGGGCTTTGCCGCCGTCGAAAAAGTCCCATCTCAGGCTGAGCGACAGCTTCCACGTGTCCAGCTCGTCGGGCCAGAAATCGCGTCCTTGAGCGAATGCTTCACCGCCGGCGACGATCTTCGGTCCGTTGGACGCCCGGGCGGCGGCCGCGACGGCCAGTGCGGCGCGGCGGGAGAAATCGAGCGCCTTCAGTTCGGGACGCAGGGCGTAAAGGCTGGTTTCGTCCCAGCGGGGCGCGTCTTCCGGCGCCGCGTTCCGGTTCGGCTCCGGCAGATCGAATTGCGAGCGCAGCTCGACGCCGACGGCGCGCTCGAGCGCGCGCCAGCGCACGTCAACGGCGTTTTTGGCGGAGATCACGTTCAGCTCGCCGTTGGAGACGTCGACTTCCACGCGCAGCACTTCGTCCTGAGCGACGACGCCGTACTTGAAAAAGTTCCTGACCTGCACCAGGTGCTCTTTGGAGAGGTCGAGCACCTCTTCGGCCACGGCCAGCTTGGCGCGGGCGCGCTGCAGGTTGTAATAGGAAACGAGCACGGCGTTTTCCACGGCTTGGCCGGTGCGGACTTCGCGGGTCTGGATGCCGCGGAAGGCCATCGTGCGCGCGGCGATCGTGTTTTCGACGGCGCCGCTGCTGAAAATCAGCCACTGCACGCCGAGCGCGGCCTGATAGGCCTCTTCGAAGGAGTTGAGGGCGTAACCTATCGGGATGCCATGACCGGGTTCCCCTTGGTAGGCCGGTATCGCTCCCTCTTCGCCCTGCCACGCCCCGGCGAGCGCGGCGTACAGCTTGGGCAGTTTGTCGGCGCGCGCCTGGGCGATCTGCTGCCGGGCCTGTTCGATGCGGGCCTCGGCGGCCGCCAGCGAAGGATTGTTCGCGCAGGCCAGTTCAAGGGCCGTTTCCGTCGTCAGCACAGGGCGTCCGGAGCGTTTTTCGCCGCGGGCGTTTTTCGCCGCGGCCGGAACGGCGAGCGCGGCGGCCAGCAGAAGAACGGCGATCGTTTTTTTGTACACGGGCATCAGCCTCCTGTTCGGTCGGGCCTTTTTCGCGCCCGACAGAGAATGCGTCGCCGCCATTATACATAAATTTGCGAGAATCAAGAAGCCACAACGGCGACTTTGTCCAGTTCACGCGGAAAAAGACGCCCTGCCGCTGTGCGCGGGGGCGTCTGCGTGCGGTTTTTTTCCGCTATGCCAGAGCGGTCTTGAAAACCTTTTCCACGTCGGCCTTCTCCGCATGGCCTTCGTGAACTTTCTCGCCGTCCACGAAAAAGGTGGGCACGTAATAGTAATCGTATTTCGCGGCGACGTCGGGCTGTTTCTTCTCGTCGACCATCTCGAAGGGGACGGCGGCGTACTCGGGGTGTTCGGCCTTCAGCTCGTCGAGGCACTTGCGGGCCAGCTTGCAGTGAGGGCAGCTTTCGAACATGAACATGGTGATCTTTTTCATTGTGCGTTTCTCCTTAGAAAATGAGCATTTTACATGAAGCCTAAAACTCGTACAGAACTTCCACGCCCTTGGGCATTTTCGAAGCGTCCAGCAGCGGCAGAGGATCCAGCGCCGCGCCGCCGCTGAAAAGGCCGAGATGGAGGTGCGGCCCGGTGACGCGCCCCGTCGCGCCGGAAAGGGCGATCGAGTCGCCGGCTTTCACTTTTTGCCCGGGGCCGACGAGGATCTTCGACAGATGGAAATAAACGGACAACACGCCGCCGCCGTGATCCACGTAGACGGCGCCGCCGGAAAAATAATGAAAACCTTCGAGCACAACCGTGCCGTCGGCGATCGCCCTGACCGGCGTGCCGACGGCGGCGCGCAGGTCGAGGCCGCCATGGCCGCTGCGGGGCACGCCGTTGTAGACGCGGAAGCCGCCGAAATAAGCGGTGGGGATCCCCGGCACGGGGCGCACGTACCGGCGCGGCAGCACGCCGCCTTTGCTGCGCGTCGCCAGCGCTTTTCGCACGAGCTGGCGCTCTTTGGCGATGCGGTTCAATTCCGACTGAGGCGGAGTGACCATTTTCGGCGCGACCGTGAGCACCTGTCTGGGATAACTGTGGCCGACCGCTTTGATTTTTCGTTCGCCCCGGACCCGGCCTTTGGCTCCGCAGCTGAACTCGACCCGGATGGGCAGCGTCGAGCCGGCCAGTTTGGCGTCGTTGGGCACGCCGAGGATCGTGCGCACGGCGTTGCGGCGCGGCGTGAGGACAAACGTCTGCCCGCGCCACTTCACCGTGACGTCGCCGATCGTTTCGTTGACGCGCAGCTCCAGAAAAAAAGGCTGGCCGATCGGCGCCTCTTCCGGCACGGTCAGACGCATGCGCGCGGCAAACGCGGCCGGCATGAATGCGAACGTCAGCAGCAACGCCAGGACAAATTTCTTCACTTCTTTTCTCACCTCTGAAAAAAATCTGACCGGGCGGCAAAACGTTTTGGGCCGGACACGCGTTACTGAAGCTCTCTCAGCTTGCGGCGCAAAATCTTGCCCGAGGGCGACATGGGCAGGCTCTCGACGAAGTCGACTTTGCGCGGGATCTTGTAGTTGGCGAGTTTGCCCTTGCAGTATTCGATGATGTCGCGGTCGGTGGCCGAAGCGCCTTCCTTGAGCACGACGAAGGCGCGCGGGATCTCCCCGTTGACGAGGTGGTGCATGGCCACGACGGCCGCCTGGGCGATCGACGGATGGACGTTGAGGATGCGCTCCACTTCCTGGGGATAGACGTTGAAGCCGCCGACGATAATGATGTCGGTGAGGCGGTCGAGCACGGTGATGTAGCCGTCCGCGTCGTATTTGACGACGTCGCCGGTGTCGTACCAGCCGTCGGGAGACAAGCGTTCGGCGGTGACTTCGGGCGCTTCGTAATAGCCGCGGAACACGGACTTGCCGCGCAGTTTGAGCACGCCGGGCGTTTCCGGCGGCAGCGGGTTGCCCTGCTGGTCGCAGATTTTCCATTCGTAGCCGGGCAGAACCGTGCCGATGGTGCCCAGCTTGCGCGTCTTCTCGTCGTTGTTGAAGGTGACGACGGGCGAGCACTCGGTCGTGCCGTAGCCTTCGAGAATGGGATGGCCGAACAGTTCCATGCTGGCTTGGTCGAGCGACAGGTTGAGACGGTCGCCGCCGGTGATGACGGCGCGAACCGTGTTGATTTCGATGGGATTGTGCGCGCCCGAGCGCTTCAGAAACTCGAGCATGGCGGGCACGAGGAACAGCACCGTGCACCCGGCATCCCGGATCGCTTCGAGCGTCTTCAGCGGCGGCATGAACGCGGGCACGGCGGCGACTTTCGCGCCGGCATATTGGGGCAGCAGCATGGAGAGCGTCAGGCCGAAAGAGTGGAAGTTCGGCAGCGCCCAGATGATCGTGTCGTGCGGATAAATCGGAAAATGTTTGCAGATCGAACGTACGTTGTCGATAAAATTTTCGTGGCTCAGCGGCACGGCTTTGGGCAGGCCGGTCGTTCCCGATGTCGTGAAGAACACGGCCCAGTCGGGCGTCGTCGTTTTGCGCTCCACGCCGCGGAATTTTTCGAGCGTGCCGGTCGTCGGTTCGATCTCCACGACGGGATAGCGCAGCACGCCCGCCGCGGCCTTGGCGTCACCGCGGGAGACCACTATGGCAAAAGGCTGCACGAGGTCGATGGTGGGCAGCAGATTGTCGGTGCCGGCGCGCATGTTCAACGGGACCAGCGTGCCTTTCAGACTCCAGACGGCAAGAACCAACGTCAGCAGTGCCGGGCAGTTGGGCAGCAGCGTCATGAGGCGCTGCCCCTCTTTGAAGCCGGCCGCCGTCAGCGCTTCGCGTTCCGCGGCGACGGCGTCCAGCAGCGCCTGCCCCTTCAGCCAGTCTCCGTTCCACCAAAATGCATCCGCGGCGGCGCGTTTTCTCAAACTCTCCCGCAGGAGATCTTCAAGACGTTCCATTTGTTTCCTCCTCGATAAAGCGGCGGCAAAGTCTCCGCGCCGGCCGGCTTATTTCTCAGCTTGGCGCGCCCCGTCAAAGGCGCATTTTCAGAAATTCTACACGATTCTCCTTTTCAAGGCAAACCGATGATTTTTATGTCTTCAGTCCGACTCAGCACTGATACTTCATGGGCACGAACTGGGGCATCTCGCTGAAGCCGAGTTTCTCGTAAAAGGCTTTGGTGCCCGGGGCGCCGACCAGACCGATCCAATCGATCCCGACGGCGCGGAGTTCCTTCACAAGGCGGGAAACGATCTTCTTTCCCCAGCCCTGACCGCGGTAATCGGTCCGCACCACGATGTCCTGGATGTAAGCGTCGCTGACGCCGTCGGAAAGGGCGCGCCCCATGCCGACCAGCTCGCTGCCGTCGAACAGGGCCACGAACCGGAAGGAATTGGCCACCATCGCGGGGATGACGTCTTCGCTCCAGCCCTCTTCCCACCAGCCGGCATCCATGTAAAGATCGACAACCGCTTCGGGGCGGACCGATGTAATCACTTCAAGGCGCAGTGAATTTTCCAAAAGAAGCACCTCCATGAAAAATGTAACGCGACATTTTCTTCAATCACCAAGCATATGGTAATTTTTCGCCGCCAAATTGGCAAGCGCCGATTGCAGGAATTTGCCGCCGCGTTCGCCCCCAAAAATCCGACGGCACGTTTCTTCGGCGTAGAGCCGGGGCTTCGACATTTTTCCGCCGCGCAAGAAACGTTTTCATCTTCTTTATGTTTCATTGAAGCGCCCGCGACTCCGTGTTATAATGACGGCAATCGAACATGAAACTCCCTTGAAAGAGGAAGCCGGTGAAAATCCGGCGCGGCCCCGCCGCTGTAACTCGGACAAATCCGAAGCACGTCACTGATCGCGTTATTGGGAAGACTCGGATGAGGATGAAGAGAAGCCAGAATATTCTTTGAGGGAGCTTGCAAAGGGGGAATGTTTGCGTGGGCGAACTCCTGGGCGGCTGACCAGTGACAGCCGCGGCGGAATGACACGACGCAGGGTCGTGTCTTTTTTTGTCTCCCGAGGCCTGAGCTTCGGAAAAAATTTTTATGAAAGGTCGTCTGATGAACATGTCCTTCAAATCCATGATTCTCGCCGTCACTCTCGCAGCCGTCGCTTTCTCCGGGACCGCCTGCGCCAAGGAAGCCAAGAAGGAAGAGAAGCAGGCCATCCTGATCACCTCTTTCGGTACCTCCATGCCCAGCGCCCGCAAGGCCATCGACAATCTGGTGGCCGCCGCCAAAAAAGCGTTCCCAGGCGCCGAAGTGCGCTTGGCGTTCACCTCCAACATCATCCGCCGCAAGCTGACCCGCGAGGGCAAGAAAAACGTTCCGCCCACGCCCGTGATGGCTCTGGCGCAGCTGAACGACGAAGGATTCTCCACGGTCGGCGTGATGCCGACGCACATCATTCCCGGCGCCGAATACGACGAGATCAAGAACGTGGTTGAGGCCTGGGGCGAACTGAAGGGCAAGTACGGCATCAAGGATCTGCGTCTCGGCAAGACCTTCCTGTCCAGCGTCGAAGGCTGCGACGAAATGGCCGAGATCCTCGTGAAGAGATTCGAAAAGCTCGCCGGCAAGGATACCGCCGTGGTGCTGATGGGGCACGGCACGCCCCACCACATCGCCAACGCCATGTACAGCCAGCTTCAGGTCGCTCTGGATAAGATCGCCGACGGCCGCTTCTTCATCGGCACCGTCGAGAACACGCCGCTGATCGAAGATGTCGTCGCTGCGCTGAAGAAGGCCGGCTACAAGAAAACGCTCGTCTCGCCGCTGATGATCGTGGCCGGCGACCACGCCAACAACGACATGGCCGACAAGGACGATCCCGAATCCTGGTACAGCATCCTCAAGAAGGAAGGCTTCGCCGTCGAGACCTACATCAAAGGTCTCGGCGAGGACAAGGGCGTCACGGCGGCTTTCGTCGAACACCTGAAGGAAATGATGAAGTAAAAATGCCGCCGTCGCCTGTCGGAAATCTCGAACGCTGGCGTTCGCAGCTTCGCGCGCGATACTTCCGCCTCGGGGCGGCGCTCGGCGTTCTGCTCTTTCTGACGGCGCTGTGGCGGATCACGCAGGGAGAGTGGAACATTCCACTCTCCCGCGTCTTTGAACTGCTCTCGCCGTTTCTTCCGGCGGCCGAGAGCGAGACTGCCGAAGCGCTGGTGATCCGCGCCGTCCGTCTGCCGAGATTTTTCGCGGCGATGGGCGCCGGCGGGCTGCTCGCCGTCTCGGGCGCAGTCCTTCAGGGACTGCTGGCCAATCCGCTGGCGGAACCCTACACGCTGGGCATCGCTTCGGGCGCGGCGTTCGGCGGTGCGCTGGGATTTTTCTTCAATCATCTGGCGGTAACGCCGATGGCTTTTGCCGGCGCGCTCGGCTCGCTGGCGCTGGTCAATCTGATCGCGCGCAAGAGCGGCGGCAGCGGCGCCTATCTGGTGCTGGCGGGGATTGTCGCCAACGCCGTGCTCTCGGCGGGCGTGACGTTCCTCAAAGCCGTCGCCGACGACAAGCTGGGCGCGATCGTGCTCTGGCTGATGGGCAGCTTCTCCGGCGCTTCGCCCGCGGCGGCGCGGCTGGTTTGGCTGGGCGCGGCGATCACGCTGGTTCCGGCGTGGCTCTGCGGACGCCGGCTCGATGCCGTTTCGCTCGGAGAAGGGCAGGGGGAAATGCTCGGCATCGACGAAAGAAAATTGCGCCGCCGGCTGCTCTGCGCTTCGTCGCTGGGAACGGCCGTGACCGTCAGCAGCTTCGGCATCATCGGTTTCGTGGGGCTTGTGGCTCCGCACATCCTGCGCGTTTTGATCGGGCCTTCGCACCGGCCGTTGCTGATTTTCAGTTTTTTGACCGGCGGGCTGATGCTGGCGCTCGCCGACGGAGCGGCGCAGCGCATGGGAGAACTGCCCGTCGGCGTGCTGACGGCGTTGATCGGCGGTCCTTTTTTCTGCTGGATCCTGGTGAAGAGAAAATGACCGCGCCGCCTCTTTCGTATCGTTTCCGCGGGCTCAGCGTCGGCTACGGGGACCGCGACGTCCTCGGAGGCGTTTCCGGTTCGATCGAACCGGGGCTCGTGACGGCTCTGATCGGACCCAACGGCAGCGGCAAAAGTACGCTGCTCAAAACGCTGGGCGGTTTTTTGCCCTATCGGGGCAGCCTCGCGCTGGAGGGACGCGAGATCCGACGCTGTCCTCGCCGAGAGCTGGGACGCCTGCTCGGCGTCGTCGCTCAGCAGACGGTCTTGAAAGCGGCTTTCAGCGTCTACGACGTGATCGGCTTCGGCCGTCTGCCGTACCAGAGCCTGCTGGCGCGGCGCTTGCCCGCGGACGACCGCGCCATCCAGGCGGCGGCCGAGCGTCTGGACATCGCGCCGCTGCTCTTCCGCCCCGTCACCGAGCTTTCCGGCGGCGAGCGGCAGCGCGTGTTTCTCGCCATGGTGCTGGCCCAGGATCCTTCCGTCTTTTTGCTCGACGAACCGACTTCGGCCATGGATCCCCGCCAGGCACTGCACGCGTTCCGCCTGATGCGCGAGCTCGCAAAGCGGGGAAAGACCGTGGTCGTCGTCGCTCACGACATCAACGCCGCGCTGTCCTGCGCCGACCGCTACCTCGCCCTGCGCGGCGGCGAATTGATCGCCGCCGGGCGCGCGGATCGCATCGACGGCGGCGTGCTGGAAAAACTTTACGACACGCCGTTCGTCCCCTACATTTCGCCCGAAGGTGATAAAGCATGGCATCCATCTTCAAAAAAGCGCTGACCATTTTCCTGGTGGCGTTCGTTCTGGCCGCGCCGACGGCGGCTTACGAGCGAATCGTTTCGCTCTATCCGGGACATACCGACAACATCGTGGCGCTGGGCGGACAGTCCCGTCTCGTAGGGCTGTCGAAAAACGACGATCCTTCGCGGCTGCCCGAACTGCCGCGATTCGCCCCCAACGTCGGCGCCGAGGCGCTGCTGGCGCTCAAACCGGATCTCGTGCTGACGCGCACGCTGGTGGAAAAGCAGAATCCCGAGCTGCGCGGCGTGCTCGAACGCGCCGGCGTTCCCATGATGCTCATCGATCCGCCTTCGTGGAGCGGTTTTGTCGCGTATCTGCGCGAACTGGCGCCGCTGATCGGCGTCGCTCCGCAGACGGCGGAAGCGCAGTTGGCACAGACGTGCGATGAAATCCGACAAACAGCGGCGGCGCGCCGCGGCGGCCGCCCCGCGCCTTCGGTCTTCGTCGAAGCTACGGCCAAGGAACTGCACACCTGTTCCCCCGATTCATGGGCGGCGCACCTGATCGAACTGGCCGGAGGCGCGAACGCCGCCGCTGGCGCCGAACCGATCCGCCGCGGCAGCGCCGTCGCCCCCTGGGGGCTGGAACGCGTCATGAAGCTGCTCGCTGAAGGGCTGGACGTTTATCTCGTCCAGCACGGGCCGATGAACCGCGCTTCGCTTGACGAAGTGAAAGCTCGACCATGGGCGAAGGCGCTCGCCGCCGTCACCGTCGCGCAGATCCCAGAATACTGGCTGAGCCGCCCCTCGCTGCTCGGGCTCACGGCGGGCGGCGCGGAACTGATACGAATTTTCTACGGAGAGTGATCCCATGAAATTTATCGTTGCCGGCGTCGGCCCCGGCGATCCTGGGCTTGTCACCGTCGGCGCGCTGAAACTGATCGAGCGGGCCGATCTGGTCCTCAGCCCCCATTCCCACGCGGAGCGGTCCAGCGTGGCCGAACTGGCCGTGCGCCCGCATCTGCCCGATCTGAAAACGACGCCGGTGCTGTTTCCGATGACCGGCGACGCGGCGTCCCGCGACGCCTCGCTGAAAGCGCAGCTGGAAGAACTGCGCCCCAAATGGCAGAACGCCGAAACCGTCGTGCTGCCCGTGATCGGCGACTCCACGCTCTACGCCACGGGGTTCTACCTTTACGAGCTGTGGAAGCAGCTCGTCCCCGCGCTGGAACTCGAACTGTCGCCCGGCATCTCGGCGCACTGTCTGGCCGCGGCGAAGTCCGGCTCGTTCCTCGCCATGGGGAGCGAGATCCTCGCCGTCGTTCCCGCCACGGCGCCCCGCGAACGGATCGTCGCCGCGTTGAAAGCGGCCGACGCCGCCGCGGTCTACAAGCCCTGCGCGCTGCGCGGGCAGCTCCGCGCCGCAGTGGAAGAAGCCGGCCCGTGGAAGAAGATGTTGCGCATCGACCGCGCCGGCCTGCCCGATCAGAAGATTTTCGCGGGCGGCGCGGCGCTGGAGCCGGCCGCGGAATATTTTTCGGTCCTGCTGCTCTGGCGCTGACTATGGACTGGACGCAACTGCTCCGCGGCGAACTGCGGCTGACGGCGGACATTTTCGCCGGCTTTCTGATCGGCGCGCTGATCATCCGCACGGGACTGGCCGACAAAGCGCTGCGACGCGCCCTGCCCCGGCTGAAACGATGGGGTATCGGCGCTACGCTCGGCGCGGCGCTGACCGTCAGCGTCGGTTCGTCGAAAGCCGGCGCCGCCGTGGTGGCTTCGGCGCTGGACAGCGGGCGCATTTCGCCGCGCACGGCCAAATGGGGCACGTTGCTGCTGGCCTTTCCGGCCTACGCGCGCCGCTGGGTCGCGACGATGATCTTGTCGTGCAGCCTGGCCGGGCGGGCGGGCGCTTTTTTCGCCTTGACGCTGCTGTTCCGCTCGGCGGCGAAATTCGCGCTCGAGCTTTTCATTCTCAATCGCGGCGAGCACGACGACCGGCCGCAGGAAGGATCCGCGGCGGCGGGGCGCGGCGAATCGGCGCGGAACTTTGGTTTCAAGTTATTGAGGACCTTGCCGCTGGCCTGGTTCTTTTACGCGCTCGCCGTGTTCGCCGTGCCGTGGGCGGAAAAATATTTACAGCTTTGGCTGCGCGGCAGCGTCTTTTTCCCTTTGCCCGCCATGGCGGTGGCGGCGACATCTTTCGCCCACGTCTCCGCGGCGCTGGCGCTGGCCGGAGGCAGTCTGGCCGCGGGCGAACTTTCGACCGCGCAGGCCGTCTTTGCGCTGCTTTTCGGCAACAGCCTGAGCCTGATCACGCGGCTCGTGCGCACCAACGCCGGCTATTATTTCGGCTTTTTCCCGCGCGCCGTCGCTCAGTCCATGCTGTTGTGGAACATCGCCGCGTCAGCCGCGCTCGGCCTGCTGACGTTGGCTCTGGCAGCGCTGCCGCTGTGCTTTTAAGCCGAAAATTTGCCTTGAAGAGGTGAATGCTGTGAGACCGGAAGAGATAGAACAGGCGAGCATGAAAACGATTGCCGCGGAAATGGACCCGTGGCGGGGGCCCGGGGAGAACTTGCCCGTGGTCATGCGCGTCATCCATACGACCGCCGATTTCGAGTTCCAGAAGAACCTGCGCTTCACGCCGGGCGTGGTCGGGCGCGCCCGCGAAGCGCTCCGCGCCGGGACGACCATTGTCACCGACACGATGATGGCCGCCGCCGGCGTCAACAAAAAAGCCTGTCGAGCGCTGGGCGTGCAGGTCGCCTGCCGCATGTCGGACGCCGCCGTCCGCGAAGAAGCCGCGTCGCGCGGCGTCACCCGCGCCGTGGTGAGCATGGAGGCGGCCGTGCGCGAGACGCCGGAAGCCATTTTCGCTATCGGCAACGCGCCGACGGCGCTGATCCGACTCTGCGAGCTGATCGATGCGGGCGAGGCCCGTCCGGCGCTGGTCGTCGGCGTGCCCGTCGGTTTTGTCAATGTGATCGAGTCAAAGGAACGTCTGGCGCGCACCGCCGTGCCATCGATCGCCGCCATGGGACGCAAGGGAGGCTCCACCGTCGCCTCGGCGATCCTCAACGCGCTGCTCTATGGAATTACACGATAGCCGCGGCCTGCGCGAAGGCTTCACCACCGGCAGCTGCGCGGCCGCGGCCGCCCAGGCTTCGGCGTTGCGTCTCACGACGGGGCGGTGCCCCGCGCAGGTGCGCATCGTCACGCCCGTCGGCAAGGAACTGACGCTCGACATCGTCGAGTACGCTTTTCCGGCCTGCGGCGTCGTCAAGGACGCCGGAGACGACCCCGACGCCACCGACGGCATGACGGTGATCTCGTCGGTAGAGCTGGGTGACGGCGACGGCCCCATCAATTTCAAGGCCGGCCCGGGCGTGGGCGTCGCGACGCTGCCGGGGCTGAAAGTCCCCGTCGGCGAAGCGGCCGTCAATCCCGTGCCGCGCCAAATGATCGAAGAGGCGCTGCGCGCCGTCATCGGGCCGCGCAGCGCCTGCGTCACCGTCTCCATCCCCGGCGGCGAAGAAAAGGCCGCGCACACGTTCAACCCCCGTCTCGGCATCGCCGGCGGCCTTTCGGTGTTGGGCACCACGGGCATCGTCAAGCCGTACAACGTCGAGTCGGTCTACGCTTCGTTCTCGCTGGAACTGAGAACGTTCGCCTCGTCGGGGCTGAAGTGCGTCGGCCTGTGCTTCGGCAACAGCGGCGAAAAGGCCATGCGGCGCGTCTGGAACCTCGGCGGGCGCGTCATCATGCACACCGGCAACTACATCGGCTTCGTGCTCGACGAGGCGCTGCGGCTCAAGCTCGAACGCGCGCTGATCTGCGGCCACCCCGGCAAACTGCTCAAGGTCGCCGCGGGGACGTTCGACACCTACAACCGCACCGGCGACGGCCGCCGCGAAGCGCTCTGCACGCAGGCCGCTCTGGCAGGAGCCGGGCGCGGCGTGATCAGGAAACTTTACGAGAGCACCACGACCGAGGTGGCCATGCAGATCGTCCGCGAAGAAAAGCTCGATTTCCTCTGGACGACGCTGGCCGAAGTGACGGCAAAGCGCTGCCGCGAGCGGATGTTCGGCGAACTCGCCGTGGAGGCCGCCTTTATCGACAATCAGGGACGCCTGCTGGGCGCGAGTTCCGGCGCGGCGGCCTTCGCGGAGGAACTCGCCCATGCGCAATAAACTTTTCGTCGTCGGCGTCGGTCCCGGCAGCGCCGATCAACTGACGTCCGCCGCGCGGGAAACGATCCGGCGCGCGGGACTCGTGGTCGCCGCGCCGCGTCACCGCGCGCTGGCGGACGGGCACCCCAACGTCGCCGCCCTCGGCAAATTCGAGGAAACGTTCGCCGCCGTCGACGCCGCGCTCGAACAAGGCTCCGTGGCCGTGCTCGTCTCCGGCGACCCGGGCGTGTTCAGTTTACTGCCGCTGCTCAAAAAACGCTTTCCCGGAGACGACCTCGAGGTGATCCCCGGTGTCAGCTCGCTGCAAAGCCTGTGCGCCGCCGCGCGCGAGACGTGGATCGACGCTGTCGTCCTCTCCGGACACGGGCGCGATCTCAGCGAGGCGAAACTGCTCGACGCCGCCGACCAGAACGGAAAAACGATCTTCTTCTGCGGGCCGCAGTGGAACCCGCGCCGCCTCTGCCGCCTGCTCGCCGACTGGGACATGAACCACCTGCGCCTCACCGTCGGCGAGCGCCTCAGTTACGGCGATCAGCGCCTCAGCCGCGGTACTCCCGCGGAACTGGCGGCGCGGGAGTACGACGACCTGTCGCTCGTTTTGATCGAGAATCCTTCGCCGTGGAGCGTGCCGCCAGCGCGGCCGCGGGACGCCGATTTTCTCCGCGCTGACGCGCCGATGACGCGCGAGACGGTGCGCTCGGCGATCCTCGACGAGCTGCGCCTGCGCCGCGATTCGACGCTCTGGGATCTGGGCGCGGGCACCGGCTCGGTGACGGTCGCCGCCGCCCTGTTCTGTACGGACGGGCAGGTCTGCGCCGTGGAGAAAAATCCCGACGCCGCGGCGCTGGTCGCCCGCAACGTCAAAAAGTTCCACCGGCACAACGTCGCGCTGTACGAGGGCGACAACGCCGCCGTGCTGCCGTCGCTGCCGCGCCCCACGCACGTCTTCGTCGGCGGCAGCGGCTCCGAACTGCCGGAACTCCTGCGCGCCGTCGCCGCGCTCGGCGGAGGGATCCGCGTCGTCGTCTCGGCGGTGGCGTTCAAGACCTACGCGGCCGCGGCCGAGATCCTCGCCGGAGCCGGTTTTCGCGATTTCGACGCCGTGCAGGTAGCCGTCGGCCGCGCAAAGAAAATCGGCGGCACGTTTATCATGGCCGCTCAAAATCCCGTTACGGTCTTTTCGGCGTTCACCGCCTCTCAGAAAGAAGGACGATAACATGATCCACTTTGTCGGAGCCGGCCCCGGCGCGCCCGACCTGATCACGCTGCGCGGCGCGAAACTGCTGGCGCGGGCGGGCATGGTGATCTACGCCGGTTCGCTGGTCAATTCCGAACTGCTGAACGGCACGCCCGAGGGCTGCGAAATTTACAACAGCGCTTCGATGACGCTGGACGAGGTGATAGAGAAAATGGCCGACGCCGACCGGCGCGGCCTCGACGTAGTGCGCCTGCACACCGGCGACCCGTCGATCTACGGCGCGATCCGCGAGCAGATCGACCGGCTCAAGGCGCTGGACGTCGCCTACGACATCACGCCCGGCGTCAGCTCGTTTTGCGCCGCCGCGGCCGCCGCGGAAGCGGAATACACGCTGCCGTCCGTCAGCCAGACGCTCATCATCACGCGCATGGAAGGGCGCACGCCGGTGCCGCCCGGCGAGAAGCTGGCGTCGCTGGCCTCTCACAGGGCCTCGATGGCTCTGTTCCTTTCCTCCGGCCTAATGGAAGAGACCTGCGCGGCGCTGATGCAGGGCGGTTACGCGCCCGACACGCCCGCGGCCGTGGTCTACAAGGCGTCGTGGCCCGAACAGAAGGTGCTGCGCGGCGCCGTTTCGACCATCGCGGCCATGGCGGCGGAATCGGGCGTCCGCAACACGGCGCTGATCCTCGTGGGCAGATTTCTCGGCGACGACTACGAGCTGTCGAAGCTTTACGATGACTCGTTCTCGCACAGTTTCCGCAAGGCCAGCCAATGACGGTCCTTCACGCCGTCGCCTTCACGCGCGACGGGACGGAACTGGCACGGCTGATCGCCGCCCGTCTCGGCGGACGGGCCTGGGCCCCGTCCCGCTACGCCGGCGGAGACGTTTCGCCTTTGACGGGCTCGATTGCTGTCTGGACGCGCGAACGTTTTTCCGCCAGCGACGCGCTCGTGTTCGTCTCGGCCTGCGGCATCGCCGTGCGCGCCGTCGCCCCGTGCCTGAAGGACAAGACGCACGACCCCGCGGTCGTCTGTCTCGACGATCGGGGGAAGAATGTGATTTCGCTGCTTTCGGGGCACCTCGGCGGCGCCAACGAGCTGGCGCGCCGCGTCGCGGCGCTGACGGGGGGGCGCGCCGTCGTCACCACGGCGACCGACGTCCACGAGGTGGAAGCCGTGGACGTATGGGCCAAAGAGAACGACTGCGCCATCGAAAATATCGGCGCGGTCAAGAGCGTTTCCGCGGCCGCGCTCGACGGCGAAAAAATCGGCGTCGCCGTCACCGAAATGAAACAGCCCGCGCCCTGGCCGGTGACGCTGTGGCTGCGGCCGCGCAACCTTGTGCTCGGCGCCGGCTGTAAGCGCGGCACGGCGCTGGAGGATTTGCGCGCGGCGCTGGACGACTTTTTAAGCGGCGCGGGCGTCTCGAAATTGTCGCTTTGCGCGCTGGCTTCCATTGATCTGAAAAAGGACGAACCCGGCTTGGCGAATTTGGCGCGCGAGCTGAGCGTCCCCTTTGTCACGTTCCCGGCAGCGGAACTTGCCGCCGTGCCGGGGCGGTTCTCCCATTCGCAAAAAGTCCTCGACGTCACGGGCGTGGACAACGTTTGCGAGCGAGCGGCCGTTCTGGCTTCGGGCTTCGGCCCTCTGTTGCGCGGCAAAACGCGCTATCCCGGCGTCACCTTCGCGCTGGCGCGGCGAAAATTTTTCGATCACACGGAAAAGGCGGACCCATCCATGAAGAACGTTTCTGATACGGGGGCGCAAGCATGATCTACGTCGTCGGCCTCGGCCCCGGAGGCGAAGACCAGCTGACGCCGCGCGCGCTCGCGGCGCTGGGGCGGTGCGACGTCATCGTCGGCTACAAAACGTACATCGACCTGATCGCGCCCCGTTTCAAAGGGCGCAAGGAACTGGTCGTCTCGCCCATGAAGGGCGAAGTGCGGCGCTGCGAGGACGCGCTGCGCCGTTCGCGGGAGGGCTGTACGGTCGGCGTCGTTTCCAGCGGCGACCCCGGCGTGTACGGCATGGCGGGCATCATGCTCGAAGTGGCGGCGGGACATGAGGAAGTCATCGTCGTGCCAGGCGTCACGGCGGCCTGCGCCGCCGCGGCCGTGCTCGGCGCGCCGCTGACGCACGACTTTGCCGTCGTCAGCCTCAGCGATCTGCTCACGCCGTGGGAGCTGATCGCGCGCCGCCTCGAAGCGGCCGCGGCCGGCGATTTCGTGATCTGCCTCTACAACCCCATGAGCCATGGACGCCCTGACAACTTGCGCCTTGCCTGCGAAACGCTGCTGAAGACGAAAAGTCCCGATACGGCGGCCGGATGGGTGCGCAGCGCCGGGCGCGACGGCGAAGAGGCGCATCTGACCACGCTGGGCGAACTCGCCGGCGAGAAGCTCGACATGTTCTGTACGGCCATCGTCGGCAGCAGCGCCACGAAAGTCGTCGGCGGCCGCCTCGTCACGCCGCGCGGCTATCAGCGGCCATGAACGGGAGGCTGCTGGTCTTCGGCGGCACGACCGAGGCGAGGGAACTGCTGCGCCGCGGCGTGCCGGCCATCTGCTGCGTGGCCACTGGTTACGGCGCGAAACTGCTTGACGGGCTCGAAAACGTGCGCGTGCTCGCGGGTCGTCTCGACGAAACGGCCATGGAAGAATTGATCCGCGTCGAAAACGTCACTCACGTCATCGACGCCACGCACCCTTACGCGCTGGAAGTGACGAAGAACGTGCGCCGCGCCTGCGCACGCGCGGGCGTGAAGCTGCTGCGCGTGACGCGCGCGAAAACGCCGCTGTTCGGCGACGTGACCGCGGTCGCTACGCCGGAGGAAGCGGCGGCGCTGCTCGACGACGGCGACGAGAAAGTTCTGCTCGCGGTGGGCAGCAAAGAGCTGCCGGCCTTCGCGGGCGTAAGCCGCGCAAAGGAGCGTCTTTTCGCCCGCGTGCTGCCCACGTCGGACGTGATCGCCCAATGTGAGGCGCTCGGCTACGACGCCGGGCACCTGATCGCCATGCAGGGGCCGTTCAGCGCCGCCATGAACGAGCAGATGCTCGAAGCTACCGGCGCGGCGGTGCTCGTCACCAAGGACGGCGGCGCGTCCGGCGGTACGGAAGAGAAGCTGCGCGCGGCGCAGAACCGCGGCGCGCGCGTCATTCTCATCGGCCGCGGCGACGAAGAAGGGGCGACCGTCGACGAAGCGCTGCTGTGGCTGCGGCGCGAGATGAAACTTGAATGCCCGCCGCTGTTTCCGATGCTGCTGCCGCTTGAAGGCAAAAAAGCCCTGCTGATCGGCGGCGGCCCCGTCGCCCTGCGGCGCGCGCAGACGCTGAAAAGCTGCGGCGCCGACGTGCGCGCCGTCGCCGTATCGTTCTGCGAAGGCTGGGACGGCTTTGATGCCGTTGTGCGCGAGTGGCGCGAGAGCGATCTCGACGGCGCGGTTCTGGCTGTAGCCGCCACCGACAGCCGCGAACAGAACCGACTGATCGCCGCCGCGGCGAAAAAGCGCGGCGTTCCCGTCAGCGTTGCCGACAACGCCGCCGAAGGGTCGTTTTATTTTCCCGCGCTGATCCACTGCGGCGCGGCCGCCGTATCGGCGTCGACCGGCGGACTCGATCCGGCTCTGACGCGCCGCCTGGCCGACCGCCTCAGAGAGATCTGGCCCGGGATCGTCGCCGAAGAACTCCATAGGAAAGAAGAAAACCGCCGATGAAAATCCTTCGTTTGGGCAGCCGCAAGAGCGAGCTGGCGCTGGCGCAGACGCGCCTCGTCATGGACGCCGTCGGGCGCGCCCACCCCGAGTACCGCCTCGAACTCGTCCCTATCGCCACCCGCGGCGACGTGGACATGAAGCCGTTTTCCGAAACGTCTGACGCGTTCGGTCTCAAGGGGCTCTTCACACGGGAACTGGAAGAAGCCCTGCTCGACGGCCGCATCGACGTGGCCGTCCACAGCCTCAAAGACCTGCCCGCCGCGCAGGACGAACGTCTGCCGCTGCTCGCCTGCTTTCGCCGCGGCGACCCCCGCGACGCGCTCGCGCTTCCCGCCGGAGTCTCGGCCATGAACGGCGCTGTGATCGGCTGCTCGTCGGCGCGCCGCCGCCTGCAGGCGCTCGACTTGTTCGCCGGCGCCGAGGTGCGTCCGGTGCGCGGCAACGTCGGCACGCGCCTGCGCAAGCTCGACGAAGGCCAGTTCTCGGCGCTGATCCTCGCCGCCGCGGGGCTGGCACGCCTCGGTCTCAGCGCGCGCGTCAGCCGTTACTTTTCGGTCGACGAGATCGTCCCCGCGCCGGGACAGGGAATCCTCGCCTGTCAGGGACGCGCCGGCGACAAAAACGAAGACTGGCTCGACGCGATTTTCGACCCCGACGCGGCGGACTGCGCCCGCGCCGAACGCGCTTTTTCGGCGGCTCTCGGCGGCGGCTGCGCGTCGCCCGTCGGCGCGTGCGCGCAGCTTCGCGGCGGCGAGATGAAGCTGACGGGCTTTTTCGCCGACGAACACAAAGGCTTCAAAATCCGCGCGTCGCTGACGGGACGCCGCGAAGAAGCGCGGATGCTCGGCGAAACGCTGGCCGAAAAAATTCTCAAAGAGGCGAGGTGATTTCATGTCTGTCGGCAAAGTCTGGCTCGTCGGCGCCGGCCCGGGCGATCCCGGGCTGCTCACCTGCCGCGGCCGCGAAGTCCTGGAGCGCGCCGAAGTCGTGATCTTTGACCGCCTCGTCGGCGACGGCGTGCTGGCGCTGATGCCCAGAACCGCGCGCTGCATCGACGTGGGCAAGGAAGGCGGCCGCCACCCCGTGCCGCAGCGCGAGATCGAGGCCCTGATCGTGCGCGAAGCGCTGAATGGACATAACGTCGTGCGCCTCAAGGGCGGCGATCCGTTTTTGTTCGGCCGCGGCGGCGAGGAGATCGAAGCGCTGCTGGCGCACGACGTCCCCTACGAGGTCGTGCCCGGCGTCGCTTCGGCCATCGCCGCGCCGGAGTGCGCCGGCATCCCCGTCACGCACCGCGGCCTCGCCAACTCGCTGCACATCGTCGCTGCCCACACCAAGGAGGGCGGCATTGCCGCGCAGGATTACGACGCGCTGGCGCGGCTGGACGGCACTCTGGTCTTCCTGATGGGCGCGACCGCCGTTGCGGAGATCTGCTCGCAGCTGCTGGCGCGCGGTTTCGCCGCCGACACGCCGACGGCCGCCGTCGAATCGGGCACGACCGCCCGCCAGCGCACGCTCGTCGGGACTCTGGGCGATTTCGAACGCAAAGCCCGCGATTTTGGGCTGCGCGCGCCGGCTGTGGTTCTCGTCGGCCCCGTGGCCGGTCTGGCGTCGCGCTTAGCCTGGCGGGAGAAACTGCCGCTGTGGGGCAAGAAAGTGCTCGTCACGCGCCCGGCCAACCGCCAGGGGCGGTTGGCGCGGATGCTGCGCGACCTCGGTGCCGAGGTGGTGGAATTTCCCTGCATCGCCACAGTGCCGCTGGAGACGAAGCTGCCGCCGCTGGGCGGCCATGATTGGATCGGCTTTACCAGCGTCACCGGCGCGGAATGTTTTTTCGCGCGTCTGGCTGCGGAAGGGCGTGACGTGCGCGAACTGGGCGGCGCCAAAATCGCCGCCGTCGGCCCCGCCACAGCCGCGGCGCTGTGCGAGCGCGGGCTCCGCCCCGACTTGGTCCCCGCCGTTTACGACGGCGTCCATCTGGCCGAAGAACTGGCCGGCCGAGGCGGCTCCGTGCTGCTGTTCCGCGCGCTCGACGGCTCGCCCGAGCTGACCGAGACACTGCGCGCCCGCGGCGTCGATTTCAGCGAAGTGCCCCTCTACCGCACCGAAACGCTCGCGGCCCCGTTTCAGCCCGTAAATGTCGACGCCGTGTTGTTCACCAGCGCCTCCACCGTGCGCGGCTTCAAAAAAGCCTGCCCCGGACTGGAAGCTCCGCTGGCCTGCTGCATCGGCGCGCAGACCGCGCGCGAAGCCGAACGGCTGGGGTTGAAAAACATCCGCGTCGCCGCCCGCGCGACGCTGGAAGACCTTATCAATACTTTGAAAGAAGATGGCAGATCATGATCGTCAGACCGAGAAGACTGCGTCAGACCCCGGCGCTCCGCAACCTCGTCGCGGAAACGCGCCTCAGCGCCGATATGTTCATCTACCCCGTGTTCATCCGCGAAGGCCGCGGCATCGTCGAAGACATCCCCTCGCTGCCCGGGCAGAAACGTTACAGCCCCGACACCTTCCCGCTTGTCCTCGAAGAGATGGCGCGCTGCGGCGTCAGAGCCGTGCTGCTCTTCGGCCTGCCCGAACGCAAGGACGAAACCGGCACCGGCGCGTGGGACGAAAACGGCGTCATCCAGCAGGCGCTGCGCGTCGGCAAAAAAACTTTTCCCGAGATCACCTTCATCGGCGACGTGTGCATGTGCGAATACACCTCGCACGGCCACTGCGGCATCCTCCACGGCCATGAAGTGGACAACGACGAGACGCTCGAGTACCTGACGCGCATCGCCGTTTCCCAGGCCGCGGCGGGAGCCGACGTCGTCGCCCCCTCCGACATGATGGACGGACACGTCGCCGCCCTGCGCGCCGGACTGGACGCCGCCGGCATGAAGGACAAGATCGTCTTCTCCTACGCCGTCAAATACGCCTCGGCGTTCTACGGCCCCTTCCGCGACGCCGCCGGCTCCGCGCCGGCCTTCGGCGACCGCCGGGGTTACCAGATGGATCCGCGCAACGCGCGCGAGGGGCTCAAGGAAGCGCGGCTCGACATCGAAGAGGGCGCCGACATGATCATGGTCAAACCCGGCCTGCTTTACATGGACGTGTTGCGCGCCGTCAAGGAGATCAGTTCCGTGCCCGTCGGTTCCTACTGCGTCAGCGGCGAGTACGCCATGATCAAGGCCGCGGCCGCCAAAGGCTGGCTCGACGAGCCGCGCGCCGTCGCCGAAGCGGCGTACAGCCTGGCGCGCGCCGGCGCCGATGTGATCGTCACTTACTCGGCACTCGACCTGGCCCGCTGGCTCAAAGAAGGCCGCGTTGCCTTCTAGGAACGCCGGAAGTTTTTAAACAACGGCCGCCACGGAGCAGCGGCGAAGCGGAGAAAAACAGGATCAGAACAGAAACGACCACGGAGGCACAAAGGCACGGCGAAAAGCAGTAGGGGAGATGTGAGGGGAAAGTTCCCTTCCCATTTTAATCTCCGCTTCGCCGCTTCTCCGTGGCAGATCTTGTTTTACGGTGCGTTTGCTATAGCGACAGCACAGGCCGGAGCGAGAGCGCTGCGGCGAAAGGACGTGAACGACCATGAGCGCGCTGAAAAAAATTCCCCGCCTCGTCGTCGCCGCCACGCAGAGCGGCTGCGGCAAGACCACGCTCACCTGCGGCATCCTCGCCGCCCTGAAAAAGCGCGGCCTGGCCGCGCAGGCCTACAAGATCGGCCCCGATTACATCGACCCCGGCTATCTGACGCAGGCCAGCGGACGGCCGGCGCACAATCTCGACACCTGGCTGATGGACGAGGCGGCGATGGCGCGCCTGTTCGCGGAAAATTCTTCGCAAGCCGATCTCGCCGTCGTCGAAGGCGTGATGGGGCTGTACGACGGCGGGCGCGGCGGCGTCAGCAGCACCGCGGAGATCGCCAAAAAGCTGCGCGCTCCCGTGGCGCTGGTGATCGACTGCAAGTCGATGGGTGACAGCGCCGCCGCATTGGCGCTGGGATTTCGTGAATACGACCGCGGCGTCGACCTGTGCGGCGTGATCCTCAACCGACTCGGCTCGGACGCGCACCGCGACATGATCGCGAAAGCCATGGAGCGCCTCGGCATCCCTGTGCTGGGGGCGCTGAAACGCGACGAACGGCTCGCCGTCTCGGAACGCCACCTCGGCCTGCTGCCCGCGGAGGAAAACGAGACGCACGGTTTCGACGCGCTGGTCGAGTGCGTGGAACGCTCCGTCGACCTCGACGCGCTGCTGAAAATCGCCGCCGGAGCACCGAATCTGGAATTCTCTTCCCGCCCCGCCGCGCCCGCGGCGGAACGCCGGGCCGTGATTGGCGTGGCGCGCGACAAGGCCTTTTCGTTTTATTACCCGGAAAGCCTTGCCGAGCTGGAGCGCGCCGGAGCGCGGCTCGTTTTTTTCAGTCCCTTGAACGACGAGCGCCTCCCCGACGCGGACGGCCTGATCTTCGGCGGCGGTTTCCCGGAGATGTTCGCCGCACGTCTCGCCGCCAACGGCGCGATGAAAAGCGAACTCGCCGCGGCGGCCCGCCTCGGCATGCCGATCTACGCCGAATGCGGCGGCTACATGTACCTGACGCGTTCGCTGACCGACTTCGACGGGCGCGAGTTCGCCATGGCCGGTCTGATTCCCGCTGCCTGCCGCATGAATCCCAGGCTGCAGACCGTCGGCTACGTGGAGGCCACGGCCCTGCGCGATTCCGTTCTCTGTCCCGCCGGGACCGTCGCGCGCGGCCACGAGTTCCATTTTTCTTCGGCGCAGCCCGACGCGGGAACGGAAGCGGACGCCGCCTGGCGCTTCGTCAAAAAACGCGCCGGTGCGAGCTACGCCGCCGGTTACGCGAGCGCGAACGTGCTGGCCTCGTATCTCCACCTGCACTTCGCCGGCAACCCGCAGCTGGCCCGCAACTTTGTGGATGTCTGTGAGCGCTTCGCCCGCCGCAAATAAAAATCCAGCCTGAACGCCTCCCCGCCGGGAGATAACGTTCGGGCTGGATTTTTATGTGGAAAATCAATACCGCAGCGAGTAGACGGGGTGGTACAGGCGCTCGTCGCGAAGGATCCTGCTCTGCTCGGCCAGCGCTTCCATGGCCGCGTCGCCCATGTCGATGGAGAGGCGCGAGGTGAGGATGTGGATCAAAAACAGCGGCCCGATCAGGCTGCTGCCGAAGGTGGGGCTGTTGTCGCTGACGAAGAACGACAGGTCGGCGTCGCTGCAGATCGGCGCGGCGGGGCTGTCGGTGACGGTGACGATTTTGGCGCCGTTGCGCCGGCCGCGCTGCAGCGCCTCGGTGAGCAGCACCGAGTAGCTGGGCAGGTCGAAGGCGATGATCAAATCGCTTTTGCGGATGCTGCGGGCCTGCTCGATCAGCGTCAGACAGCCGGAACCGGGGTACATCTGGTGGGCGCGCAGCCCCAGCTCGCGCAGGCGGCTGTGCAGGCATTCGGCCATCATGCCGGAGATGCTCCAGCCGGCGCAGTAGATCGCCTCGGCCGATTTGACGAGCTCGCAGAACGAACGCACGTCTTCGACGCGCAGGCGGTTCCACGTGTCTTCGAGATTGGCGTGCTCCATCTGGCGGATGCGCTCCGAAAGATCGCCCTCCTCGCTCATGGCGCGGGCCAGCATCGCCGCGGGATTGACCTGTTCGAGCACCGATTCCTTGAGCGCGCTCTTGAGGTCGGCGTAGCCCTTGAAGCCGAGAATGCGCGCTACGCGCACGAGCTGTGCCTTGGAGACGTTCAGCTGTTCGGCGACGTCGCCGATGGAGACGAAGGCCGCCTCGCGCATGTGGGTGAGAAGGTATTCGACGACGCGGCGCGCCTTGGAGGGCATCGAGTCCAGATTGCTGCGCAAAAGTTCCTGCAATTTATTCGCTTCCAATGGATAACACCTCTTTCATCGCTAATAAACAAAAGTACATTAATATTTTACAAAAAGCGGTGCCGTCCGTCAACGGCAAAAATCCGCCGATCGGGAAAACGGAAATTTTTTTTGCCGGCCAAGCGCCGTAATCGCCCCGAACGCCACAAAAAACGGGGAGCGCCGAAAAAATTCCGGCGTTCCCCGTTTTCGCTCGATGAATCAGCCAAGGATGGCGGCCAGCAGTTCAAGCACACGAAGCGCGGCGTTCAAAGCGGAGCTTTTCCCGGGCGCGCCGCCGTCTTCGGGCGACTTCTCCGGAGCGCCGGCGGGCTGTTCCGCCTTGGCCTTTTCCTGTTCAAGCCAGCGCTCGTAGATGGCCTCGATTTCGGCGGCGTACTTTTTCGATCCGGCGACCGTGTAATATTCGCAGTCCGCCGCCGTGGTGTAGGTATACCCCTTTTTGCCGGGGGACATCGGCGCCAGCGCGACGATCGCGCCGCCGGCGTGGTCGCGCTCGCCGGGGACGGGACGGTAGACGATCATGACGAGATGCTCGTCCTCGCGGGTCGCCCTGACCTTTTCGGCAACTTTAGGATGCATCACTTCGTAAGAGGCGTTCAGCAGGTCGAAAATCGTCCAATCCTTACCCGCGAAGGCGATCAGAAAATCGCCCAGCTGCAGCCCCGCGCCGACCGCCTGCCCGCCGGGCGTCAGCTTGGTGACGCGGGTCAGGCACACGCCCTTGGCGGCGGGCGCTTTCTTTTGCTGTTTCAGATAATTCTCCAGCGGGATGGGACGGAACGGCAGCGTGTTGGTGTCGGCGCTGCCGATCGTGGCGTTGTTGCCGGCGCGGTATTCGGTGCGGCCCCCGAGCGGCACGGCGTAGCCGATGACGCTGCCGTTCGCGCTCTTGTAGGTATGGCGTCCGCCCAGCTCTTCCACGCGGGCGATAGGGGCGTTGCGGGCGTCGCGATATTCCCAGTAGTTGCCCACCTTGCGCACGGTGCCGAGCGTGGCGTTGTTCGGCGCGGTGTAGGTCAGCACTCCGCCCATCGTCTTCGCGTAGCCGGCGACTTTGCCGCCCACGCGGTATTCGACGCCGTTGCCGAACGTGCGTCCCGTGTACCTGACGCCGCCGACGGTGACGTCGATATTATAGGCGAAACCCGCGGCGGCGGACGACGCCAGCGCGAAAACGCAGAGGAACAGAAATATCTTTCTCATAAAATGGCCTCCTCGATTCGATCTTTTCCCGACGGAAAATCACTCGCCGAACTCTTCGCTCTCCCCGCCGCCGTCGGACCACTCGCGCATCAGCACGGCCCAGGCGAACTGGTCGGCCTGGTACTCGTAGCTGTTCATGTTGGCATTGGTCTGCGACCAGAAGTAGCAGCCGCGGCTGTCGTGAAGCAGATGGTGGATCTCGTGGAACAGGGCGAAACTCTGCCAGAAGCGGGGCAGGCGGCTGTTGAGGTGGATGCGGCAGCGGCGCAGCTCGCGATTGGTGTAGGTGAAGCCCCACATGTCGGGGCCCATCGGCACGCGCGCCGTCTCGACCTCGAGAGAAACGCGCTCTTCCAGCTTGGCCAGCGCGCCGAACTCGTCCAATCCCTGCCACTCCGCCGCCTCTTTCAGGATCGACGGCTCGATGTACCGGGGCGGCGGCGGAAGAACAAATTCCTCTTCGTCACTAATTTCTGACGCCCTTTGCTCTGCCACGCTTCGGCTCGCCTTCCCAGTCCGACAGAGCGGCATCGATCAGCCGGTGGACCATGTGTACGTCCTTTTCGGAGAGCTTGTGGCTGCGGTACCAGATTTCCATCGGCTTGGGACCGGCGAAGAGCTCTTCCAGCTGCAAACGACCGCCGTTGTCGCGGGGAAACTCCTCGAGCAGGTCCGAGGTCTCCACGCCGAGCCTGTCGGCAAGACGGTGGAGCAGTTTCATCGAAGGACTGCGGCGATTGCTCTCGAGCGCCTGAATGTAAATTCTGCTGACTTCCGTCGCGTCGGCGAGCTGCTGCTGCGTCATCTTGAGCGCCTTGCGAAGCGTACGGATCCGAAGACCTAGAGTCATCAAAAAGACCTCCCTGTTGATTAGTGTACAAGTACTATACTACAATAAATTTCTGTTGACAAGTACCCCAAACGGCGAATTTCATGTATAATGTCTCTGACACTTCATTCTTTTTATTTATAGACTTTGACGGCAAGGGAGCTGATTACATGGATTTCAAGGAATTGGAGACGTTCGTTTCCATCGTGGAAAAGGGAAGCATATCCGCTGCCGCCGCTGCTCTGGGGGTTTCGCAGCCGGCCGTGAGCAAACGCGTGGCCCGCATCGAAGCGGAAATGGGCGCTTCCATGTTCGCCAACGGGCACAAACACTCCACGCTCACGTCGGAAGGCGCGGTGCTCTACAAAGCGGCGCTGAAGATGCTGGATACCCGCAAGAAAGCGCGGATCCAGATCGCCGAGATCTCTCAGGAACTTTACGGCACGGTGCGCATCAGCGCCAGTTCCATCCCCGGCGATTTCATTCTGCCGGAGGTCCTCGTGGAATTCATGGAAAAGCATCCCGGCGTGAGCGTTCAGGTCACGCAAGGCGATTCGCAGTCGGCGCTCGAGGACCTTTCCGACAAAAAAGCCGACCTTGCCGTGATTGGCTCCGACCGGAACCTGCCGGGTTTCACCAGCCTGCCCTTTTATCACGACGAGCTGGTGCTGATCGTCAACCGCAATCATCCGCTCGCCGCGAGAAAATACATCCCCATGGAAGAGATCGGCGGGCTCAAACTTGTGGGACGCACCTCCGGCTCGGGCAGCCGCCAGACATGGGAGCGCGTTTACAAGAGCCGCACGGGCAATTTCAAAGAGCCGGAGCTGCAGTTCGGCCACACCATGGGCGTGGTCAACGCCGTCGCTAACGGTGCTGAAGCGGGCATCGTCTCGCGTTTCGCCGCTCAAACCTCGCCGGCCGTCGCCGTGCTGACCTTCAAACCGGCAGTGTATCGCGCTTTCCATCTCGTCTACGGCCTGTGCGAGACCAAGGCTGTGGAAGTGTTGATCTCTTTTCTGATCCAGAAAGCCGAACAACAGCAGTTGAGCCAGCCGCAGTAAAAAAAGAAGGTGTGCACGTTTTCGCTGCGTCATTTCAGTCGTTTTTCCTGCGAGAAAGGACGCCGCCGCGGAGAAAACGCGGAAACAAGGGCATCTCCATTCATGCCGACGAGCGATGAAAGCGCTGGATGAGCTTCGAGAGGGCGGGGGTTGAGAAAATCCACCGCGCGAGTTGCGCAGGCCGCGCAACAGTCGAGGCCGCCTTGCGCGAGGGAAGACCTTTGGAAACGCTCCGGGCATAGGGGCGATGCGTTCCGGTCGAGAAAACCGTATCAAGTGTCGGCGGAGGCGCGAACGTCGTGTACCGGTCGTTTTTGTTCCGCGTGGAACATTTTATATGCTAGAGGTCCGATGAGGAATAGTCAGCGGACCTCGTTGCTTTATGTCCCGGTGGAAAACTTCGGTGGTTTTGATGCCGCTTCTTGATGGGAATGACGATGGGAGATACGTCCGCCATCCGAGAGGCTACAGGTACGGGATTCTTTCGACCGCTGCGCGTTCTGTGTTGTAGTTCGCTTTGTGAGACGCCTTTGGAGGACATGGAGAACATTCGCGTTTGCGCCGAGGAACAACGTCACTCGTTTTCCTCGAATTCCGCGTAGGCGACCAGCGGATCGCCGCGTTTGACGCCGAGAGTGCTCGTATAGTACATGATCGTGGTGCCGAACTGGGCGCGGAACTCTTGGATCGAGCAGCCGTTCAGGTCGCTGAGCGTGCCGAGACGCGTGCTGGCAGCGACAGCATGGCCAGCTTGGACCGTTGGGACCCAGAAACCGTCGGCGGGCGATTCGTCGTAGACGGCGCGCCGGCTTTCGCGCTGTGCGGCGTTGATCGCCGCCGTACGCTCGTCATGCCGAGAAAATCCATGAGGTTGTGCAGGCTCTCCCGGCACCGCCGGATCAGCTCCGGCGCCCAGCGCCCCAGCACACCGAGTTCCAGCAATATCGTCGGCATGCCGCACTGCGCCGCCCAGCCGTAAAGGCTGTTCTTCGCCGAAGAACGTACCCGGTAGGGGGCCGGTAGGCGGCATGCTGCCTCGCGCGAGCGGGCGCTTACTTCCGGCTGCGCTGCGGCGGGAAAGAGCACCAGCGGCGTCAGATCTTCGTTGATGTCATCGCCGTGCAGATCGATCAGGAAATCGACGCCGGGATAGATCTGTTGCTCGACGACGTAGGCCAGCTGCTGGCTCAGCGTGCCGTCCGGCGAGCCGGGAAAAAACGGTTCAGGTTTTTGCCGTCCTGCGGCACTACCTGCTTGGCTTCGACGCAAAATCCCAAGGGATTGACCAATGGCAGCACGATCAGGCTGCCGTGCAGCACCGCCGGATCCAGCTCGTCGAAAAAGGAGCCGATCGTCTTCGGCCCTCACGAACTCGCAGTCGTGCATGCCGGTAGTGACAACCAGTGTCGGCCCCGCGGAAGCGCCGCGGAGGCACAATGGCGGGATTGTCGCCGTTTCGTGGACGGCAAGACTCGTCTTGAGCTTTTGCCCCTGCGGGCAGAGCGAAAGCAGTTTATTCATGATATCTCCTTAATGTAAGATTAAGATTGATTATATTACATAAAATGTATCAATCGTCGTCCTTTGTGTCGGCGCTTAGCCGTACAAAAAGAGTCTCCTGTCAGGAAAAAATTTCCCGCGAGAAGACTCTTTGTTGCAGGGATTGTGTGTAGTAGCAAAACACTGCAGAACGTTTTACTGAGCTCGCCGTGCGTTTTTCTTGGTTTGCGGTCTTGTTTATTGCGCTTGAACTAAAATTTTGTCTTCTGGCACTCTGCGAGGGAGAGAATCAGCAATGCGAGTTGCTTTTTGTAATGAGCCACGTTTACCGCTTCGTCGGCGGCGTGCGCTCCGCCGTGTCCCGGAGGAAACATACCAGCAGGTGTGACCGGCTCCGGTTCCAGGCGGAAGCCATAACCGAACCCGTTCGGAAGCATCCGAGCGTATGTGCCTCCTGCAATTGTAAAGGGGTGAGCGCTCTGCCCAGTGAACGTGTTGTAAGTATTCATCAGATTGACGAGCAATGGATGATCTTTCGGGGAATATCCGGGAGTTTTTCCCGAGAACCTGACAAGCTGCATATCGTGCTTCTGCAAGGTACGCGTGATTGCGCTGATCAAGGGATCATGCCGACCAAGAGCGATGGGATAGCGGATGTTGAATGTGACGCTGCAGAGTCGGTCTTCCATTGACAGCAAAGAAGCGACCGTCGTTAATTTCCCGCTGATTTCGTCCTGAGCCGCGATCTCCAGACCTTCACCGTAAATATTGCTGGAAAGTTGCGCGAAATCCCTAAATAGTTTTATCGTCCCGGGAGCGAGCGCATCGGCCAAACAGCGATGCAGCGATTCGCAGCCGGGAAGCGTGCCGCTAGCGGCCGCAAAAAGACGATATATGGCATTCTCGCTGTTTTCTGGATGCGCGGCGTGCTTAGACAACCCCTGCGTCTCGACGGCGATTTTCCCGGCGCCAGACGTGACTGCGAGCCAATCAGGGAGCGCTTCGGGAATCGGCGCGTGCGAAAGGGCACGAATTTCCATGCGCGCGCGTCCGGCAACCGAATTCTCGCTTTCGCCTCCGCTCAGACTCAACACGTTTTCACAAAGCGGCTTGCGGCCGCCGACGACAATGCTGAGAATACCCTTTTCTCCGTAACAGACGGGATAGCGAGAATCGAGCACAAGGTTCATCTTGGGAAAGGGGATATCGTGTTCTTTCAGCCAGAGGACGTCTGACATACCCTTTTCCTCTTCCAACCCCAAATATAAACTGATATGGTGTTTTTGCTCAATCCTTAAATCTTGCAGACATTTCAAGGCATAAAGAGCGGCGACGGCCGGACCTTTATCGTCTCTGACGCCGCGCCCGATGAGAAAACCTTTGTCGATGACGGGAGCAAATGGTTTGTATTTCCAATCGTGTCCCGCCGGAACGACATCCAAATGTCCCCAAATGCCGATGTCGGGCCGGCGGTTTGCATCCGACTGACGGGTGTCTACGCGAATAACGCGGTCATCGTAAGACGTGCAAGTATAACCAAAATCTTTTGCCAGTTGGCAGAATTCGCTCTGGACCTTACGACAGCCTTGTCCGTAAGGCTTGACGTCGCTTTCCGGTTCCGCGACGCTGTTGATGGAAACGAGACGTTTCACGCTGGCGATGATTCTCTCTTCGTATTGCTCAATCCACTTTTCTATGCTGTTGAAATAATATTGATTCATGGATATTCCTCTTCTGACAAACGCGGCAAGTACGCTGAGGCGCACTTGCCGCTGTTTTATGAAATGGCAGCATTAAGATAAATAAAAGCTCCGGGGCCAAGCGGGAGTTTCAAAAGCATCCAAACGACGAGCATTACAGTCCAAGATACCATGATGGCGATAGAGAACGGCAGCATGCAGGAAACAAGCGTTCCCAAGCCGCTGTCTTTATCATAGCGCTTCATGGCGTCAAGAATGATCGGTAGAGACGAAAGCACGGGGGCAATGATATTGGTGCTGCTGTCACCGATGCGGAAAGCGACTTGGGTTAGCTCGGGAGAGATGCCTAGCGTCATGAACATCGGAACGAAAACGGGGGCGAAAATGGCATATTTGGCCGATGCCGAAGCCATGAACAAGTTTGAGAACCCTGTGACCAGAATGAACACGATCATCAACGGAATAGCGCCTACGTTCAGCTGCTGTAGAAAATGCGCGCCGTTGATGGAGAGAATGCTGCCCAAGTTGCTGTATTTAAAGTAGTTCGTGAATTGAGAGGCGGCGAACGACACGCAGATAAATCCCGCAAGAACTCGGATAGAGGCGCTGAAGCCGTTGTAAACGTCCCTGCTTGTCTTGAATTTGCCGGAAATTTTCCCGTAAACAAAGCCCGGAACGAAGAACAGAATCGTCAGCAACGGCACGATAGAGTCAAGAAGGAGCGATCCTTTGATCAGGCTGCCTGTCTTGGGGTTCCTCAGCCAGGACGTCTGCGGAATGCAGGAGACAGCAAGAAACAGAATCATACCTAAGAACACGTAATTGGCGATCTTCAGCGCTTTTTCATCGTTATCGCCAATGTTGTCACTGGGGACGCTAAGGGAAGGATCTATATTGGGCTTATATTCTCCAAGTCTGGGAATGATCACCTTTTCGGTGATAAACGTACCGACAATGACAAGAAGAAATACTGAGGTTGCCATGAAGTAATAATTACTTGACGGGAGCACCGAATGGTTCGGATTGATGATTTTGGCCGCGATGTCGGAGTAGCCGCTGAGCACGGCGTCGTTCGAGCTAATCATGAGGTTGGCGGCGAATCCTCCCGAAACTCCGGCGAAACCGGCGGCAATTCCCGCTAAAGGATGCTTGTTGCAGGCTTTGAAAATCATACCGGCCAAAGGCACAAACAGCACGTATCCCGCGTTTTCGGCCAGATTGCTCATAACCCCGATAAAAACGACCATGGGCGTTACAAGCTTATGCGGGGTGATCTGAACGGCTTTGCGAATAAGCCCGTTGAGCCAGCCGGAGTATTCTGCGATGCCGATGCCGAACATCATGGTGAGCATCATTCCCAAGGAAGGATAGCTCATAAAATTTTTGGTCAGATTGCCGATCATATAGCGCAGTCCATTTATGCTACACAGATTGACAATGTTGATCGTTGTCGCTTCGATTTTCTGTGTAGCCTTATTGAAAATTTCGCCCGTCGCGCTCCAGCCCCAAACCGAACCAATTCCCGAAATGACAACGACAAGCAGCGTTAAAAACGCGAAAATAATCATCGGCGGGGGCATGCGGTTGCCGACAACCTCGATCTTGTCCAAGAACCGTAACGTCAAGGACTTCCTTGTTGTCTTGCCTTCCATATGAATCCTCCTCTGAATTTTTTCGGCTGGGAGCAAATTTCCAGACCGAAAGGAATGATTGGAACCGTTGCCGAAGAGCATGAATTGATAAAGCGTTAGAATACTTAATGCCAATGCTGTCGCAAAAGATCTGTTCCCTAATCTGATACTTTGCAATATTATATTGATGTGGTATACCAATGTCAATAGTGAGTATACCGATTTTATTGAAAAAATGATTGCGGGATGTTTCGATGATATGAGGCGCGTGTCAATAGCCAGTAAAAAAGTCAGCATAACTGCTCATGGCAATCCGTTTGCCCTTATAAACAGCCCACATCTCTCCCGTCAACGTTTCGCGCACCTCAACCGTCGTGTTGGCCATCCCGAGACAATCGTCCGCTGCCGGAACATACCGCCGGCTTCCATAGGAGATCATGCCGCCGTGATCCGTCCTGCGGAAACCCCGCCGCGCAAAGAGAAAATTCCAATCTGTACATTGGTCAATGATGTGAGACCGAATCAGCGCAAAAATAAAAGCTCAGAAGTTGTCCTTATTTGTAAGTCGTTCACGGCTGTGTGGACTTGCTGAAATGCTGCCGCATCTGGAGAGGAGACCGCCACCCCAGCACTGCCATCGGGATGCTGTTAGACCTGCGAAGGTAGTGCTCCATCTGGGTCTGCAGGTCAAGATAAGAGTAAAAGCTCATGAAGTTATAGAAACGCTCCTGGTCGTTACGGTGGCTCCTCTCGACCTTTCCGTTATGCCTGGGGATACGGGGGCGGATCCGCTTGTGTTCGACGCCCAGCGCATTGCAGAGGACGTCCAGCGGATGAATACGGTCCGTCTTCTTAAAGTGACAGAACTCGGCTCCATTATCTGTCTGGAGGACCTGAGGCCTGTATTTGAAGTAAGCAATAGCACGCTTGAGGAAATCGCAGCTAGAGTAGCTGCTCTGTTCCATGTAAGGATAAATGAAGCGCTCTCGGGAAGCCTCGTCGATGACGGTGTACTGGTAGAACTTCTGAGGCATTTGCCCGTGATAGCAGGGAGCAGGAACATATTTAACGTCCATCTGCCACTTGATGCCGATCTGCGTGGGCGTATTGTACGGCTTGGGTTTGTAGGGCTTTTTAGTCGAAGGAGCGCTGCTGGAATACCCCAGACGCTTAAATACGCGGTACAGAGAACCGGGATGGCGATCGTACCCGCGTTCCATTCGGAGCTTGCCATAGAGCTCGCAGAGCGAGATGTTCGGATTCCTGCGGTGAAGGTTACGGATCCAGGTCAGTTCCTCCTCCGTATGAGCTTTGGGATGCGGCGTGATCGGCCTGTGGGACTTGTTTTGAAGAGATTCTTGAGAGCCGTCGAAGACCTTGATCCACCGAAACAGAGAAGCCTTGGAAATGTGATAACGCCTGCAGACAAAGCTGACATCTTTTGTGGAGCGGTAGAGTTGACAGGCATGATATTTAGTGTGGAGTTCGTGTGGAAGATATCGCCGGGTTTGTGTTATAGTATTCATGGCGGTTGGGCCCTCCTTAGTATGCTTGGTTGTGGTGACTTACATTCTAAAGGAACCAACCGCTTTTGTATATCTGCTGAGTCTCACTTCATTTGTAACACTATAGCCGCGCAAAGAGAAAATTCCAATCGACCTTGCCTTCCGGCTTCACATAAACGTCCTCACCCTCAGCCGGATTGACGGCAAACTTCCGGTTGTGCCTGACGATGAGCTTCGGCAAAACCTCGTTGGC